>JACDAJ010000170.1 GCA_013695475.1 Rubrobacter sp. | reverse complement strand
CGAGTCGCCGTCCCGAAAGGGGCTATTTTCTCCGACGCGCTCGACGCGCTTTCGTCCGCCGGGCTTCCCGCCGACGCGCTCCGCGACAACGGGCGGAAGCTGCTTTATGAAGTGGACGGGACGGAGTTCATAATCAGCCGGGCTTCGGACGTGGCGGTTTTCGTGGAGCATGGCGCGGCGGACATCGGCATCGTGGGGAAGGACGTCCTCGATGAACAGTCGCCGAACGTCATCGAACTCGCCGACCTCGGGACGGGCGGGTGCGAGATGGTCCTCGCCGCCCCGAACGACGAGGCCGAGGAGGTGAAACGCGCGATATCCCACGCCGAAGTCGTGCGGGTCGGGACGAAGTTCCCGAACATCGCGCGTCGGTATTTCGAGTCGCTCGGGCGGCAGGCGGAAGTCATCACGCTCCACGGCTCCATCGAACTCGCGCCGCTCGTGGGACTCGCTGAGTGCATCGTGGATCTGACGGCCACGGGAACCACCCTCCGCGAGAACGACCTCGCCATTCTCGACGACATCTCGCACTCGACCGCCCGCCTCATCGCGAACCGAGGCTCGTATAGGCTGAAGCACGACGCGATCTCGACGATACTCGACGCGATGAAAGGAAAGCGTGGTTAAAAAACTCGACGCGAGAAACGAAGACGCGCGAAACACCGCGAAACATCTCCGCCGCCCCGGAGGATTTCTCGACCGCGAAGTCCGCGACGTCGCCCGGAGCATCGTCGAGGACGTGCAGAGGCGCGGCGACGAAGCACTCCGCGAATACACCGAACGCTTCGACGGAGTGGATCTCGAGGAAATACGGGTTCCGGCGGGGGAGATCGCAGCCGCCAAATCCTCGCTCCCCGACGATGTGCGGGAGGCTTTCGAGGTTTCCATATCGAACGTCCGGCGCTTCTCGGCGCGTGAGATGCCGAAGGGCTTCGAGCTTCGCCGTAACGGAACGATCCTCGGCCAAAGGCTCCGCTCCATCCGCCGCGCCGGGATATATGTCCCCGGCGGCCACGGCGCGTACCCGAGTTCGCTCGTGATGTCGGCGGTTCCCGCCGGGGTCGCCGGGGTGGACGAAATCTCGGTGTGCGCTCCGCCCGGACGCGACGGGAAAGTCAGCCGATGGGTTCTCGGGGTCGCCGGGCTTCTCGGCCTCGAAGAGGTTTATGCCGTCGGCGGGGCGCAAGCCGTCGCCGCGATGGCGCATGGCACGGAGAGCGTCGCCCCCGTCAACAAAATATTCGGCCCCGGCAACGACTTCGTGACGGCGGCGAAGCTCGAGGTTTTCGGGGTCGTCGGCATTGACGCTCCGCAAGGGCCGTCCGATGTCGTCGTCATCGCCGACGCGAGCGCGTTCCCGGAGCGCGTCGCATACGATCTCATGGCGCAGGCCGAGCATCTCTCCGGCGCCTCGGCCATCCTCCTCACGCCGAACGAGAAGCTCATCGAGGATGTCGAGCCGCTCGTTTCCGGGGAACCCGCCGAACTCGTCTCGCTCGTCCGCGTTCGGGACATGGCGCACGCCGCCGAAGTGTCGAATGCGTACGCGCCGGAGCATGCACACGTTATTTCCGAGGATCACGAAGCGGTTTTGAATGACCTTCGGGAGGTCGGGATGGTGGCGGTCGGGGATTTCAGTCCGGTCGCTTTGTCGGACTATGCCGCCGGGCCGTCGCACGTGCTTCCGACGGACGGGACGGCGGCGTGGGCGTCGCCGCGGAGCGTCCATGATTTCCTCGTCCGGACGAACTATATGAACTTCGACCCGGGCGCCCTCGAAGAACTCGCCCCCCACGTCGAACGCCTCGCCCGCCTCGAAGGCTTCGAGAACCACGCGAAGAGCGTCGGGATCCGGAGGCGCGGTGGAAATTAGGGAAGCCTTCTCGGAAGAGGAATTCCGGACGATATATCCGGTGATGAGGCAACTCCGAACGCATCTCTCGGAGAGCGAATATCTCTCGATGGTCGAACGGATGCGCGGCGAAGGATATCGTCTCGCAGCCGCGTATGACGATGGTGGAAAGGTCGTCGGGGCGGCGGGATTCCGCGTCCAGGAATTTCTGTATTGCGGGAAGCTCCTCTATGTGGACGACCTCGTGACCGCCGAAGATGCCCGCTCCACCGGGGTCGGGGCGGCGATGCTCCGGTGGCTGGAGGACGAGGCGAGGCGAGGCGGATGCGCGCAGCTTCACCTCGATTCGGGCATCGGGCGAAAGGACGCGCATCGTTTTTATTTCCGGAAGGGGATGGGCATTTTCTCGTTCCACTTCACGAAAGAGCTTCGCTAAAATACTGACGGCCAACCGCTAAAAAACGGAGGAACATGGCGCGAACCGGAAAAGCCGAGCGGAAGACGGGCGAGACGTTTGTGAAGGTCGCCCTCGACCTCGACGGGACGGGCGAGGCCGACGTCTCGACGGGCGTGGGTTTCCTCGACCACATCCTCCACCTTCTCGCGCACCACTCCGGCATGAACCTCGAAGTCCGGGCGGAGGGCGACACGTGGGTGGACGACCATCACACCGTCGAGGATGCGGGCCTCGTCCTCGGACGCGCTTTCGACGAGGCGCTCGCCGACCGGACGAATATTGTGCGGTTCGCCGATGCGAGTGCGCCGCTCATCGAGGCGATGTCCACGGTCGTCGTGGATCTCGGCGCGAGGAGCCACCTCACGTGCAATCTCGGAGAGATGCCGGAGAAGATCGGAACCTTCGACGTCGAACTCGTCGAGGAATTCCTCCGGGCGTTCACGCAATACGGGCGGTTCACGCTCCACATGAACTGCCACTATGGGACGAACGCGCATCACAAAGTCGAGTCGGGCGTGAAGGCTCTCGCGGTCGCGCTCCGGGCGGGGATGGCCGTTCGGGAGCGGGGGAGCGCTTCGACGAAGGGGGTTGTGGATTGATTTTCAGCCGTCAGCTAAAAGTCGCGGATGGAGAGTCTTTTTCTGAGACGCCGCGGCGCCGCTCGTCGGGGGGCGGAATGCTCCACTCCATCCGCCGCGTGCCGTGTTCGCGTGGGAGCATCGTCTCCGCGGTCGAAAACCTGAAAGCCGATCGCTGATGGCTGGCAGCTTGCGCGTCAGCGTCATTGACTATGATGCCGGAAATACTTTGTCGGTGACGCGCGCCCTCGAAAAAGTCGGGGCGAATGTGGATCTCACATCCGACCCGAGTCGGGTTCTCTCCGCCGACGCGGTCGTCCTTCCGGGCGTCGGAGCGTTCGGCGACTGCGTGAAGAAGCTCCGCGAGCGCGGCATGGACGAGGCGTGCCGCGAGGCGTATGAAGTCGGCAAACCCTTTCTCGGAGTGTGCGTCGGGCTTCAAATCCTCTTCGACGGTTCGGAGGAGACGCCGGGCGTGGATGGACTCGGAATTCTTTCCGGAAATGTCGTCCGGTTTTCCGCGAACGGGATGAAAGTGCCGCACATGGGATGGAATCAAATCTCGGTGAGCCGGGAGCATCCCGTCCTCGATGGCCTCGATGGCGAGGCGTTTTATTTCGTCCATTCATACTATCCGGAGCCGGAGAGTGGGGATCTCCTCGGGACATCGGACTATGGCGGCTCTTTTTGCGCCGCGGCCGGGCGCGAGAACCTCGTCGCCGTTCAGTTCCACCCGGAGAAAAGCAGCCGCGCCGGACTGAAACTCTATGAGAACTTCCTCGGGTGGGCGCGGCGTGGATAGCGTTTTCACGGTTTTTCCGGCGATTGATTTGCGGGGCGGTCGTTGCGTCCGGCTCAAACAGGGGGACTTCGGGCAGTCGAAAGAATACGACGCCGATCCCGTCGCCCGCGCCCGAGAATGGGAAATACAAGGCGCGAAAGCCATCCACGTCGTGGATCTCGACGGCGCGAAAGGGGGCCGCCCCGCCCAACTCGACCTCGTGCGACGGATGGCCTCCGCCGTCTCCGTCCCGATTCAACTTGGAGGCGGCATGAGGGATCTCGACCATTTCCTCGCCGCTCGCGGCGCGGGCGCGGGCTTCATCGTGGCCGGGACGGCGGCGGTCGAGAGCCGCGAGCTTCGGCTCCGGGCGGTCGAGGAACTCGGGGAGTCCTTCGTCGTCGCGATTGACGCGAGGGATGGCGTCGTCGCCACGCATGGCTGGCAGAATTCGAGCGGCGTGTCCGTCCGGGATCTCGCCGAAGAACTCGCCTCCGACGGAGTGTCGTCTGTCCTCTTCACCGATGTCGGGCGCGACGGGATGGAGGAAGGCGCCGCCCTCGAAGAGACCGCCGAAGTCGCCCGCGTGATCCCCACGATAGCGAGCGGCGGGGTGAGGGATGCGAACGATGTCGCCGCGCTCTCGAAGGTTTCCGGTGTTTCGGGGGTCATTGTCGGGACGGCGCTTTATGAGGGGCGGGCGTCCCTCGCGGAGCTTCTCGCGGCGGTCGAAGCCTGATACGGAGTCCGGTCGAGCGTGTTCGGGCGGTGTCGGGCGGCGGGAAGTGCCACGTTTCGCTTCTCTCGCTTCGGGGGGCGCGTTATCCGGCGGCGGCTTCGGAGATCGAGCTTCGGTGGGGAGGCGCTCGCGGAAGTCATACGGTATCCGGGCAGGAATTCCCCTCGTTCCGACGTATGCTCCGCGAGGCATACTCACCCGGAGGCGCGTATGGACGGCCGCATTGCGGAGGATGCGCGTACTCGATATCTGGATTCGGATGCTTCGCATGTGACTCGACACGGAGTCGCTGAAATGCTGACAGCGAAGCGCGTGCGCGGATTGCGGAGCAATACGAAAAAATCACTCATTTGAGCGATATGTCGGGGGCGGCGATGGTTGTATGCTGATTGGCATATTGCAAACGACGGGAGCGTCCGAGGGCGCGTTCCGTTCAGAGGAAAGGAGTGAGGATGAAACGGCGGGCGACGACAGGCTGAGGGGAAGCAACGGCTCCGACGCCCTCATCGGCCTCGGGGGCAACGACATCCTCCTCGGGTTGAGGGGCGCGGACGCGATGTCCGGCGGGGACGGCCGAGACGCGGTTCTCGGGGGCAACGAGCGTGGGCCGAAGTCCGGCGACAAGAGCCTCGACGGCGGCGCGGGCGGCGACTTCGTCGGCGGCGGAAGGGGAGCCGACGCCATGAACGGCGGAGCCGGCCCCGACTATCTGTTCGCCGGGCCGCCGAACGAAGGCGCGAGCGACGTGGACGCCATCACGGCGGGAAGCGGCAACGACGCCATCTTCGCAAGAAACGTGCCGGCGGCGAGGGATGTCATAGACTGCGGCGGCGGCTTCGACCGCGTGCTCGTGGACAGCAAGGACATCACGACGGGATGCGAGAGGACGTTCACCTCTTTCAACAGGTTCTTCAACGCCATCCCGGACTCTTATTTCGCGCCCCTCAATAATTTGTAGCCGGGGGCGTAGCCGGGAGCAAAACTCGACTCGATCCGGGGTTCGGAAAAGCCCCGGATTTTCTTTGCCTACAATTCGAGCTTCGAGGTTTTCTCTCCGCCTTCGTCGTATTTCACGGACTGCATCGCCCGCCACGAGAACTGCGAGAGCTTCTCGTCGGTGGGGCGGGTTTCGAGTCCGTCGAGTTCGGCTTCGGAGATCGCTTCGCGGATGGCCTCCACGCACGAGTCGAGGGCGGCGTTTATTTCGTATGCCCTCGACGCGAGGTACTTCACGGAGAGGGTGCGGCTCGTGCCGTCCACGGAGAAGGCCATGACGTATTCCTCGGTGCGGCTCTCGAAGTCTCCGGCACGTTTGGCGGTGCATACAATCTCTGTCATGGGGGCTATACTAGCATCCGGCTATGAGTCGGACTCGGGCGGGGTGGATTTGAACAGCGCCTTCCAGACTGGCACGAAAACAAGGGAGAGCCGGACCGGGCGAGGCCGACGGGCAGTCCGCCGTCCGGTGGGACGCGTTTCGAGGGCGATGAGAACCCTCTTCAATGCCGCCCTCGTCGTCGTGCTTTCAGCCGCGATCTTCGTCGTCGGCCTCTATTTTTTCGTGGTCGAGAGCGAGGGTGGAGACCTCGACGAACGATACCCGACTCTCCCCGAGAACTCATACGTGTACGATGCCGAAGGGGCGGAGATCGGGCGCTTCATAGCCCGCGAGAACCGACGCACGGTCTCCCCCGAAGATGTCGGAGAACATCTCCCGAAGGCGGTCATGGCGGTCGAGGACCGGCGCTTCGAGGAGCATGTCGGGGTGGATTTCGAGGGGCTTGCGCGGGCGGCGTATACCGACATCCGGGCCGGGAGCGTCGAGGAGGGAGGCTCCACGATCTCCGAGCAGCTCATGAAGAACCTCTTCGTCCCGGAGGAGGAGCGTTTCCAGGCTTCGTTCTGGCGGCGCTTCGTCCAGGCGTGCCTCGCTTTCTCGTACGAGAGAAGCCACACGAAAGAGGAAATCCTCACGACGTATTTGAACACGGTGTACTTTGGGAACGGCGCATACGGCGCGGAGGTCGCCGCGAATCGGCATTTCGGAAAAGAGGCGGCGGAACTCACCCTCCCCGAGGCGGCGGCCCTCGCGGGCTTCCTCCACGCCCCGTCCACATACCCGGCCTCCGGCGGCGAGGCGGCCATAGAACGGGCGACCGAGAGGCGCGACGAAATCCTCCGGCTCATGGGCCGGCAAGGCATGATCTCCGAGCGCGAACGCCTCATGGCACAGGGCGCCCCCCTCGACTTCGAACCCGCACCCACCCCCGACTACTCCGAATACACGCCGTTTTTGGAGAAGGTCGAGCGCGAGGTCGAGGACGAGCTTGGCGACGACGCGCTCGCGGACGGCGGACTCCGGATCCGCACGACCATAAACCCGGAAATGCAGCGCGAAGCCCTCGCCTCCGCCGACGAAGTCCTCTTCGCCTCCGGCGACCCGTCCGCCGCCGTCGTCTCGGTCGAGCCGCAGTCCGGCGCGATACGCGCCCTCGCCGGACAAGAGGGAAGTTTCAATCTCGCCCTCGACGCCCGCCGCCAGCCCGGAAGCTCTTTCAAGCCCATCGTGCTCGCGGCCGCGCTGCGCGAGGGGGTTTCTCCGGAGAGCGTATACATCTCGGAGGATATAGATCTCAGCGGCGGGACGGGCGAGTACGTCATACGAAACTACGACTTCACGGAGCGCGGGGAGATCTCCATATACGAGGCGATGGCCGAGTCGGACAATACGGTTTTCGTGCGCCTCGGCCTCGACCCGATGGTCGGGATCGAGAACGTCGTCGAAACCGCGAAGGCGATGGGGGTCGAGTCTCCGCTCGATGAGATTCCCGCCACCGCCATCGGCGGCTCGAACACGGGCGTGAGTCCTCTGGAAATGGCCTCGGCGTACTCGACGTTCGCCGGGGGCGGCGTCCACCGCGATTCATACGCCGTCGAGAGCATAAGCCGGGTCGGCTTCGGGGAGAGCGAGGCCGCCTTCGACCACACCCTCGAAGCGAAGCGCGTGATGAGCACGAACGCCGCCGCCGCGGCCACCGACGCGATGCGCGGCGTCGTCGAAAACGGAACCGCCTCCCGCTTCCACGACCTCGACGAAGAGATCGGCCGCCCCTCCGTCGGAAAAACCGGAACCACCGACGACTATGTGGACGCATGGTACGTCGGGTACACTCCGCGCCTCTCGACCGCCGTGTGGGTCGGATACCCCGAGGGAAACCGCTCGATGTCCGGCGTCCACGGCCTCGACGAAGCCGGCGGCGAAACCCTCCCGCTCGATTTATGGTCCGCATACATGGAAAGAGCCACCGAAGACGACCCCGTCCTCGATTTCTCCGCCCCGAATTTATACGAACTCACCCTCCTCGACCGCGGATATTACGCCGCCGCCGCGACCCCATACGAAGAAGCCGACCCGGTCGGAGAAGTCGGCCCGGTCGAGGAAGCCGCGGAAGCCGGGCCGATCGAGGAGGTCGTTTTCCGGGGCGGGGGAAATTGAATCTCGAAACATTGTACGGAAATTCTTTCATAGGCTGGGAGGACGCCGCCGAGTCGTGGCAAAAGAGGACGGTTGCGGCTTCGGTCGAAGAAGCGGCGGAAGCCGTTTTCCGGGAGGGGAATTGAATCTCGAAGCGTTGTATGGAGGCTCCTTCATAAGCTGGGAGAACGTCGCCGAGTCGTGGCAAAAGAGGACGGTCGCGTCCCGGCTCCTCCTTTTCGCCGGACGGCGGTACCTCGAAGCGGGGGAGCGGAAGGCCGAGCCGGAGCGCCTCGAAATACTTGAAGGGAGTGGGCTTCCCGATGAGATAAAGTCCGCTTTCGCCGCGCCGCCCGAGCCGGGGGAGAGTGCCGCCGCGAGAAAATGGGGCGAGTTCATGGACGCTTCGCTCGCGGCGGAGTTCGAGATGATCTCATACGGCGAGAGGCCGCCCATCATCGCCGAACTAAAAAACGGCCTCGAAGCTGCGGCGGACGAGGCCGGTGAGGACACCCCCCTCGGAGGGTGGTTCCTCGCCCGCCGCGACGCCCTCCCCGGCGGCGACCTCCCCGATTCCGGATACCTCCCGATATGAGGCGGTTCGGGGGCGGCTTCGCCGCCGTTATTGGTTGTTGGTTTGTGGTTATTGGCAAAAACCAATAACCGGGAGCGAAGCGACCTCGCTTCGGGAGTCGGGAAGGAGACGGCACACCACCGAATTTGGCGAGGGTTTGTCGGGCGCGAAAGCGAGAGCGTCGGGTGAGAGGAAGTCGGGGGGCATTCCGAGCTTCGGTCTTTTTTCGTCGGATGCGAAGCTCTCCGAGCGAAGGGGGTTTCTCCGGTCGGGTTCGGTTCCGTGTTCCCGGAACGCGGTTTGTCGTGGCATAATGGCTTTGTTGTGAGAGTGGTCGTCGGACAAAGCAAAGGGTACCGGGTTTTGAGGAGGCTTTCTCGTAGGCTCCCGGAATCATCGCCGGGCATGCGGGTGCCGATCACGCTTCTCGGGGTGGCGGCTTTCGTGTCGCTTTATTTTTTCGGCGCGGACGATTCTTTTTTGAGGAAACTATGGCCTTTTTGCATTTTGCTCGGGGTCACGTGCCAGGTTTTCGGCGACTTCCTCCTCAACCACGGACGGTGGGTCGTCGGAGACGTGTCGCGCATCGCGGGCTTTTTCATCGTGAACCTCGGGATGGTCCTCTGTCTGGCGTGGGCGTGGACGAGCGGCGAGGAGGCGTGGTTCTGGTACGTGACGCTCCTTTACGGCTCCCTCCTCATCCTCCTCCTCGGATGGAACTCGCGCGATTCCCGCGGCGATTCCCGCAGTGGCCCCCGCGTGAGATAGCCCTCCGGAACGCCCTTCTTTCCACGCTTCGTAAAGTCCGCTTTACCGGCTTCGTTCTTTGCAATAAACTATCCGCGAGTGGAAGCATGTATTCAAGAATGGGGATGAATATGGAAGCCATACCGAGCGCGAGTTATAGCATGACGTTGAGGGTCGAGTTCCCGCACCGGGCGGGTTCCCTCGGCGGCATTCTCACCGCCGTCGGGGAGGCGGGGGGGATGGTCGGAGCCGTTGACATCGTGAGGATGGGGCAGGACAACTCCATCCGAGACATCACCGTCAACGCCCGCGACTCCGGCCACGGACAAGATGTCGTCAAAGCCGTTGACGCGATGCCCGAGGTCCGGGTCGTCAACGTCTCCGACCGGACTTTCCTCATGCACCTCGGGGGGAAGATCGAAGTGAAATCCAAGATGAACCTCCGCACCCGCGACGACCTTTCGATGGCGTACACACCCGGTGTCGCGCGGGTGTGCCGGGCCATCGCCGAAGACCCCGAACGGGCATTCAACCTCACGATAAAAAGGAACACCGTCGCCGTCGTCTCGGACGGGACGGCGGTTCTCGGGCTTGGCGACATCGGGCCGGAGGCGGCGATGCCCGTCATGGAGGGGAAGGCGATGCTCTTCAAAGAGTTCGCGGGCGTGGACGCTTTCCCGATTTGCCTCGACACGAAGGACGCCGATGAAATCATCGAGACGGTGAAGAGGATCGCGCCGGGCTTCGGGGGGGTAAATTTGGAGGACATCTCCGCGCCGAGGTGCTTCGAGATCGAAGAGAGGTTGAAAAGGGAACTCGACATTCCCGTGTTCCATGACGATCAGCATGGGACGGCGGTCGTGGTTCTCGCCGCGCTCATAAACTCGCTCAAAATCACGGGGAAGAGGATGGAGGATCTCAAAATCGTGGTGAACGGCGTGGGCGCGGCGGGGGTGGCGTGCGCGAAGATCATGGCCGCCGCCGGGGCGGCGAACATCATCGGATGCGACCGGAAAGGCGTCGTCCACGAAGGGCGCGAATCGCTCGACACGTCGAAGGGATGGTTCGCGGAGAACACGAACCCGGAGGGATGCACCGGAACCCTCGACGACGCGGTGGAGGGCGCGGATCTTTTCGTCGGACTCTCGGCTCCGAACGTGCTCACGGTGGATCATTTGCGGGCGATGGCCGACGAGCCGATCATATTCGCGATGGCGAACCCCGACCCGGAGATAAGGCCGGAGATAGCGTACGAATACGCGGGCATCATCGCGACGGGTCGCAGCGACTATCCGAACCAAATAAACAACGTCCTTTGCTTCCCCGGCATCTTCCGGGGCGCCCTCGACATCCGGGCCCACGAAATAAACGAGGACATGAAGCTCGCCGCCGCCGAGGCGATAGCGAACGTCATCCCCGAGGAGAGCCTCGCCCCGGACTACATAATCCCCTCGGTCTTCGACGAGCGCGTCTCCCCGGCGGTCGCCGAGACCGTCGCCGAAGCGGGCAAAGA
>JACDAJ010000083.1 GCA_013695475.1 Rubrobacter sp. | reverse complement strand
CGGACATACCTTCGTTCGTTTTCTTTCGGCGTGAAGATCGCACCGATCTCCTCCAGCCACCCGAGGCATATGTCGGGGCGACGCTCGAAGAGGCGGGCGACGGCTTCGGTGAAGAGGTCTTCGACTTTCCAAACCCCGATGAAGAGTGGGAGCATCCTCCCGAACAAGCTCGTCATCGCCGCATCACCCCCCTTCGCCATCGTCCATTGCGATATACTCGCTCCATTATGGAGCATACCCGGACGGAAGATAACGAGATACGCGAGATTTCCAAAGAAGAAGGTCGGGAGATGCTCGACAGGCAAACCCGGAAGTATCTCGGGATATCCGCCGAGGAGTTCATCGAACGGTGGGACTCGGGATATTATGACGATCCGGACGACCGGACGAAGAACGAGCCGGAGATCATGGCCCTCGGGATGTTCATTCCTTTCGCCGAGTAAACGTTGTACGGGCGCACGCCATACGAGGCCGTACACAGTCTCCGAGCCACGCTTCAGCGAACAGCTTCGTGCGTCACTGATTCGGTGATCATCGTGCGAGGTTCAGAGTACCATCCGGAATCGGAGCATTTCCTTTCGCTCGGCTCCGGGATGCCGATCAAATTGTTCGGCGTGGACGTGTATTTTTGGATGAGACACTTCACGAGAGTGGCGGGAAACGCGGCTTCGAGAGCGCCGTGGCGAGCCGAGACAATCGGATACATATATTCCTTGCTCGACGACGAAGGAAAAGAGATCGTCTCATATCAATGGCACCCGAATCGGCGAAGCCCCGTCACCATCCCCCACCTCCACCTCGGAGCCGGAGCGAACGTCGGACGCGCCGAACTCCAAAAAGCACACGTTCCGACGGGACTCATCGAACTCGAAGACGTTCTTTGGATGGCGATCCGAGATTTCGACGCGAGGCCGAGGCGCGACGACTGGCAAATGATCCTCGTCCGGGAATGAAGCGGTTTTCGGCTTTGCCGAAAACCGCGCTGTCAGCGATCAGCGGTCAGCCGTCAGCAAAGACAAACCCGTCCGAAAGGGATTTCGGTTCGCCGGCGAGAGGGCGGTTTATTCCGCCTCCCCGAGTTGCCGCTCCAAATCCTTTATCTCATCCCGGAGCTTCGCGGCGTACTCGAATTTGAGATCCTCCGCCGCCTCCATCATCTCGGCCTCGAGGTCGGCGATGAGGTTGCGAAGCTCGTCCGGGTCGCCGGAGGTGTTCCGCTCGACGTTCTTTTGCCGCTGCGTTTTGTAAAGCCCCTTCGCCTCCGCCGCGACGAGGATGTCCGATACGCCTTTCGTTATGGTGCGCGGCGTGATGCCGTTCCGCTCATTGTGCGCGGTCTGTATCTCACGTCGCCGGGAGGTTTCGCCGAGCGCGGTCCGCATCGCATCGGTCTCTTTGTCGGCGTACATTATGACCCGCCCGTCCACGTTCCGCGCCGCCCGCCCGATGGTCTGTATGAGCGCACGCTCTCCCCGGAGGAAACCCTCCTTGTCCGCGTCGAGGATGGCGACGAGCGTGACTTCTGGGAGGTCGAGTCCCTCACGGAGGAGGTTTATCCCGACGAGCACGTCGAACTCCCCGGTGCGGAGGCCGCGGATTATTTGTATGCGGTCGAGCGTCTCGATGTTCGCGTGCATGTACCGAGCCTTGACGTTGTGTTCGAGGAGATAATCCGTCAAATCCTCGCTCATCTTTATCGTCAACGTCGTGATGAGGACGCGCTCTCCATGCTCGACGCGGACGGCGACCTCGTTCATGAGGTCGTCTATCTGTCCTTTCGTCGGACGAACCTCGACCTCCGGGTCAATGAGTCCGGTCGGACGGATTATTTGCTCGACGATCTGCCCGGAGTTCTCCAATTCATACGGCCCCGGCGTCGCGGATACGAACACGAGCTGGTTGCTTTTCAGCAAAAACTCGTCGAAGGTGAGCGGGCGATTGTCTTTCGCGCTCGGAAGGCGGAAGCCGTGTTCGACGAGGGTTCCTTTCCGCGACTGGTCGCCGTTGTACATGCCGCGAACTTGCGGGAGCGTGATGTGCGACTCGTCCACGAAGGTTATGTAGTCGTCCGGGAAATAGTCGAGGAGCGTGTACGGCGTCGAGCCGGGTGGGCGACCGTCCATGTGCCTCGAATAGTTCTCGATGCCCGAGCAAAAACCAAGCTCGCGCATCATTTCGAGATCGTACTGCGTCCGCTGGCGGAGGCGGTACGCTTCGAGGACTTTGCCTTCCTTTTCGAGTTCGGCGTGCTGTTCTTCGAGTTCGTCCTCGATGTCCTTCGTCGCCCGGGCGAGTTTGTTCTCGTCGGTCACGAAGTGGGTCGCCGGGTAAATGGTGACGAGGTCGTGCTCGCGGATGACTTCGCCCGTGAGCGGGTCAACCTCGGTCGTGCTTTCGACCTCGTCGCCGAAGAAGGAGACGCGGTACACGGTGTCCTGATACGCGGGCTGAATTTCGAGCACGTCGCCCCGAACCCGGAAGTTCCCCCGCGCAAGCTGATAATCGTTCCTTGTGTATTGGATCTTCACGAGATCCCGTAAAACGTCGTCGAGGTCGTAAAAGCCGCCCTCTTCGAGGATGACCATTTTGCTCCGGTATTCCTCCGGCGAACCGAGTCCGTATATCGCCGAGACGCTCGCGACGACGATGACGTCGCTCCGGGTGAACAAAGAACTCGTGGCGGAGTGGCGGAGTCGGTCAATGTCCTCGTTTATTTGCGCGTCCTTCTCGATGAATGTGTCCGAGGACGGGACGTATGCCTCCGGCTGGTAGTAATCGTAATAGCTCACGAAATATTCGACGGCGTTGTTCGGGAAGTATTCGCCGAACTCGCTCGCAAGCTGCGCGGCGAGCGTTTTGTTGTGTGCCATGACGAGCGCGGGTTTTCCGGCTTTTTCGATGACGCGGGCCATCGTGTGGGTTTTGCCGGAGCCGGTGACGCCGAGGAGGGTTTGGGTTTCGAGGCCGTTGTTTATGCCGTTCGCCAGATTCTCTATGGCCTTCGGCTGGTCGCCTGTGGGGCTGTATTCGCTGTTTACCTGGAATGCATTACGGGTTTCGATCTAGGTTCCTCCCATAAAGTCCTTCATAGGTTCCGCGGGCTTCGAGGACGGTGTCCACGTAGTTTCTCGTCTCCGAGTATGGGATGTCGCTCTCGATGTCGAAGCCCTCCTCGGAGATCCAACCATCCACGCTGCCCTGCCCGGAATTATACGCCGCGAGCATGAGCCTCTCATCCCCCAAATACCGCCCCTGCAAATAACTTAATTGCCACGTCCCCATCCATATGTTCGTCTCCGGCTCCGTGAAATCGCCCGTTATTCCGCTGTTTCTTTGTATGAAGTCCGCCGTGTCGGGGGTTATTTGCATGAGTCCCTGTGCGTTTTGGGGAGACACCGCCTCCGGGTCGTAGCGGCTTTCGGCGTATATGACGGCGGCCATGAACGTCGGCTCCATATCGTACGCCTCGGAGGCTTCGAGGATCGTGGCTTCGTAGGCGATCGGGTATATCGCCCGCTGGAAGCGGTCCGGCGGCTCGGTGACGACGTTGTAAATTCCGTAAATTCCGGCGGCCATGAGAAGCCCGATGGCGAGAAGCCCGACGAGTAGACCCTTTATAACCGCGCGGCGAGACCGGGAACGCCCGTAATATCCTTTATTCGACTTCTTCTTCCCTGTCATCATCGAAGTCAGCTTCCATCTCCCGCCGTACGTGATCCCGAAAGTTTACGGCC
>JACDAJ010000075.1 GCA_013695475.1 Rubrobacter sp. | reverse complement strand
GAGTTCGACAACGCGATAGTCGGGGGGGCGATCCCACGCCAGTTAATCCCCGCCGTCGAGAAGGGAGTCGTCGAGGCGATGGCCGAAGGACCCATCGCCGGATACCCGGTCGTGGACGTGAAAGTGCGCTTGTATGATGGCGCATTCCACTCCGTTGATTCATCGGAGGCGGCGTTCAAAGTCGCGGGTTCGATGGCTTTCAAAAGTGCGTTCGAGGACTCGCATCCGATCCTCCTCGAACCCTTCGTGAAAGTCGAAGTCCTCGCTCCGACGGAGCTTGTCGGAGACATCATGGGTGATTTGTCGGGTCGGCGCGGGCGGCCGATGGGGATGGAGCAAAGAGGGGAGAGGCAAGTCGTACAGGCCGAAGTCCCGCAAGTCGAGATGCTCACGTACGCCCGCGACCTCCGCTCCATAACCGGAGGCCGGGCGAACTTCCACGTCGAGTTCGGCCATTACGAGGAAGTCCCGCCGAATTTGGTGGAGAAAGTCCTCGCCGCCAACGAGCGGGAGGAGGAGAAGGAGACGGTTTAGCGGGAGGTTTTCGGGAAAGAAATCTTCGACGGAACCGGGGCATGCGCTCGTGTCCCGGTTTCTTTTCGAGGGTTGTGGATATGGTGCAATGTCGTTCTTTACTATAGCAGTTTGTGTACCCATCTAGCCGTAAGGTTCGGAACTTGGATCAATGATATTGAGGCTTCTCTTGAAGCTCTTGGTTATTTCTTTCTCTATTGAAGGGTACTCTCCGTGGAACCAATCACTGAGTTCATTTAGAGCTTCATCGTACTCCTTCTCAGCTACCGTTCCCTCTCCTAAGACCAAGAGTTCTCGGTAGAGTATGAGATTGAACCAACCAATGTGAGCAAGGTACTTGCTCAGCAACTTGTCAACACCCTCGACCGAATCCGGTGTTAGCCAAAGGGTATCCTTATCTAGGGAGTTCCTGGTTTCAGACAGAATCCTCTCAAGCTCTTGGCTGTCCGCCCGTTTGTCTACAAGAACGTCTTCGCCCACAACCTTCGTGCTGACACTCAAGAACGTTCTTTCGAGTTCTTTCAGCCTCGCGTAGAGTTCAGCTATGGCCTCTTCTCTTCTCTGATGAGTCCTCTCGTACTGGATTCTTTTCAGAGCGGCTTGATTATTCTTCTCCGTTACCTCTAAAGAAGCTTTTGCCTGTCGCTCTGCTGCGTCAATAGAGCTTTTAGCACCGTATCTGGCGCTTAGTATTGCTACAAGTCCGGTAATCCCTACTGTTATGAGTTGGCCTATAACCTGCGTCCAAGTCATCTTTGCAATCCTTCCGAGGACGAGACGGAACTACGCCGCGCCTCGCAAGCCACAGCGAGCGAGGAGAACACACCCACTCTATCACGAAGCGTAAACTCGCTAACCGTATTTTTCGACTCGCTACTCGTGGTTTGCGCTATTCTTCGGAACCGCCACCCCAACCAGCGAATCTCGCGACACAAGCCCCTCAAGCTCCTCCTCGCCCATGCCTTCGGTTCCTTCGGGGCGCATCGGGAGGACCATGTACCGGATGTCGGCGGTCGAATCGTGGACGCGGACTTCGACGTTTTCGGATGGCTCGAAGCCGAACTCGCGCATGACGGCGCGGGGTTCCTTGACGGCGCGGGAGCGGTACTCGAAAGATTTGTACCAGTCCGGCGGACGACCGAGGATGGCCCTCGGATAACACGAGCAGAGCGTGCATACGATGAGGTTGCGGATCTCCGGCGTGTTCTCGACGACGATGAACTCGACCGGGCCGGATGCGTCTATGCCAAGCTCGAGCGCGGCGGATTTCGTGTCGGTGAGGAGACGATCCTTGAAACCTTCGTCCGTCCACGCCCTCGCGACGAGCTTCGCTCCGTTGGCGGGGGAGCGGGAGTCCATGTATGAGATGCGATCCTGTATCTCCGCCTCGGTGAGGACGCCCTTCTCGACGAGAAGCCCTTCCATCGCCCGGATGCGGAGCGCGTGGGGCGTCGTCGTTTTTCCGGTTCCCGAGCCGGGGTGCGGGTGGTCGTGTCCGTTCTCGCTCATGCTTTCTCCAGCCAGTGTTCGTATATGTCTATGACGAGGGTGTCATCCGGGCCGCCTTCGTAGTTTCGCCAGAGGTCGGACTGTCGGAAGGCGACGCGGTAAAGTTCTTTCTCGGGACGGTCGTATTCGCCATAGGCGAGATCCTCGGGGTTTTTGAATCCTCCGAGGAGGCGGGAGATCCTCCCCGTCTTCCCTCGCACATAGCTCGGGGTTCGGACGTGGCCGGACTTTTCGAGGCTGCGGACGCGGACGGCCTCGCCCTCCGCGAAGATCATTCGCCGCCCCACTCACGCTCTATCTCGGCGGCCCGCTCGTCTATCTCCTCTTTGGTGAGGATGCCTTTTTCGACGAGGAGCTTCTCGGTGGCGGCGGCCCACCTTTCGTAGTAGCCGAGTTCCCCATAGTTTTCGAGGCTCTCGACGGCACGGCGGTGCTGGTCGGTGGTCTTTATGCCCTTGCCGTCGAGGGCGGTCGTGATGGCGTCCGTGAGGCGTTCCCAATCCTCGACTTCGTGTTGGCTTTTGTCTATCGGGCCGGGGAAATCCTTTGCGCCGCCGAGGTCGTGGGGGCCGCTCACGAAATCACTTCACCCGAAGCACTTCGTTGATCGGGGGCCGCTCCACAAGCTCCTCGACGTATTCGTTGAGGGAGAGTCCGTCCGGCGTCGCGACGGCGTGGAGATAATCCGAGAACTGCGAGAGCGAGTCCGGCGAACTCGGGTCGTTCGAGGTGCGAAGCCGTCCGTCCTCGCGCATGCGCCTCGCGACGGCCCGCAGTACGGAGTGCGACATTCGGGAGAGGTCTCGGAGGGATTGGTGGCGGTTTTGCCGCGTCCCGAGATCCACTTGCGACATCGCCGAAAGCCCGACCCGGTTCAAAACGTCGATCATGATGGATGTCTCCACCGCGTACCCGGTCATGAATGGGATCGAGCGGAAAAGCTCCTTGTCCGCCACGAACTCCCCGGCGAGCGGCTGCACGAACCCCGTGAGCTCCGGATAGAAAAGATTGAAAAGCGGTTTCGCGGAAAGCTCCGTCACCCTCCCGCCTCCGTCTTCTTCGAGCTTCTCCCCGGCTTTGAATGGGCGACGGTACGCGGCTTTGGCGAAGCGTATTTGCGGGACGTGGAGGATGGGGCCGAGGACGCCGTATGCGAGTTCCGCTCGGAAGTCCTTCGTGTCCGCGTCTATGTACATCACGAGGTCGCCGCGGGCGACGGAGAGGGCGCGCCACATCGCGTCGCCTTTTCCGTGCGCTCCGCCGTGGTCGGACATGAGTTCGTTCTCCGAGAAGACTTCGGCTCCGTGCTTCACGGCGACCTCGGAGGTGCCGTCGTCGGAGTCGGCGTCGACGGCGAGGATTTGGTCAATGAGCGGGGATTTCTCCGAGACGCGCTCGTTCACGGCGTGTATTTCGTCAATGATCCCACCGACGGTGTCGGCGACGTTCCGGCACGGGAGGACGGCTGTGACGGTGAGGCCGAGGCTCCTTTTTCGGCGGCTCATCTCCTCGACGGAGAATTGACGATAGTCGTATGAGCGATGTTTGAACCACTCCGCAGCGTCTACGTTTCCCAGATCCCTCGCGTCAATACTCATGGAGAGTAAGCTATCTCATAAGCTCGTTTTTGTCCACTCGAAACATCGTATGGATGACTCCGATCACATGCTTTGCGGCAGGCTGGCGAGGTGCGTCGGCACGTTAATCGGGCGAGTGCGCCGGACAAGCCCGCCGAGGGGCGCGGCCTTCCGCCGGGGTTCCGGCCTTTCGGAGCCGAGGCGTGGGCGAGGTTCGCGTCCCGGCTCCGATGATAGAATCGAAAACCCTTTCCGAGAAATCGAGGAATCGGGACTCGCACGTCGAGTGTCTTTGAAAGCTCCGCGAATCGAGAATATGAACATAGTACTCACAAACGACGACGGCATAGACGCGCCGGGCATCCTCGCGATGAGGCAGGCGCTCGAGAAGATCGGGGACGTCATCACCATCGCCCCCGACCGGAACCGGAGCGGGGTCGGGAGAAGCATCTCCATCGGCCGCTCCCTCGAAGTCGAGGAACGGGAGATGGCCGACGGAGCGATGGGATACGCATGCACCGGAACCCCGGTGGATTGCGTGAGGCTCGTCGCCCTCGGCTTCCTCGACTTCGAGCCGGAGATGGTCGTCGCGGGCATAAACCACGGCGAGAATCTCGGCGACGACATCACGTACTCCGGCACGGTCGCGGGGGCGATGGAGGGAATCGTGATCGGGGTTCCGGGCATCGCGGTTTCTTTGTCCACGGGTCGCTCGTGGCACCAAAGCAGCCAGGTCGAGGACGAGTTCGTGCATGGCGAGACGGATCTCGACTTTGCGCCAGTCGCCGAGTTCGCCGCCCGCATCGCGAAAGTCGCCCACAAAGGGCTTCCCGCCGGGCGCATTTTGAACATAAACGCCCCGAACCTTCCGTCGGACAAGCTCGAAGGGGCGAAGGTCACGAGGCTCGGGAGGCGACTTTACAAAGACGAGATCGTGGAGGTGAAGGGCGAGAACGGGAAGGTCTCATACGATATTTACAACAACCCGCCCGCCCACGAGAACGAAGAGGGGACGGATTTCGCCGCGCTCGGCGAGCGTCGGATAAGTATCACCCCGATCCACCTCGACCTCACCGATCGACCCGGGATGGACGAACTCTCTTCATGGGACATCGAATCGCTCTTTTCGAGGAACGGCGCGTGATGGCCGCTCCCTTCGGCTCCGCCTTCGGTCGCTCCGGTTATTGGTTTGTGGTTATTGGTTATTGGCAAATACAAAAACCAAAAACCAATAACCATCAACCAAGAACCGCGAGTGGAGCGAGCATATGAAAGCCGCGCTCTTCGATTTGGATGGGACGCTCGTGGATACGACGGAGCTTATTTTCCAGTCAATGAACCACGCCGTCACCGAGGTTCTCGGCGAGGAGCGGAGCCGCGAGGAGCTTATGGCGAACGTCGGCCAGCCGCTTCCGGCGCAAATGAAATATTTCGACGCCGGACGCGCCGACGAGCTCCTCGAAGCGTACCGAACCTATAACGACGAGGTTCACGAGACGTTCATCGCCTCGTTCCCGAACGTCGAGGAATCCCTCGCGAGGCTCCGGGACGCCGGAATAAAGATCGCCGTCGTCACCTCGAAGCGGCGGCACTCCGTCGGACTCGCCCTCGACAGCTTCCCCGCCCTCCGAGATGTCGTTGACCACTTCGTCACGATGGAGGACACGACCGAGCATAAACCTCGCCCCGAGCCTCTCCTCAAAGCACTCGAACTCCTCGGGGGAGTTTCGAGGGAGGAGGCCGCATACGTCGGTGATTCACCTTTCGACATCGAGGCGGCGAAGGCGGCGCGTCTCACGAGCGTCGGCGTATCGTGGGGGGCGTTCACCGGGGAGGCGCTCCGGGCCGCGAATCCCGACCATCTCGTGTCCGACCTCGATGCGGCGGTGGATGTTCTCTTGAATTTGTGAAGATGCGCCGATGGCGCGTCTCGCGCGGAATTCGGGCATCGTGGCGAATGCTTCGATCCGTCCGATTCCTTCGTTTCGTACCGAGTCCGGTCGAGAGCATCGGTGTTTTTCACGCGCCGGGATCCACCGCCGGACTCCTCGTTCCCGACCGGAGACGCGACCGGACGGGTGTGTCGCGGCGAAGTCGGCGGCTTCGATCACCCGTACTCGACATTTCTCGCCGCGCGTTTCTTTCTCCGGGCGCGGACACGATGTGAATCCCGCGTGGGGGCGCGGAATCCGGGCATCGTGGCGAATGCCGCTTTCTCGGCGGAGGGGGTCCACGTCGGCGCGTGTTCACAAAGCGGCGACCTCCTTCGCGAGTGCTTCGATCTCTTCGTCCGAGTTGAAAAGGTGCGTGCTCGCCCGCACGTAATGCGTCGGCTCCGGAAGGAAACGGACGACGAACCTCTTTTCGAGGAGCTTTTCCGTGGCCTCTTTCGCCGGAACACCCTCGATCTCGAAGCTCACAAGGCCGTTCTTCGCCGGACGAGGCGTTCGGAGCGTCGTTTTCGGGTTCTCGGAGAGGAGTTCCATGAGGAGGTCGGCCTTTCTCCTTATCTCGGCGAAGCCTTCCTCGCCCCGGTTGTGCGTCTCCCCGGCGGCGGCGGCGAAGCCTCCGGCGAGGGCGGGACTCATGGTGGAGGCCTCGAAGCGTCCGGCTCCGGATTTCAGTTCGTAGTCGCCTTCGACGTTGAAAGAGTACGGGTCGGCGAGGGAGAGGAAGCCGAGGTTCGCGCTCGAAACGCGGCAGTCCGGCGACACGTAAAAACCGCCGATGCCTTCCGGGCCGAGGAGCCATTTGTGTCCGGTGAAGGCGTACATGTCCACGCCCGTCGCCGGGATGTCCGTCGCCATGTTCCCGACGGACTGCGCGCCGTCCACGAGGGTGAGAACGTTTCTTTCACGGGCGAGGGTGGAGATCTCTTCGAGGGGCAGTATTTCGCCCGTCGTCCAATCCACATGCGAGAGGGCGATGAGGCGGGTTCGCTCGGAGATTTCGGCTTTTATTTTTTCGACGGACACCGATGGGGAGACGAGCTTTATTTTCACGCCGTATCTTTTTTCGAGGGCGTGGAGCGGGACGAGGCATCCGGGGTGTTCGGTGGTCGTGGAGATGACTTCGTCGCCTTCCCGCCAGTCCATCGCGGCGACTCCGAGGCTCATGCCGTGGGAGGTGTTTTGTGTGAGGGCGAGGTCTTCGGGGGCGGCCCCGAGGAGGCGGGCGGCGGCTTCTCTCGCGTTGGCGTTCGCTTCGGCGCAGTGGGCATAAAAGGCGGAGCCTTCGAGGTATGCGGGGCCGGAGAGGAGGTCGTCGGCGGCTCGCATGGCCTCGACGACGTAGCGAGGGGGCGGGCCGCTTCCGCCGGAGTTCATGTACGAGAAGTCGTTGTCGGCGAGGGCTTTGAACTCTTCGCGGGCCAGGTTTGGGTACTCGATGTCGTGCCTCCCGTGTCGTTTGTGGGCTTTGTTTGCTTGTTTTGTATAATATCTCCCCGATGCACACTGGAACTTTAGTCAGAGGGAGCCGCCGTCGGCGCAGGCTCCGCAAGCAAACCAAAGTATGGGGCCGGGTACGCAACGCTTTCTTGCTGCTCGCCGCTTTGGGGGCTGTTTGCGTCGTCGGGGTCGTGTCGAGCTTTTCGTACAGTTATTACGCTTTCGCCGACGAGTTGCCCGAACTCGACAATTACGAGTCCGCCGAACTCGCGCAGACTTCCACGGTATACGATTCCGAGGAGAACGTTGTTCAAGAATTGTCGGGCGTTCAGAACCGTTTCGTCGTGGATGTCGAAGACATAAATCCGACGCTCACCGATGCGGTCGTCGCGATAGAGGACCACCGTTTCTACGACCATCAAGGACTCGACTTCGAAGCGATAGCGAGGGCGGCGCAGGCGAACATCGAGACGCTTTCCGTTCAGGAGGGCGGCTCGACGATCACGCAGCAACTCATAAAGAACACGTACATCGCGCAGGAGCAACGCGCCGTCCCGAGCTTCCAAAGAAAAATCAACGAGGCCGCACTTTCTTGGCAGTACGAGAAGGAGTTCTCGAAGCAGGACATCCTTGAGCAGTATTTGAACACGGTGTATTTTGGGGCGAACGCTTATGGGGCGGAGGCGGCGGCGAGGACGTATTTCAACAAGAGCGCCGAGGAGCTTTCCCTCCCCGAGTCGGCGATGCTGGCGGGGATCATTAATTTGCCGGGGGCATACGATCCGTTCGCCGATCCGGAGAGCGCGGTGGCGAGGCGGAACGTCGTGCTTGACCGGATGCTCGAGTACGGACACATTGACCAGGCGACCCACGACGAGGCGGTCGCCGCCGACCTCGAACTGAGCCGGGGCCGTGTCGAGCCGCAGAACGACAACGAATATTTCCTCGACGCGGTGAGGAGCGAGCTCGCCCGCGAGTACGGCGACGAGATGGTTTACGAGGGCGGGCTGAATATATACACGACCCTCGACCCGGATTTGCAGGGGCTTGCCAACGAGGCGGTCAATTCGGTGGTCGCCCCGGAGAACGGCGACCCGTCGGCGTCGCTCGTCTCGGTGGACCCCGGCACGGGCGCGGTTCGTGCGATGGTCGGCGGCTCGAACTTCGAGGAGGTGAAGTTCAACCTCGCGACGCAGTCCGAGAGGCAGCCGGGAAGCTCTTTCAAGCCGTTCGTTCTGGCGGAGATGATCGAGCAAGGTTATTCCCCGGACAGCATGTATACGTCGGAGGATCTCCGGATACCACTCCCGGAGGGGAGCGACGAGCCGTTTTACGAGGTGTCGAACTACGCGGACATCGAGCGCGGGCGCATCTCGGTTGACGAGGCGACCGCCGAGTCCGACAACACGGTATACGTCCAGCTTGCAATGGATCTCGGCCTCGAAAACGTCGTGGAGATGGCGAATAGCCTCGGCATCGAAAGCCCCCTCGAAGCCTTTCCCTCGACGGCCCTCGGTGGCCTCGGGCAGGGTGTGAATCCGCTTGAGATGGCCTCGGCGTACTCGACGTTCGCGAATTCGGGGACGCATATGGATTCCTTCCTCGTCGAGCGTGTGACGACGAATGACGAGAACGGCGAGGAGGTCGTCGTCGAGGAGCATGAACTCGCGGGCGAGGAGGTTCTCACGCAAGACGAGGCGGCGGTCGCCACCGAGACGCTTCGCGGCGTCGTCGAGCGCGGGACGGCGAGCGCGTACCACGACCTCGACTCCGAGATCGACCGCCCGTCCGCCGGAAAGACCGGAACGACCGAGGAGTTCGCGGACGCATGGTACGTCGGATACATCCCGCAGCTCGCGACGAGCGTGTGGGTCGGGTATCCAGGCGAGCGGCGCTCGATGGTTAACATAAACGGCCTCTCGGAGATAAACGGCGAAAACTACCCGCTCGACATATGGTCGAACTACATGCAGGACGCGGCTTCGTCGTTCGACGAACAGGAATTCGATGCGCCAAGCCCGAGCCTCAACCTCCGCACCCTGAACGCGGCGGAGGACACGAGCGAAACCACGCGCGAAGACACTTCCTCGTTCTTCGACGACGATGAAGACGATGATCCCTTCGAGCAGACCATCCCGCAGTTCACGCCGGACGTATTCGAGGCTCCGGCCCCGCAGATTCCGCGACGACCCGCCTCATCCCAGCAACCCGTCGCGCCGCAGCAGCCCGCGACCCCGCAGCCCCAGCCCGCGACCCCGCAGCTCCAGCCCGCGACTCCGCAGCCCGCGCCGCAGCAGCCTTCCGGAGGAGGCTCCGGCCCCGGCGGTGGATTCGGAGACGGCTTCCCGTTCGACTAAACCCAAAGCGGGTTTCCAGCGAGTGGCCTCGGATCCCCTCCGGGTTCTTGTCGCGGAGGGCTTCGTGAGAATCGAGTGATGGACCACGGGCGGCGCGGCATGGACAACTTCCGGAAATGTTTCGGAACAACGGCGAACCTCCTCCTTTGCCATGATGGACGGAACCGTCCGGCATACACGCGATGCCGCGTTATTCACGAAAAGTCGTGCCGTTCGCACGGAAGCGCTCCGTTCGGAAATGCTCCGGGGATGAAAGCGGACTCCGGGAGGAGTGATCCTCATGGAACCCGCGCAAGCCCAGTCCGCGAAGGCTCGATGCTCCCGCAACCCGATTCCATATCGAGTCCGGGCGAAGAATTCGGATTTGCAACCAGCCCGGTTTTATAGCCGGGAGACGCACCGGAAGGTCGCGGAGAAAACGCGGCTGTGATCATCCGCCTCCATACCGAACCGGTCGTCCGAAATCTCGTCGGCTTTCCGAACTCGTCCGGCACGTCTTCATCTGTCCGGCGTGGTGTCCCAGTAAATGCTCGTGACCCATGCGCCGGAGGCGTTCGTGGAGTTGGCGCTCACCAGCCGCCATCCTCTCGCCGCGCCTTCGTCCAGGATTTCTTGCACGCTTTGCTGGTGGCTCTTTTGCCGCATTTGCCCGGAGACGAGCCGCACTTGGTAACGACCGCCAGACATTTCCTGCTCATCACTTCCGAACATCCATCCCTCCCTACGACTCTCGCGGAAGGAATGTTCTCATATTTTTACTTTCGGATGGACGATGCCGAAGAAATAGGCTGCGTTAGTCGCGCAGCCCGCTTTGAACAATCCCGATGACTTCTTCGTGGAGGTGTCCGTTCGTGGCGACGAGTCCTTCTGAGTCCGGGGTCCACAGCCTCCCGTCGAGGTCGGTGGCCTCGCCGCCCGCTTCTTTGGCGAGGAGGACGGTTTGGGCGTAGTCCCACGGCGTGTTCCGGGTTCCGATGGAGATGTCGAGGTATCCCGCCCCGAGCCACGCGCCCCGGATGCCCGCGCTCCCGAGGGCGCGCGACTGCCACGACCGCTCGAAGATCTCTTCGAGCGGCTTTCGGTATTTCGCGTTCCGCTTCGTCGAGAATGAGAGGTCCGCGCCGACGAACGAGTATTCGATGGTCCCGGTGTCGCTGACGGTGAGTCTCGTCCGCCGCCCCCCGGAGTCGCGGAAGGCTCCGCCGCCTTTCCTCGCGTGGTACAAATCTCCGATTCTCGGTGCGGCGACGGCGGCGTTCGTGACCTCGCCGTCCTCCATGACCGAGACGACGCAGCAAAACATCGGGTTGGCGCGGGCGAAGTTCGCCGTGCCGTCCACCGGGTCGAGAACCCACGAACGCCCCGTCGGCGAGATGTCCCCGCCCCGCTCCTCCGAGAGAATGGAGTCGTTCGGATACCGCTCCTCGATGGCTTCGACGAGGAGGTTCTCGCACAGAATGTCCACGTCGGTGACGATGTCGCGGGGAGCCTTCTCCGTCACGTCTCCGGGGTTGTCGAGGCGCGAAAGTTGCAACTCGCCCGCGCGTCGGGCGAGGTCGCAAACGAACTCGTGGAATTCTTCGGGAGATTCGCTCAAAAACGTTCTCGAATTTAGTGGAGGTATTCGCGCAGGTTTTGGGTGCGGCGTTGTTCGCGGAGGAGGTTGAGCGTCTTCATCTGAATTTGACGCACCCGCTCGCGCGTGATGTCGAACTCCCGCCCGACCTCTTCGAGCGTCCGCGGACGGTCGTCCTTCATCCCGAAGCGAAGCTCGATAATTTGCCGCTCCCTCTCCGGCAACTCGTCGAGAGCCTCGCGGAGATGGAGTTTGAGGAGCGACTCGCTCACGGCATCGTTCGGGGTGATCGTCCCGGAGTCTTCGAGGAAATCTCCGAGGTGGGAGGAGTCATCGTCGCCTACGGGGGTTTCCAGCGAAATGGATCTCTGGCTGATCTCTTTCAGGCGGAGGATTTCGTCCATTGTGATCTCGAGTTCGACGGCGATTTCCTCGTCGAACGGCTCGCGCCCGAGACCTTGCGTCATCCGCCGCTGGGTGCGGTGGTATTTGTTGACTTTCTCGACCATGTGGACGGGGATGCGGATGGTGCGGCCTTTGTCGGCGATGGCGCGGGTGATGGCCTGGCGGATCCACCACGTCGCATACGTCGAGAACTTGAAGCCCTTCGTATGGTCGAACTTCTCCGACGCCCGGATGAGGCCGAGGTTGCCTTCCTGGATGAGATCCAAAAAAGAAACGCCCCGGTTGCGATACTTCTTCGCAATCGAGACGACGAGCCGGAGGTTCGCCTCTACCAGGCGGTCTTTGCTCCGTTTGCAGCCGCGGAGGACGCCCTTCGCGAGCCGGATCTCATCGGCGTGTGTGAGGAGCGGCACCCGCCCGATCTCCGCGAGGTACATCCGGATGGAGTCCCCGGTCGCCACCGCGTGCGCGATCTGAACCATCGGCGCCTCGGGGGCCGCGTGCGATTCGGACGGTCCTCCGCCGTCGGAGGTCTTCTCCTCGCTCTCGACGAGCGTGATCTCCTCTTCCTGCATCGTCGCGTAAAGCTCTTCGAGCTCCGCCTGGGAGAGGTCGCTCTCCCGGACAAGCTCCGCGACATCCTCCGTGCTAAGGAAACCCTGCGTTCTTCCGCGAGTGAGAAGCTCGTCGGTGCGATCCGCCAGCATCACAGTGACTTCAGACGCCATCTATCTCCCCCGTGCTTCGCCGTTGTTTACATGACTTGACACTCCGCCTTTGCTCCTAAACAAAGCGACCGAAATATCGTTTGTGAAATTCTCGTAAACCCAATTTCGCAACCCGCCTAGATTAACACACCATGTATTGGAGGTCACAGATTTTCCAGCCCCATTCTACGCGCCTTTCAGACTCCGAACCGAATGCCCGTATCCTGTATACGCGCTTTTTAGCGCATTGCGACGATATTGCAACCATGTTTCGCCGACGTTGCAAAAAGGTCGAGGTCCCCCGACCCCCTCGACTTCGTCGGCGGGACTCGGCGGGGACCTCGCTTGCTAAACTACCTTCCATGCTCGACCGTATGCACATCGAAGAAGCCCTCGGAACGCCTTTGCCGCCCGGCGTCGAGGGCGTGTCCGGCGTCGCCCACGACTCTCGCTCGGTGGAGCCGGGCTTCGCCTTCGTCGCCGTTCCGGGCTTCAAACGCGACGGAGCCGAGTTCGCCCCGCAAGCGATCGAGAACGGAGCATCCCTCATCATCGCCGAACGCGAGGTCGGAGGTGTCCCGTCCGTCGTCGTCGAGGACGCGAGGGGGGCTCTCGCCCGGCTCGCCGCCGCCTTCCACGGGCATCCCTCCGGGAAAATGGAGGTTTATGGGGTCACTGGGACGAACGGGAAGACGACGACTTCTTATGCATTGTATTCGGTGCTTGCCTCGGCGTTCGGAGAGGGAAGTTGCGGCCTCATGACGACCGCCGAGACGGTGTTCGGCGGGGGGAGGCGGGATTCCGTCCGGACCACGCCCGAGGCGACCGACATCCAGGCGATGCTCGCCGCGATGCGCGATGGAGGCGTTCGGCGCGTCGTCATGGAAGTCTCCTCGCACGGCGTCGAATTGAAACGGGTCGCCGGGACGAAGTTCGCCGCCGCGCTCTTCACGAACCTCACCCGCGACCACCTCGACCTCCACGGCTCGATGGAGGAATACTTCGCGGCGAAGCGAGAACTCTTCCTGTGGACGGACGGCTCGAAGCTCGCCAACGCCGACGACGAATGGGGGAGGAGGCTCGCCGGAGAAGTCGAAGGCGTGGCGACTTTCGGGATCTCGGCGGACGCCGACTTCCGCATCGAGGGTATTTCCGTCTCCGTGCGGGGGACGCGGTTCGCGCTCCGCCACGCCGATGAGACGCTCGAGTTCGAGACTCCGCTCCTCGGTTCATACAATGTCTCGAATGTCGCGGGGGCGGCTTCGCTCGCCCTCTCGGTCGGGGTGGAGGGGGCGGAGATCGTCCGCGCCGTTTCAAATATGCCGCAAGTTCCGGGGAGGTTCGAGCGCGTCGGCGGCGCCGCCGATTTCGAGGTCATCGTGGATTACGCCCACACCGACGTCGGCCTCGCCGCCGTCCTCGAAGTCGCCCGGAGCGTCGCGGACGTGCGGGGCGGGCGAGTCATATGCGTCTTCGGGGCGGCGGGCGAGAGGGACGGCGCGAAGAGGCCGCTCATGGGGAAAGTCGCCTCCGAGATGGCCGACGAGAGCATCATCACCACCGACGACGCATACGGTGAAGACCCCGGCAAAATAGCGCGGGAAGTCGCCGCCGGAGCGAACGGGGGAGCGATGACCATTCTCGACAGGCGCGAGGCGATACGGTTCGCGCTCGGCGCGGCGCGTCCGAACGATGTTGTCGTGGTGGCGGGGAAAGGACATGAGCGGATACAGCATCTCCCGGAGGGGGATGTGCCGTTCCATGACGCGAGCGTGGTGGCGGAGCTTATCGAGGAGGGGAGGTAG
>JACDAJ010000070.1 GCA_013695475.1 Rubrobacter sp. | reverse complement strand
CCACCCCGCTCACCGCCGGGATCACCGGATTCACCCGCAAAGCCCGCAGAAAACGCCCCAGTTTTTCGTCCCTTCCCACGATCCGAAACTTTATCAGGTCGGGGCTGGCGCGTGCTTTGCATAAATTTTCGTTATTGCCCGGATAACTTATACGTGATATCGTTTAGTTTCTATGGGCTTGAGTCTACAAAGTTTGCGCGTTTTCGTCGCGGTGGTCGAAGAGGAATCCTTCTCCGCTGCCGGGCATCGGCTCGGGATGTCCCAGCCCGCCGTCTCGAACCATTTGCATACTTTGGAAACCCGCTTCGGGGTCGAGCTTTTGTGCCGGGGAAAACACATCTCCCCCACCCCGGCGGGCGAATGCCTCGCGTCGCGGGCGAAGAAGCTCCTCGAAGAAACCGACTCCCTCGAAGCGGAGATGGCCTCTCACGCCGCCCCGAGGGGAAGCCTCGTCGTCGGGGCTTCGTCCACCCCGGCGGAGTTTCTCATGCCGAAGGTCGCCGCCGAGTTTTCCGCCCGGTATCCCGAAGTTTCCCTCGAACTCAAAGTCTATGATTCGGAGGGGGCGGTTCGCGCCCTCCTCGCCCGCGAGGTCGAGGCGGCCGTCGTGGGATGCGCCATCGAAAATCCGCGGCTCGAATCGAGAACCGTCGAGGAGGAAACTCTCGTCCCGGTGGTTTCGTCCGGTCGAGAAAGGCTCCCGGAGATGTCCGCCGAAGAATTCGCCTCTTCGTCTTTCGTGCTTCGCGAAAGAGGTTCGGCAACGAGGCTCGCGGCGGAGAAAGGACTCGCGGCGGTCAGGGCGTCCCCGAACATCCTCATGGAACTCGGCTCGAACGGCGCGGTCGCGGGGGTGGTCGCGGCGGGTGTCGGGATCGGGGTGGTTCCCGAAAGATTCGCCGCGGCGCACCCCGAGGTGCGAGAAGTTCCCGTCGAGGGGCTTTCGTTCCGGCGGCCATTCGTCCTCGCCACGGAGAAGCGACGCTCGCTCTCCCCGGCGGCGAAGGCATTCATCGAAACTTGTGTCCAAATCGGAAAGAACGTCGGAAAGGAAAGTGGATGAAAAAACTCGTTGGCGCAGTCGCGCTCGCCTTTATATTCGCCGGATGCGGCGGGGGTTCGGGGGACGAAGAAGTCCTTCAAATCGGCATGATCCCGAACCAAAGCCCCGAGGAGGTCGAGGCGCAATACGAGCCTCTCGGCGAATATCTCTCCGAGGAACTCGGCATGGAGGTCGAGGTTTCCGTTCCGACCGGATATCCGGCGGTCGTCGAGGCGATGGCCTCCGACAGACTCGACCTCGCCCATTTCGGCGCCCTCACATACGTTCAGGCGAAGGAGCGAACCGAGGTCGAGCCGCTCGTCACCGAGGTGAACACGTATACGGGGACGACGAATTATCGTTCGCTCATCATCGTTCCGACGGACAGCGACATCGAGGACGTGTCCGAACTCGAAGGCGAGACGTTCGCGTTCGGGAGCGTGTCCTCGACATCCGGGTCTTTGTATCCGGCGATCATGCTCAACGAGGCGGGCGTTGACTACCGAACCGACCTCGAAGAGACGGTGTACACCGGGGGCCACGACGCGACGGCGCAGGCGGTCGTGAACGGGAGCGTCGCGGCGGGCGGCATCGAGGACCGGATCCTTTACGACCTTCAAAGAGAAGGCATCGTCGAGGAAGATGCCGTGAGAACCATTGACGAGTCCGAGGATGTCGAGGGGTATCCGTGGGCGGTGCGGAGCGACATGGACGACGATTTGAAAGAGGACATCGCGGAAGCCTTCATCGCCATCGAAGACCCGGATCTCCTCGACCTCTTCCGGGCGGAGGGCTTCGAGCGGGTCGAGGACTCGGACTACGACTATGTGGACGAACAGGCGCGAGAGCTTGACCTCCTCACCGCCGAATAACCGCCTCGAAATAAAGCGTGTCTCGGTCGCATTCGGGAGGAACCTCGCCCTCGACGATGTGAGCTTCGTCATCGAGGCGGGCGAACGTGTCGCCGTCATCGGGACATCGGGGGCGGGGAAATCCACGCTGTTTCGGGCGATCACACGCGACATCGGAGTGTCGGGCGAAGTGCGGCTCGGGGGAAAGGAAATCCACTCGCTCTCGAAGCGTGGATTGCGGGAGGCGCGAGGTTTGATCGGGAGGATCCACCAATCGTACAACCTCGTCCCGCAACTCCCGGCGGGCGTGAACGCCGCCCTCGGAGATGTCGGTGAGATGGGCAAAACGAGGACGCTCCGAACCTTCCTCATCGGCCCGGAAGCCGCCCTCGCGAAGCGCGTCGAAGCGGCGATGGAGCGAGTCGGACTCGCCGGGATGTCCGCGACGAAAACGGCGAACCTCTCCGGCGGCCAGCAACAAAGGGTCGCGGTGGCGCGTCTCCTCGTCCAAAAACCGGGACTCATCCTCGCCGACGAGCCGTTCGCCGCCGTTGACCCGGTGACGACCGAACGTGTCCTCGACGCCCTCCTCGAACTGAACGGAGGCGGCGCATCCCTCCTCGTGAGCCTCCATGACGTGGAACTCGCCAAACGCTTCCCCCGAGTCGTAGCCCTCAAAGAAGGCCGCGTCGCATACGACGGAAGCCCGGAGAGCCTCTCCAAAGAGAAACTCAACGACATATACGACGGCGACATGGAGACGAATCCGAAGGAAAGCGACGAACCCGACGAACCGACCGGGCCGGACGTCACCCGATTGAAAGGACAAGATGGCATCTCCGCCCACTGAGTACGACGGCCAGAAGAGCATCGGGGGCGCGGTTCCGCGTTTCTCGTGGGGGTCGAGCCTCGCCATTCTCATCATCCTCGGCCTCGCCGGATGGAGTTATTACGGCACACAGTTCGACATCCTCGATCTCCTCACGAACACCGAACCCGCGAGCCGCTTCGTCTCGGAGATGTTCCCCCCGGACTTCTCGCTCGCGACTTTGCAAGCCACCGGGCAAGGAGTCCTCGAAACCTTCCACATGTCCTTCCTCGGCGCGCTCATCGGCGCGATAGTCGCCTTCCCATTGGCGGCCCTCGGAACTCGAAACATCGAAACCGTCGGAGCGTCGAGAAGTGAAAAGATCGTCCGCGCCGTCCCGTACCACGCGGCGCGTTTCGTCCTCAATGTTTTCCGCTCGGTGCCGGATATTTTATGGGCGCTCGTTTTCGTCGTCGCGCTCGGACTCGGCCCGTTCCCCGGCACGCTCGCCCTCGCCGTCCACTCCGCCGGGGTTCTCGGCAAACTTTACAGCGAGACGCTCGAAGCCGTTCCCTCGCGCCCCGTCGAGGCTCTCGCGTCCACCGGGGCGGATGGTTTCCAGAGTTTCCTGTTCGGGATGCTTCCACAGGGAATGAGCAATTTCACGTCGCTCACGCTTTATCAGTGGGAATGCAATATTCGCTCGGCGACCATACTCGGTTTCGTCGGGGCCGGAGGCATCGGGCAGCAAATCCTCATCTCGATGAACCTTTTCGACTATCCGAAAGTCGCCACACTCGTCGGGGCGACCGTCATCGTCGTACTCGTCGTGGATCGCTTTTCGGCGTCGGTGAGAAAGAGGATCACGGACTGATGGGGCGGGGAGGTTCGTGGTGAAAGACGGAAGAGCCGCGAATGGCGAATCGCCGACCGCGAATCGGGAAAATGCGACTCGCCGCGAAGCCCATTCCTCCGAACTCCGCTTCATCACATACCTCTCTCCCGGCATTCCGGAGAAATACTTCGAGGCCGTCGCCGATCACATCGGGCGCGAACTCGGAGTGAAGATCTCGCTCCGCGCCGAGACGGGGCTTTCCGGGCCGCCGAAGGGTTCGGATGACCCGTTCTCGCGGGGCGGGGCGGACATCGGGTTCATGTGCGCCCCGCCGTTTTTGTGGCTCCGGGAGCGTGACGAACCTCCGGTGGAGCTTGTCGGAGCCGCGCCCGTGTTCCGGGACGACCGGGCGAACGGCGAACCCGTATATTTCTCGGAAGTCGTCGTGGACGCGCTTCGCGGCATCGAGAACGTCTCGGATGTTCGGACGTGGGCGTACAACGATCCGTGTTCGTTGAGTGGTTTTTATAGCCTCCTCCAAAAAGTCGGTGACACGAGCGGGATGGTTTGCTCCGGCTCGCACCCCGAGTCAATAAAAAAGATACTCGCCGGAGAAGTGGACGCCGCCTCCGTTGACTCGAACGCCCTCCGAATGGCATTCATCAAAAAACCGAGCCTCCGAAACCGGCTCCGAGTCATCGAATGGTGGGGGCCGCACCCCATACAACCCGTCGCCGTCCGCTCGAACCTTCCGGACGAAATAAAAAAGAGTATCCTCGCCGCCCTCCTCTCCATCGGCTCCGACACGGCTCCCCCGGAGTTCGGCCTCGAAGGCTTCGCGCCCGTCGGATACGAACACTACGCCGCCGAAAAGCTCACGCCAAGCCCGCTTGAATAATCTGGCATCCGTCCATCCCCCCACCCCGCCGAACGCATGAGTGTTTTGCCGGACTCGGCATCATCCTTCCG
>JACDAJ010000019.1 GCA_013695475.1 Rubrobacter sp. | reverse complement strand
GGGCTTTATGTGCTTCGGCATTCGACGGCGCATGCGATGGCGCAAGCCGTCACGGAGCTTTATCCGGGGAGCAAACTCACGATCGGGCCGCCGATTCAAGACGGCTTTTATTACGACATCGAGGTGGACGGACGGATCACCGACGACGATTTGCCACGCATCGAAGAGAAGATGCGCGAAGTCGCCGAACGCGGCCTTCCGATCATGCGCGAGGAGATGTCGAAGGCTGAGGTCGAGGAGCTTTACAAAGACAATCCATACAAGCTCGAGCTTATAAACGACCTCGAAGACGGCGACATAACGGTGTACCGGCAAGGAGACTTCTTCGACCTTTGCCGCGGGCCGCATGTCCCGACGACCGGGAATGTCGGGGCGTTCAAACTCCAAAATCTCGCGGGCGCGTACTGGCGCGGCGACGAGAAGAACACGATGCTCACCCGCATATACGGCACGGCGTGGCCGACGGAGAAGCAACTGAAGGCGTATCTCCGGCGGCTCGAAGAGGCCCGCGAGCGCGACCACCGGAAGATCGGCAAAGACCTCGAGCTTTTCACTTTCTCCCCGGATGTGGGCGCGGGCATCCCCCTCTTTCTCCCGAAGGGGGAGACGCTCCGGCATCTCATGGAGAGTTATGTGCGCGACGTTCAAACCCGGCACGGATACGACCACGTGTGGAGCGGGAACATTGCGAACCAGAAACTTTACGAGAAGTCGGGCCACCTCGAACACTACATAGACGACATGTTCCCGCCGATGGAGGACGGGGATACGAAGTACCGCCTCAAGCCGATGAACTGCCCGTCGCACATGATGATATTCAATGCGCGGGCGCATTCGTACCGCGACCTTCCGGTTCGGTATGCGGAGTTCGCCACTTTGTATCGGTATGAAAAGAGCGGGCAATTGACGGGGCTTACGAGGGTTCGGGCGTTGACGCAGGATGACGCGCACGTTTTTTGCACCGAGGATCAAGTTCAAGAAGAGTTCGCCCGCGCGCTCGAAATAATCCGCGAAGTCCTCGACACGTATGGCTTCTCGGACTACCGCGTCCAACTTTCGCTCCGCGACCCCGAAGGCGGCAAATACATCGCCAACGAGGAGAAATGGGCGAGGGCCGAAAAGGAGCTTCGAGACGCCCTCGAAAGGGCGAAAATACCATACGAGCCGGAGGTGGGGGAGGCCGCGTTTTATGGGCCGAAAGCGGACTTCATGGCGAAGGATGTTCTCGGTCGGGAGTGGCAGCTTTCGACGATTCAAGTGGATTTCCTTCAGCCGGAGAGGCTCGGGTGCGAGTATGTTTCGGAGGATGGGGAACGGCGGACTCCGGTGCTTCTCCATCGTGCGGTGACGGGGACGACGGAGCGGTTCATGGCGGTGCTTGTGGAGCATTTCGGAGGCGTTTTCCCGGTTTGGCTGTCGCCGACGCAAGCCGTCGTCATCCCGATATCGGACAAGCACGTCGAGTACGCCGAGACGGTGAAGAAGAAGTTGTCCGAATCCGGGCTTCGCGTCGAGGTGGATGGCTCGGTGAACACGATGCAGAAAAAGATCCGGGAGAATGCGCGGCAGAAAGTGCCGTACCTCCTTATCGTCGGGGATCGGGAGTCGGAGGAAGGTTCGGTGAACGTGCGGAAACGTGGAGAGGGGAAGAAGCAGGAAGCTATGGAGGTTGGGGAGTTTGTCCGGCGGGTGTCGGCGGAGGTCATGGACAAAAGTTAAGGTTCGTGGACTGGTTAGGTTATGCGGAGTATAATAGTCATTGCAATGTAATCCGCGCTGAAAGATCGGCGCGAAGGCCGTCCGGGGTTGAGTGAACGAGTGGTTCACTTATTTCTGGCGGACTCTGAGAGGAGTGATGCACAGTAGCTTTTGAAGACGAGCCGAAGATCAACGGACAGATCCGATCACGGCAGGTGCGGTTGATCTCGGCCAACGGAGAGCAAATGGGAGTGAAGCACATCCGCGACGCGATGGACTACGCGGAGCGTTTGGATCTCGACCTCGTGGAGGTCGCTCCCGATGCGGATCCGCCGGTGGTTCGAACGCTGGACTACGGTAAGTTCAAATACCAGAAGGAGCAGGCCAAAAAGGCCGCCCGGAAAAAGCAAGTCAACATCAACGTCCGGGAGATCAAGCTCCGACCCAAAATCGGCGACCACGACTTCGAGACGAAGAAGAGCCACGTCGAACGCTTCCTAAAAGGCGGCGACAAGGTGAAGGTAACCATCATGTTCCGAGGACGCGAGGTTCAGCATCCCGACCTCGGAGAGAAATTGCTCCGGCGCCTTTCGGAGGATCTCGATGAGCTTGGGAAGATCGAGAGTCAGCCGAAGCTCGACGGACGGAACATGATCATGGTTCTCGCCCCGAAGAAGGAGAAGGAGTCGCAAGAAGCGAAGGAGCAAAGGGAGCAGGCGGCTAAAAACTAACGCCCTCCGAGCGAACTGATACAATATCGCGCTGGCTGACCGAAGTTTTGGTCGGTCGGCGTTTTTATGACGCGATCTCATCGAGATCGCCGACGCGAAACGGCCTCGACTCCCGTGCCGTCAGCGTCCGAAGGAAGAAGTCCATAGACGAAACGTGGAGGAAAACTCGTGCCGAAGATGAAAACCCACAAGGGTGCCGCCGGGCGTTTTGCCGTTGGCAAAAAGGGAAAGCTGAAGCGCCGCCGCAGCGGACACAACCACATCCTCGAAAAGAAGAGTCAACAGAGGAAGCGCCGCCTGAACGCGCCGACGGTCGTCCATAAGTCTGACGAGAAGCGCGTCGAGCGCCTTTTGGGAGTGAAATAGCATGGCGAGGTCACCGCGAAGCGTCCACGCCCGCAAGAAGCGCCGGAAGGTTCTCAAGCAGGCGAAGGGCTACCGGGCGACGAAGAACAGCTCGTACAAGCGGGCGAAGGAACAGGTCTGGAAGAGCGGCGTTTATGCGTATGAAGGCCGCAAACAGAAGAAGCGGGACTTTCGGAGTCTGTGGATCCAACGTATCAACGCCGGGGCGCGCGAGCATGGCCTCTCATATTCTCAATTCATCCATGGCGTGAAGCTCGCCGGAATTGACCTCGACCGGAAGATCCTCGCCGACCTCGCCGCGACCGAGCCGGCTCTTTTCGCCGCCGTCGCCGCGCAGGCGAAGAACGCCCTCGAAGGAAATCCGGTCGAGACGAATATAGACGTCGAGTGGACTCCCACCGAGCCGCAGCCGCGCACGGCGGCGAAGAAGCAGACCCCTTCGCGCTCGAAGCGGAATAAGCAAAAGCGTGAGTCCTTCGCCGCGACCGCCGCCGCCCCGCCCGCGTTCCGGGAAGACCGGGACGACGAAGAACCCGAGGAAGTCGAAGAGTCCGGGCAAGTCGAAGCGACGGAAGGCTCCGAAGAAGTCGAGGCGACCGAGGCCGCCGAGGAGAAGGCCGACGATCTCGGCATCGAGGTCGAGGACGCCGCCGAAGGCTCCGGCGAGGAAGGCCGGGTTCTCGTCGAGGAGGCCGAGGAGCAAGGAGTCCCGAACCCGACCGACGCCGCCGCCGAGAAGGCCGAAGACCTCGATGTGGATCTCGAGTCCGTCGAAGGAACCGGGGCCGAGGGTCGCATAACGGTCGAGGACGTCGAGACCGCCGCCGACGAGCAAGGAAAAGTCGTCGCCACCGAAGGAGCCGAGGAGAAGGCCGGGGAACTTGGCGTGAACCTCGAAGAGGTCGAGGGAACCGGGGCGCATGGCCGCATCACAGTCGAGGATGTCGAGAAAGCCGCGAAGGCAAACGAATAATACGGAAGCCGGGGGAGTCGGGGATAAAGTCCCGACTCCCCTGTTTTGCCGAGTTCACACCACTCGCGCCGACGGCGCATGCGACCTTCGAGAAGCTTTCGAGTGGGCGACCTCATCGCTCCCCAATTCTCCGCTTTCACGAAAGAAGGCGCCCGTGGGGATCCCACACGGAATCCGAGCGTCGGTGCCTCGACGGCGGCATTCTTCCCCCCTCGACCTCCGAAACGGACGGCTCCAAACCCGATTCCATCTTCCGAACCATGCCGATGCCACCCTTTCGATGACTCGGAAAACCGCTCTCGACGACCCGGATCGGGCGGTGGATCCGGCTTCATCCACGGACGACTCCACAGAATTTCGTCCCGATGCCGGATAAGCCCGAACTCCCCGGCAACCCGCCATTCTCCATAAAACGAGCCGCGAAGCTCGCCGCGAAAAAGCACCGCGAAATCGAGCGTCTCTTTCTCGCGGAGGGAGCGGCGATCATCGGCGAAGCGAACGTGTCGCCGCGATACGTCTTCGAGGAGCCGGAGCAAATAAAACGAATATCCTCCCTTTCGACCTCGACGGGTTCCGTTGGGGTTTTCCCGTTCGTGGATGTTCCCGCGGAGGAGCTTCTCTCCGGAAGGAGAGGAGGTTCGGACGGAGGCCGCGAGCCGGAAAACCGCGAGCCGGAAAACCGCGAGCCGGAAAACCGCGAATTGCGATTCGCGAATCCTCGGTTCGCATCGGAGCGAAGCGGCGCGATCGTGCTTCTTCACGGCATACAAGACCCCGGCAATGTCGGAGCCGTCATCCGCTCGGCATACGCTTTCGGAGCCGGGGTCGCGCTATCCGCCGGGTGCGCCGATTTATACAATCCGAAGACCGTGCGAGGGACGATGGGAGCTATTTTCCACACCCCCGTCTCCCGTGAAGTGGACTCACTCGAATTCCTCCGCGCCGCCCGAAAGAACGGTTTTTTCTCCGTCGCGGCGATGCCGGAAGGTGGTTCGTCCGTCCGCGAAATCCCCGAAATAAAGCTCGTCGTCGTGGTCGGGTCGGAGGGCGCGGGGCTTCCGGGTGAAGTCGTCGAGGCGTGTGATGGGCGGGTCACGATTCCGTCCGAAGCGCCTTCTTTGAATGCGGCCATCGCGGCTTCGATCCTTCTCTACGAGGCACATTCGCGTGTGCTAACATAGCGCCTCATGACCGTCGCCGACCGCATAGAAAAGCTGAAATCCGAGGCTCTTTCCGCCGTGGATGATGCCTCCACAACCTCCGAATTGGAAGATGTCCGGATACGTTTCCTCGGTCGCGCGGCGGAACTCTCGGAGATAAAAAAGAGTATCGGCTCCCTCTCGCCCGACGAGCGGAAAGAAGTCGGAAAGTCCTCGAACCTCGCGTCGCGTGAGATCGAGAATGCTCTCGCCGAGAGGAAGAACTCCCTCGCCTCCTCCGAGCGCGAGGCGAAGCTCCGCGAGGAGGCGGTGGATGTTTCGCTTCCGGGCGTCCCGTTTCAAAAAGGCAATCTCCATCCGACGCAGCGCGTCATTGACGACATCGTGGATTTCTTCGTCGGGATGGGGTACTCGGTGGCCGAGGGGCCGGAGGTCGAGACGGACTACAATAATTTCACCGCGCTCAATTTCCCGGAGGGGCATCCCGCCCGGAGCGAGCATGACACGTTTTTCCTCGACGAGGGGCTTGTGATGCGGACGCATACATCGCCCGTTCAAGTTCGGACGATGCTCGAGAACGACCCCCCGGTTTACGTCGTGTGTCCGGGGAGGACGTACCGGAACGACTCCGACCCGACGCACACGCCGATGTTCAACCAGATCGAAGCTCTCGTCGTGGATCGCGGCATATCCCTCGCCCATTTGAAAGGCACGCTCGCGGCGATGGCGAGGCATGTCTTCGACGAAGGCACCGAAGTCCGCCTCCGCCCGAGCTTCTTCCCCTTCACCGAGCCGTCGGTCGAGATGGACGTGAGTTGGG
>JACDAJ010000003.1 GCA_013695475.1 Rubrobacter sp. | reverse complement strand
CTAGCCGCCAGTCAGCACGCTTCGCTCGTCAGCATTTCAGCAAAAACGAAAAGCGGCAAGCTGAAACGCCGACTGGCGGCCAGCTTCAAAAGGAGGTATCCACATACTTTGTTAGACCAAAATACTTTGCAGGTCATACCCCTCGGTGGTCTCGGGGAGATCGGCAAGAATATGACAGCCGTCCGCCAGGGGAGCGGCATGATCCTCGTTGACTGCGGAATGGCTTTCGCCGACGAGGAGATGCCCGGCATTGACATCGTCCTCCCGGACTTCACTTTCCTCCGGGAGCATTCGGCGGAGCTTCGGGGGATCGTCCTCACGCACGGCCACGAGGATCACGTCGGGGCGATTCCGTATGTACTCCGGGAATTCAACGTGCCGGTTTACGGGACTCGGATCACGCTCGGAATCGTTCGCAGCAAATTGCAGGAGTTCGGCATAAAGAACGCCGACCTCCGCGAGGTGAAGGACGGCGACCGCTTCGACCGGGGCGGCTTCAATGTCGAGTTCATCCACGTGAACCACTCCATTCCCGGCGCGGCGGCCATCGCTCTCCGCACAAATGCCGGACTGATCGTGTTCTCCGGCGACTATAAAGTGGACTTCACGCCCATCGAGGGGCCGCCGATGGATCTCGGACGGCTCGCGGAACTCGGCAACGAGGGTGTCCTCGCGTACTTCGGCGACTCGACGAACAGCGAGAGGCCGGGGTATATACCGTCGGAGCGGACGGTCGGGGAGACTTTGAACAAGGTCTTCGACCACGCGAAGGGGCGGATCATCGTCGCCTCGTTCGCCTCGCACCTCCACCGCGTCCAGCAAGTCGTCGAGGCCGCCAAAAGGCACAATCGCCTCGTCGGACTCTCCGGGCGATCCATGATCCGGAACGTCGGCATCGCCCGCGAACTCGGCTACCTCGACCTCCCGGCGTCCATGATCGTCGAAGACCGCGACGTGAACAAAGTCCCAGACAAAGACCTCGTGGTCATGACGACCGGATCACAAGGGGAGCCGCTCGCCGCCCTGTCGCGCATCGCCGCCGGGACGCACCGCTCCATCGAAGTGGGGGAGGACGATACCGTCGTCATCGCCGCGCACCCGATCCCCGGCAACGAGCGCGGCGTCTTTCGGACGATTGACAACCTGATGAAGAAGGGCGCGGACGTCATGTACAGTCCGCTCGTCCCCGTCCACGTCTCGGGCCACGCCGCGCAAGAAGAGCAGAAACTCGTCCTCTCGCTGCTGAAACCGCAATATCTCGTCCCCGTCCACGGTGAGTTCCGGATGCTCAAGCACCACGCCGAGACGGCGATGAGCATGGGCATCTCCTCGGACAACATCTTTATTTTGGAGAACGGTGCCGTCATGCAATTCAAGGGCGATTCCGCCGAACGCCTCGACAACGTCACCGCCGGGATGTTCCTCGTGGACGGCGGCGGCCTCGCCGACAATTCCGACTCGATCATGCGCGAGCGTCAGCAACTCTCCGAAGACGGCATGTTCGTCGTCATCGCCCGAATAGACGCGCAGACCGGCGCGCTCCTCGGCGCCCCGGACGTCATCTCGCGCGGCTTCATGGACCCGCAGACCGCGAACGGCCTCATGGACGGCTCCGTGGAACTCGTCACGAAGACCCTCCAAAGGACGGCGAAGCGGAACGTCACCGACTGGGGGCAGCTCAAAAACGAGATCCGGCGCGACCTCTCGTCGTTCCTCTCGCAGAAAACCCGGAAGCGCCCGATCATACTCCCGCTAATAGTCGAGGTTTAAGCTGAAGTTGAACGCCATATATTGTGGTTGAATCTGAACGAGAGGCTCATGCGATAAACTAGCCGCATGGCTACGAAGAAACGAGCGCCGACGAAGAGCCGGAAAGGTGCTTCGGGCGCGAAGAAGCGCACAGGGAAGGGGGGCGGAGGTTTTTTCGCCTCCCTCCGAAATGTTTTCACGGACGGCGTGCCGCGGGAGTTCTTCGGGATACTCCTTCTCGCCGCCGGGCTTTTCCTGACGGCGGCGTTTTTGACGGGGGCCGGGGCTTTCCTCGGGGACGCGGGGCGGTTCGCGCTGACGCGCCTGTTCGGGGCTACGGGGCTCGCGCTCGCGCCGCTCGCCGCTCTCGCGGGGTTTCTCCTCCTCATTCGGAGGCTCCCGGCGTGGCGGGTTCTCGGGGCGGCCTTCGTTTTCCTCGGGGCCGCGACGGCGTTCGCGGCGAGGCTTCCGAACGAGAGTCTTTTCGCGAGTGAACTTTATCCGCAGGCGGGCGGGGTCGTGGGGAGTGGGATATACGGGGCGGTGTATTTCGTCGCGGGCGTGATCGGGGCGGTCATCGCCATATCGCTCCTCCTCCTCGTCGGTCTTTCGCTCCTCACCGGAGTCACCTTCGCCGCCGCGTTCGAGTCTTTGAAGGGCGGCTTCGGCTACGCCGGGGATGCTCTCGGCGAGAGGCGCGAGGCGCGGAAAAAGGCCCGCGCCGAGGCGGAGAAAGAAAATGGTTCCCGGAGATCCCGGGGTTCTCGAAAGTCGCGGAGGGATCCTGCGGCGACCGATCCCCAAAACGTCGAGGGCATATACGCCGAACTCGCGGGCGGATTGTCCGGCGACGGAGTCGGTGGCGGAGCCGCGGCCCCCTCGGGGGACGGATCGGAGGCGGAGGTCGCCGAAGCCGCGGAGCCCGCCGAGTTCGAGGTCGTCCTGCCGAAGAAGCGCGAGGGCGGGGGGCTTCCCGAGAGGCGGGAGGCCGTTGTTTCGGGGGAATACACGCCGCCTCCGTTCTCGCTTCTCAGCATGGGGAGCGGATCCCCCGAGCACGACGCGGGCGAGACGAGCAAGCGCCTCACGCAGGCTCTCGCCGACCTCGGGGTCGAGGCGACGGTTGTCCGGGCGGTCGTCGGGCCGAGGGTGACCCGCTACGAGCTTCGGCTCGGGAGCGGGGTGAAGGTCTCGAGGATCAGCAATCTCCAGCAGGACATCGCGTACGCCCTCGCCGCGACCGAGGTCCGCATCCTCGCCCCGATCCCCGGAAAAAGCGCGGTCGGCGTGGAAGTCCCGAACACCCGCCCGGCGAAGGTCACCCTCGGCGACATCTTCGAGGACTATCCGGAGGCCGAGGATTGGGCGCTCCCGGTCGGGCTCGGGAAGGACATTTCGGGCCGGGCGGTTTTCCTGAACCTCGCGGAGATGCCGCATCTCCTCGTGGCTGGCACGACGGGGAGCGGGAAGAGCGTGATGCTGAACGCCCTCCTCACCTCGCTCCTCCTCACCACCGACCCGCGCCAGGTCAAGATGGTTCTCATAGACCCGAAGCGGGTGGAGATGGCTCCGTTCGCCCGGATACCGCACCTCATAACGCCCGTCGTCACGGATGTGAAGAAGGCGGCGAACGCGCTCGCGTGGGCTGTCTCGGAGATGGAGCGGAGGTATGAGGTCCTCGAGGCGCAGGGCGTCCGGTCGCTCGACGGGTACAACGCGAAGGCGGACGCCCCGATGCCGTACGTCGTCATCGTCATAGACGAGCTCGCCGACCTTATGATGACGGCGGCGTCGAAGGTCGAGGACGCGGTTATCCGGATCGCGCAGAAAGCCCGCGCCGTCGGGATACACCTCGTGGTTGCGACGCAGAGGCCGAGCGTGGACGTGATAACGGGCATGATCAAGGCGAACGTCCCGAGCCGCATCGCGTTCGCGGTCTCCAGCCAGGTTGACTCCCGCGTCATCCTCGACACTCCGGGGGCGGAGGCCCTCCTCGGGATGGGCGACATGCTTTTCAAGCCGGTCTCGGCGTCGCGCCCGTCGAGGGTTCAAGGAGCGTTCATCGCCGAGGACGAGGTCGAGAGGGTCGTTGACGCGACGGTGGAGGCGAGCAGGGGCAAGGTGGCCCCCGAGTTCATCGAGGAGGTCGTCGAGCCGAAGAACGCGAAGGAGGACGACGGGGAGCCGGAGGACGAACTTCTCCCGGAGGCGGCGAGCTTCGTGGTCTCGACTCAGCAGGCGAGCGTGAGCGCGGTGCAGAGGCGGTTCCGGGTCGGGTACTCGCGGGCGGGGAGGATCATTGACGCGCTGGAGAGGAAGGGCATAGTCGGGCCGTACGAGGGGTCGAAGAGCCGTTCGGTGGTGGCGACGGACATGGACCTCGCCTCGATCTTCGAGTGGGGCGGGGGGGATGCGGGTGAGTCCGCCGAATCGCCCGGACAGGATTGAAACAGGATGAAGGCCGGGATGGTTGGTGATACGCTTTAGGGCGAGATGGGCGAGGAGAACCACACGAACGGAAGCGGAGACCCCGGCCACGGCAGCGTGGACGGAGCCAAGATCGGCGACGTCCTCGAGCGGGCCCGCGCCGAGCGCGGCCTCAGCCTCCAAGACGTGGAGAACGCGACGAAGATCCGCAAACGCTACCTCACCGGGCTCGAGCGGGAGGACTTCAGCTCGCTCCCCGACACCGTGTACGTGCAGGGTTTCCTGAAAACCTACGCCAACTTCCTCGGCCTCGACGGCGAGGAGCTCGCGCGGGATCTCAAAAACCGCCGCGGGAGGAGGCGCGACAAGCGCCAGCCGGGGGTCGGGGAGATCAAGAAAAGCGGCTTCGACCGTCCCGTCCTCGGCCCCGGCGGACTCTCGCAGGCGCAGGGGAGGAAGGTGTCGCCCGCGACCCTCTTCACCCTCATCGCCGCCGTCCTCGCCCTCGCCATGGTCATAGGCGCGCTCTATTTCGTCGGGCGCGACACTCAGACCGCATCCTCCCCCGGCGCTCCGCCCCCCTCCGCCGAGCAAGCCCCGCCCGAGGGAGGCTCCGCCGGAGGCGGAGGCCCGGAGGACGGAGCCGCCGACGAGTCCGAAGGTGGAGGCTCCGCCGTCGGGGAAGGCGAAGGGCAAAGCGGCGGGCAGGCCGGAGGAGACGGGGGCGGGGAACTCGCGTCCGGGGACGGGGGGGCGGCCCCCGACGACCTCGAAGTCACGGTGAGCGTCGAGGGGACGGACTCGTGGATCAGCATAAGCTCCGACGGCGCGGTCGCCTACGAGCAGATAGCCCCGGCCGGCTTCTCCCAGACTTTCGAGGCGGAGGAGGACGTGTTCCTCTCCACCGGGAACGCCGGGGCCTTGCGCGTCGAGGTCAACGGGCAGGACGTCGGCGAGGTCGGCGAGGTCGGCGAGGTCGTGGACCGCAGCTTCACCCTCAAAGACGCGAGCTAGAACCGCCCCGCCCGAACTTCGCCCCCTCGCCATCCCCGCGCCGCGCTCGCGCCGCCCGGAGCCTCGGAACAATGGTCTTGGGAGCCGTCCGGCCCGCCGTTATAATGAGTCCGTGAAGTCCGCGGGCGGTTCGCAAGCCGCCCGCGGGCCAGCCGACTGAAACCTTACGCCGGCCCCGCACGGAGGGGGTCGCATCCTCTGGAGGAAAGCCAATGGACGACAAGAACCGGACGAAGGCCATAGACGACGCATTCTCCCAGATCGAGAAGAAGTTCGGGAAGGGCTCCATCATGCGGATGGGCGACCGGGCCCGCCAGAGCATACCCGTGATCCCGACCGGAGCCCTCGCCCTCGACATCGCCCTCGGAGTCGGCGGCGTCCCCCGCGGCCGCATAGTCGAGATCTACGGCCCCGAGTCGAGCGGCAAGACCACCCTCGCCCTCCACGTCATAGCCGAGGCCCAGAAAAGCGGCGGCCTCGCCGCCTTCATCGACGCCGAGCACGCCCTCGACCCGGCCTACGCCGAGGCCATCGGCGTGGACCTCGAGAACCTCTATTTCTCCCAGCCCGACAACGGCGAGCAGGCGCTCGAGATCGCCGACACACTCGTCCGGAGCGGAGCTATGGACGTCATCGTCATAGACTCCGTCGCCGCGCTCGTCCCTCGGGCTGAGATCGAGGGTGAGATGGGCGACTCCCACGTCGGGCTCCAGGCTCGACTCATGAGCCAGGCTTTGAGGAAGTTGTCCGGCTCGCTCTCTCGGTCCGGCACGACGGCGGTCTTCATAAACCAGCTCCGGGAGAAGATCGGGGTATCGTTCGGCTCGCCGGAGACGACTCCGGGCGGGCGTGCCTTGAAATTCTATTCGAGCGTGAGGCTCGACATACGGAGGATCGGGGCTTTGAAAGTCGGCGACAACACGGTCGGCAACCAGACGAAGGTGACGATCCGGAAGAACAAGGTCGCCCCCCCGTTCAAGATCGTGTTCTTCGACATCATGTACGGGGAGGGGATATCGCGTGAGGGGAGCCTCCTCGACCTCGGCATCGAGAACGACGTCGTGAAGAAGAGCGGCGCGTGGTTCGCTTACGGTGACGAGAGGATCGGTCAAGGCCGCGAGAACGCGAAGAAGTTCCTCAAAGAGAACGACGCCGTCCGCGAGAGGGTCGTGGCCGACATCCACGAGAAGCTCGGCTTCGGCGAGGGGAAGGACGAGGGGGGCGGCGAGGAATCCCCCGATTCCGGATCCTCCGCCCCGGACTCCTCCGCCCCGGACGCGCCGTCGTCCGGAAGGGCCGAGGCCGAGCCTGTCGCATAGCCGCCGAGTCTCCGCCCGCCATTCGCCGCATTCTCCGATTGGGAGGTTCCGGGCCGCATGCCGGAGATAACGGGGGTACGTGGGGGGCGCGGGAAGTCCCGCGTGTGGGTGGACGGCGAATTCTGGGCGGAGCTCGACAAGAACGCCGCGTCCGAGCTGGGCGTCTTCGAGGGGGCGGAGTTCTCGGAGGGCGAACTCGAGCGCGTCCGCGTCGAGGGGGAGAGGGCGCTCGCGATGAGCCGCGCGCTCAACCTCCTCGGCTATCGGCCCCGCTCGGAGAAGGAGGTGCGCGACAGGCTCCGGAGGTTCGGGCATGTCGAGGAGGCCGTCGAGGGCGTGGTGGCCCGTCTCTTCGAACTCGAGTATCTCGACGACGGGGAGTTCGCCCGGGCCGTGGCGAGGGAAAAGTCCCGCAAATACGGGCCTCGGCGGGTTTCGGCGGAGCTTCGCCGGGCCGGGGTGGGAGAGGAGGAGGCGGAGTCCGCGGTCGAGGAGGAGTTCGGCGGGAGGTCGGAGAACGAGGACGCTCGCGGGGCGGCGTCGCGGCGTTATAATACCGGGGAGAGGTCCGACGCGGAGTCGCGCCGGGTCTACGGCTTCTTGACGCGCCGGGGATACTCCATGGAAGTCTGCGCGGAGATAGCGCGGGAGTACCGATAAACGCCGAAAGGCGACTGCCGAAGGGCGGACGCCGTGAGGCGGGCAAGCGCGCACGAGCGGTCGGCCGATGACATATTTCGACCCGTCCGCCGGCTGGCAGCGGCCCGCGGCGGGAACGCTGGAGGAAAACTTGTGAGCGCATTGCTTTTGGCCGTTGTCGCGCTGGCCGCCGGACTCGGCGTCGGCGCGGCGGCCGGATATTTAATCTGCAGATCCCGAACCGCGAGCAGCCTCGCCGAGTCGCGCTCCGACGCGGACTCGATCCTCGCCGACGCGAACCGCCAGGCCGAGGCCGTCCGCCGGGAGTCCGACCTCGCCTCGAAGGAGGCGGCGATGAAAGTCAAGGACGAGGCGGAGGCCGAGGCGAGGTCGCGGCGGGCGGAGATATCGCGCGTCGAGGAGCGCCTCGACAATCGGGACACGGCCCTCGACCGCCGCGAGGGCGAGCTCGACGAGCGCCGCCGCCGACTCTCGGAGTCCGAGGACAGGCTCTCCGAGAGGGAGGACGGCCTCAAGTCGCGCGAGTCGGAGCAAACAAAGGCCCTCGAGGAGATATCCGGCCTCACCCGCGCCGACGCGGAGGCACGCCTCCTCGGCGGCCTCGAGGTCGAGCTCGACGACCGTCTCGGGCGGATGGTCCGCGACAAGACGCTGGAGGCCGAGGAGACCGCCGACGTGGAGTCGCGCAGGATCCTGATGACAACCATGGAGCGCGTCGCCTCCGACCTAACCTCGGAGTCCACGGTTAAGGCTGTGGATCTCCCTTCGGACGACCTTAAAGGACGCATCATCGGCCGCGAGGGGCGGAACATCCGAGCCTTCGAGGCGGCGACGGGGGTGGACGTGATCATTGACGACACGCCCGAGACGGTCGTAATCTCGTGCTTCGACCCGGTGCGCCGCGAGGTCGCGAGGGTTTCCATGGAGAGGCTCGTCCAGGACGGGAGGATACATCCGGGGCGCATCGAGCAGATCGTCGCCAAAGCCCGCAAGGAGGTCGAGAAGGAGATGAAGGCCGCCGGCCGCCAGGCGCTCTTCGACGCGAAGATATCCGGCAACATGCACGGCGACCTCCACCGCCTCCTCGGCGCGCTGAAATACCGCACGTCGTACGGGCAGAACGTCCTCGCCCACTCCGTCGAGGTGGCGAACATCGCGGGCATGATGGCGCAGGAGCTCGGCGCGAACGTGAAGCTCTCCCGCCGCGGCGCCCTCCTCCACGACGTCGGGAAGGCCATAGACCACGAGGTGGAAGGCACCCACGCCCTCATCGGCGGTCGCTTCGCCAAAAAGAGCGGCGAGCCCGACGACGTCGTGCGGGCCATATCCGCGCACCACCACGAGGTCGAGATGGAGACCGTCGAGGACATCATCGTGGCTACCGCCGACGCCGTCTCCGCCGCGAGGCCGGGCGCGAGGCGCGAGACGACGGACATTTACCTCGAGCGGCTCCGCAACCTGGAGGACATCGCGACGGGGCATCGGGGCGTGGACAAGGCGTACGCGATACAGGCGGGGCGCGAGGTGCGGGTCATGGTCCAGCCGTCGGAGGTGGACGACCGCATCGCCGCCAAGCTCGCCTTCGACATCTCGAAGCAGATCGAGGCCGACCTCGAATACCCCGGACAGATCAAAGTGACCGTCATCCGCGAAAGCCGCGTGAGCGAGGTGGCGAAATGACCGCCGGGAGCCGGGGGCTTTTCGGCGCGCGCCGTGAAAAGGCATGCCGCTCGGCTCCGACCGCCGCCCTGCAAAGCCCGTCCGGAGCCCCGCCCGTCGGAGCCGCGGCGAAGAAATAGGGGCGCGCTTCGTGTGGTTGTTCGCTTTGTCGAGGATACTGTGGGCGACGGTCGGCTTGTTCGCGGTGTGGCTGCTTGCGAGCGCGTGGGATGGCACTATCCTCGGCGTGATCATGGCCTCCTCCGGTGTTCTCCTCAAGGATTGGCGGGACAATCCCATCTCGGAGGCCGCCCGCGGCGAGTGGATCTGCCCGATGCCCCTCTATTCCGTCGTCTCCGCGGCGGCGCTCTCCATTGGCGTATACAGTTTCCTCGGATGGTGTTTCTCGTGACCGACGGCCCGTACCGCGACCTCGGATCCGGATTCGCCCGCCTCTCGGGCGCCGAGGCCCCCCGCCGCGCCCCCTCCTCCATATCCACGGTCGAGGACGCGCTCCTCGAGCTTCTCCGGAACGCCCGCGACGCCGGAGCCTCGAGAATATTCGTCGCATCCGCGCTCCGCTCCCGCAGATACCGCTCCCTCGCGGTCATTGACGACGGGCGCGGCGTCCCCGAGGCGTACGCCGACCTCATCTTCGAGCCGGGCGTCACGACGCGCCACCTCGACCCGAGGCCGGACTCGAACAACGCGAAGAGCGCGAAGAGCGCGGAGCCGCCGCCGCGCGGGGCGGGCCTCGCCCTCCACCACATAAAGAGGGCCGCTGTCGAGGCGAGGCTCGCCCGCCCGGCCTCCCCGACCTCCGTCCGGGCCGTCTTCGACACCCGCTCCGTCCCCGAGAGGTCCCTCCAGTCCGAAACCCGAAGCTCGAAGTCGAACCTCCTCGCCACCACAGCCGCCTTCGCCCGCCGAAACCCCGATGTCGACGTCTTCTACGCGGCCCCCGCCCGGATCCTCGCCTCTTTGCTGAATAACCACATAATACGAAAGAGGGAAAGGGGCGGCGCGTCGGCTTTCGCGGAGAGCCTCGGTTTGGAGCTTTCATCGAAGACGGTGGGGAGAGTGGTCCGGGGAGAGGTTGAGGAATCGGGGAGGGTCGGAGCCGCTCCGCCCCGACCTCGGACTCTTCCGGCGGGCGGGGCGGCCGGAGGTTCGGGGGTTCCGGGCGGGCCTTCCCTTCACATCGGGGGGGATGCGAGGGAAGAGTTGGCGAGGGTACTCCGGCGGGAGGCGGGGGCGAGCTATATGGAGGTCTTTGATATAAAGTTCGAGACGCGGCCCGGAGAGGTCCGCATCACAGCCCGCGTACACGAGCCGGAGGATGAATATGAGTGATCCCGCAAATTCCAAAGCCCCCGTCGCCCTGACGAGGAAGCCCGCCAAACCCCCGGCTTCGCCGGGCGCGGGGAAGACGGCGTGCATACGGACGTTCGGGTGCCAGATGAACGTCCACGACTCGGATCGGATGCGGCGCATGGTCACGGACGCCGGATACGCCGAGGTCCAAACCTACGAGGAGGCCGACCTCGTGGTTCTCAACACATGCTACGTCCGCGAGAACGCCGTGGACCGGGTGAAGGGCCACCTCGGCGAGTTAAGCCGCCTCAAGAAAGAGGGCCGCGTCAAGAAGGTCGCGCTCACGGGCTGCGTCGGAGCGGCGGAGGAGGCGACGAGCCTCGAAAAGACGTTCGGTGTCGATCTCGTCCTGGGAACGCATAATACGTATGAATTGGCGGAGTTCGTGGGGTTGCCGGGCATGGAGGAGACGTATACGCCGGATCTCCCGGGCATGGAGGAGGGCGACTCGGCGTTTGTTACGATAATGACGGGATGCAACTACCAGTGCAGCTACTGCATCGTTCCGACGATCCGGGGTCGGATGGCGTGCCGCCCGATGGAGAGCATCGTGGCCGAGGTCGAGAGGCTCGTCGCGGGCGGGACGAAGTATATAACGCTCCTTGGGCAGACCGTGGACGCATGGAGGCACGGCGGGATGAAATTCTGCGACCTCCTCGAAAGGGTGTCCAAGGCCGCTCCGAGGGTGTGGTTCACGACGAGCCACCCTTCGAACATGGAGGACCGGACGCTGTGGGCGATGGGCGGGCGGGACACGGTAGTGGGGAGGCTCCACCTGCCGGTCCAGTCCGGCTCCGACCGGATGCTGAAGGCCATGCACCGGGGGTACAAGGCGGAGCGGTACCGGAGGAAGATCGAGGTTTTCCGGGAGGCCGTCCCGGGCGGCACGCTCAGCACGGACATCATAGTCGGCCACCCCGGAGAGACGGACGACGACCACGAGCGGACCCTCGAGCTTGTCGAGGATTGCGCGTTCGACTCGGCGTACATCTTCAAATTCTCACCGAGGGGCGGCACGGAGGCGGCGGGGATGGGGGGGCGCGTCCCGGACGACGTGGTCCAGCGTCGGTTCCTCCAGATCCTCCGGGCCGTCGAGAGGAACGGCTTCGAGGCGAACCAGCGGAGGGTCGGCTCGAGCGAGGACATATACATCCGGCGCGGCCTCTCTGACTCCGGCGGCGCGATAGGCGAGACGTGGGGCGGCCACTCCGTGCGCCTCGCGCATGAAATCTCGTGCGGCGCGGAGCCGGGAGATTATGTCCGGGCGCGCATCACCTCCGCCGGCCCCCACGCGCTCTACGCCGACCCCGGCGGCGAGCCTCCGGGGGGGAGGCGGCGATAATCAACCAGCCTGGCCACAGTGGATCCGGCGCCCGCGGACCGGAGGCCAGCCTGGAGGCTCCTCCGGGCGCCGCCCGGATTCATATCCGGTCCTCGACTCGCCCCCCATCCTCGCCGCCATCGCCGGGGAGGCGGTGCATCGCCGTGTGCGGGCCGACGGCGGGCGGGAAGAGCGCGATCGCCGACGAGTTCTCCGAGGCGCTTTCGACGCATGCGATCCTCGTTGACTCCATGCAGGTTTATCGGGAGGTCCCCGTCATAACGAACCAGGCGAGGGGTCGGCCCGCGAGGCTCTCCGGCATCGTCTCCGTCACCGGCGGATGGTCGGTGGCCGACCACCGCGACGCCGTGCATCGCGAGCTTCGCCGTGACATCGAGGAAGGCTCCCGGAATCTGGAAATCCCTTTCGTCCTCGACGCGGGGACGGGGATGTACCTGAATGCGATCCTCCTCGACATCCCGCTCGCCCCGAGCGTGCCTGTGAGGGCGAGGGAGGTGGCCCGCGCCCTCTCGGAGGGCGCGCCGAATCCGAGGAGGGCGTCCCGGGCGAAGGAACTCGAGCTTTCAGTCGGCGGCGACGACCGAGGCTCCATATGGGGCGGCGATCTCGTCCACGAGACCGAGATGGTTTATATGAGGCCGGACATCGCCTTCCTCGAGGACCGCATCCGGAGCCGCTCCCGGCGCATCTCCTCTTTCGGCATGGAAGAGGCGGAGGCTCTCTCGGGGATGGCCGATGGAGTCGAGGCCGTCAACAAATCCGTCCTCGACTCCATCGGCGTCCGGGAGCTCCTCTCCGTCGTCCGGGGCGCGACGTCCCGGGGAGAGGCCGAGGAGAGGATGAACATAAGGACGCGGAGGCTCGCGAAGCGCCAGATCCGGTGGTTCGACAAGCTCGCCGGAACCCTCCGGGGCCGCGCCCGCGTCTCCGTCCTCGACCCCTCCGAGGCCGGGAAGGGCATAAATGCTATAAATACTATGCATGGTATAATCGGCTGATGGAATCTTTGAGCCGGGTTGTCGGGAAGGTCGTCCTCTGCGGGGCGGGGGAGTCGAGGCACATGGGCGAGCTGCGCCGCCTGTCTGAAACTCTCGGGCTCGAGGTCCGTGGCTGCATGGAGCAGGGGAGGCGCGACCCTTCTGGGTATCTCGGGGGCGGCAAGCGGGAGGAGCTCCGGGGGATGGTCGAGTCGCTCGGGGCGGGCTTCGTGGTCGCGGACGACGAGTTGACCGCCTCCGAGGCGAGGGTCCTTGAGCGGGACGCGGGTGTGGCGGTCGTTGACCGGACGGAGCTTATAATCCGGATCTTCGAGGCCCACGCGAGGGACGCGCCGAGCAAGCTCCAGGTCGAGCTGGCGGAGATGGAGTACCTCCTCCCCCGCGTGAGGGGGATGTGGAGGCACCTCGAGAGGCTCGGGGGCGGCCTCGGGAGCGGGGGCGGGGCGGCTGTGAGGGGGCCGGGTGAGCAGCAGCTCGAGTACGACAGGCGCGAGATCCGCGCCCGCATGGAGAAGCTCCGCTCCAGGCTCTCAGACGAGCGCTCCGCCCGGGGCGTCCGCCGGGCGAGGCTCCGGGAGTCCGCCGTCCCCAAGGTCGCGCTCGTCGGGTACACGAATGCCGGGAAGACCACCATCCTGAACCGCCTCGCCGGAGCCGGGCGCTCCACAGAGGACCGCCTCTTCGAAACCCTCGAGACGACCACGAGGCGCGTCGAGGGCGGCTCCCCCAGCGGCGCCTCCTCGGGCTTCACCCCGGACTTCACGCTCACGGACACGGTCGGCTTCATAAGGAAGCTCCCCACCCAGCTAGTCGAGTCCTTCGCGTCCACCCTCGAGGCCGCCTCCGACGCCGATGTCCTCGTCCTCTGTGCCGACGCCTCCAGCCCGACCTTCGACGAGGAGGTCGAAACCGTCAAGGACACCCTCAACGAGCCGATCTCGGACGGAGCCGCCTCCGAGACCGGGAAACCCATAATACTCGCCTTCAACAAGGTGGACCTCATATCCGACGCGGAGGCGGGGAGGCTTTCATCGAGGTATGGCGGGCCCGTCTTGATGAGCGCGCTCGACGAGCGAGACTATGGGTGTGCCCTGCTCCTCGACGCGATACACGGGGAGATTTCCGCTGCGAGGGAGAGGATGGAGGTTCTCATCCCTCACGCGAGCTACGAGGACGCGGCGAGGCTGTACGGGATGGCGGAGATACACGCCTCCGAGGACAGGGAGGACGGCGTCCTCATGGACGTGAGCCTCCCCGCCGCCTCCGTCCATTCATACGCCCGATACAAAGTGGCTCGCTGAGGGGCCGCCGAGGGCCTTGCCACGGAATCTTGGAATTCATGACCACGACATTCACGAGGATCCACCCCCCGCCCGCCCGCGAGGTGGCCGGGATCCACGCCGACGTCCTTTTCCCCGGATCCCACCCCGGAGACCCGTCGCTCCCGTTCGTGGCGATGAACATGGTGTCCTCGCTGGACGGGAAGGTCTCCGCCGGAGGGAAGTCCGGGTCTATCGGAAGCCCTGTGGACAGGGAGGCCATGAGGACACTCCGCTCGAAGGCCGACGCCGTCATGGTCGGCGCCGGAACCCTCCGGGCTGAGAGGGTGTCCCTCACCTCCGAAGGCCTGAGAACCCCCGAGCCCTTCGCCATCCTCGCCTCGAGAACCCTCGACCTCCCGATCCGGAACCTCCTACACGCCGAGAAGGAAAGAACCATAATACTCACGAGCGAGGACTCGCCGCGAAGAAGGCGGGATATCCTGGAAGGATACGGAATCATTGTCGCCTGCGGCGAGGGTTCCTGCGGGGCGACCGGCTTGCGCGATGGCTTGGAGAGGCTCAAGGAGGAGTATGGAATAGGCTCGATACTCTTGGAGGGAGGCTCGGTTCTCAACCACAGCCTCGTCTCCGGGAGTCTCGTGTCGGAGATCTTCCTCACCGTCTCCCCGAAGCTGATCGGCGGGGAATCAATCGGCATCCTCTCCGGAGAGGAGCTCTCGAGCTTCCCCGAGGCGGAACTCCTCTCCATCCACATGGAAAAGGCCAGCTCGGGATCCCAAACAGCCCCGGAGGTCTTCCTCCGGTACCTCCTGCCCGCGGGTTTCCGATAATTGCCGTTCCCGGAAACCGGAGGCGCCGGGGAGCTTGTGGCTGCGGCGGCCGCGTTGGTTTATAATGATCCCAAGGAAGGTTTGGCAGGAAGAAAAGGTTCTTGAGGTTCTAATGCCGGGAGGGCGGGAATTTTGTCTGGATTGTCTGGATTGGGTTCTAGCTGGGCTGCAAGGATTGCTGTTGTGGCCGCGGTTCTGTCATGCGCTCTCCTCGCACGTGCCGCGTGGGAGGATCTGGGGTTCGGGGTCTACTCCGGTATGGACTCGGCGAGTGTGGCGATGGCCCAGGACGGCGACGACTTGAATGATGACGACGGCGACGACTTGAATGGTGGCACCCCTTCGTCCGACCAGTACTCGACTGGTTCCGGCTCCGGCGAGTCCACCGTGAGGGAGACCACGACTGTCGTCTCTCCGACGGACGATCAGTATCCCACGAAACCGGACGATTCTGGGTCGCTCCTCGAGGCCGGGGAGCCTGACTCCGGCTCCGTGCCGGTGATGCCGGGAGGCGGCTGCCCGGAGGAGTTCCCCGTCGAGGACGACGGGGTGTGCCTATCGGAATAGCATAACTGAGATGAACGAGCCGAGAGACCAGCGCCTTTCAAGTCGGCGCTGGTCTCTCGGCTTGCCATGGCTTTCCGGCGGCGGGTTCCTGAGTCGTCTGGCCTGCGTGAGCGTGACTATGGCTCTTTGAAGATTACGAAATCCCGGGCATGGACGGGCAGCCTCGGGTGGGGAAAGACACTGAGAGCGGGTTCCGCTTGGGCTAGATCGGGAGCGTATTATATTGGTATGCCTTGTTGGCGAGTTCTTCGGCTCTTCTTATGTACCGGAGGGTGGTCTTCGGATCCGAGTGGCCGAGGAACTGCTGTATGACTAGGAGCGGTGCTTCGTTGACGGCCATGTTCGTCCCCACGGTGTGGCGTATGGAGTGCGGGGATATGGCTTTCGTTATTCCGGCCCTCCGGACGTATTTCTTGACTATGTTCCTTATGGAGCGGGTCGTGAGTGGCCTCGCGTCGCCCTCCCTCGACTCGAAGAGGGGTCGGCGGGAGTCAGAGCGCGAGTTCAGGCTGCGTCCGGTGAGGAGGACGTATCGCTGGACGACTCGCCAGAGGTCGGGGGAGGCGGCGACGTTGCGGATCCTCCCCCCCTTCCCCTCAACCCTGACTTGTATGGGAGGCTCCCCGTCCTCGCCTCCCCCGACCTCCCGGAAATCGCCTATCCGGAGGCTGACGAGTTCGGCCTCCCGCACGCCGCACGAGGCCATGACGGCCAGGATCACATAGTCCCGGTAGCTTTCCACCCGGGCTTGCCCGAGCATCCTCGAAAGCTCCTCCTCGGTCAGGACGTTGTACGAGGAGTCCTCCGAGACCCTCGGACTTTTCGCGAAGTACCGCAGCGCGTCGGGGCCGAGCCGCGTCACCCCGCCCATGTGCGTGAAGACGAGGAACCTCCTCACCGCCGTCAGCTTCTTCGCCGCCGTCGCGGGCGCGTACTCCTTTATGAGGCGCTCACGGTAAAGTGAGAGGTTCTCCGCCCCGATCCCCCCGAGCGGCACCCCGAGCTCCCCCTCGATGTACGAGGCGAACATACGTATCTCCGTATTATAGGTTTTAATCGTCTCGGGGCTGGAGAGCGTCCTCAGAAAGACGGCGAGGAGATCCTCGACGGGGGGTGAAGGACGGGGGGTCTCGGTCGGAACGCCCGTATGAGGGAAGGATCCCGCGTGCTCGACGGGGACGTTTTCAAGGTTTTCGACGATTTCGGGGAGGGACTCGGGGGGGCTTTCCGGTTCCATTGCCCCTATGCCCGGGACGGGCTCCGCCGCCCTTTTGTCCGGGTTATTCGGAGGGGTCTTCATAGTTCACGAGGGAGACGGTTTTGTATGGGTCGAGGAGGGTTCGGCCCCGGAGGTATCCGAGCTCGATGATGAAGGCGGCCCCGGCGACGGCACCGCCCGCGTTCTCGACGATACGGCACATGGCGCGGGCGGTGCCACCGGTGGCTAGGAGGTCGTCGGCGACGAGGACGCGGGCGCCGGGCGGGATCGAGTCGGCGTGGACCTCGAGGGAGTCGGAGCCGTACTCGAGGTCGTACGAGGCGGATATCGTCTCGCGGGGCAGCTTGCCGGGCTTCCTCGCGAGCACGATCCCCCTCCGGGCGCGGTACGCCAGCGCCGTCCCGAACACGAAGCCCCGGGCCTCCGCGGACACGATGCGGTCGTACTCGATGCCGGCCGCGTCTATCGCCTGCGCGAGCGCGTCGACGGCGAGGCGCATCCCCCCCCCGTCCTCGATCAGGGGCGTTATGTCCTTGTACGACACGCCCGCCCTCGGGAACCCCGGAACCGACCGGATGAGCGCCCGGACCCGCTCGGAGGGGGCGTCGGGGGCGTCGGGGTGGCCTGCGCTGTCGGATCCGCTCACGGGCGGCCGTCCGACGGCGACGGGGCGAAGGCTTCGATCACGTTCGCCATCATGAGCTCTTTGAGGCGGGAGTCCACGGAGGCGAGGTGGCGGGCCTTCGCCATCGCCTCGGCCACGCGCTGCTCGTCGCCGCTGCGGAGCTCGGGGTTGAGTATCTGCTTGAACATGGCGGCCTCCCGGTCCACGGCGGCCATCATGCCCCGGAGGTGGCGCGGCTGTATCGAGTGCTTCGCCATCTCGTACGCCATGCGGGCGATCTCGAGGTCGCGCTGCGTGAGCTCGCCCGTCCTCCCTATGACCTGAACCGTGAGGAGCTCCTCGACGAAGCGCGTGTCCGCCTCGAGCGCGTCGGCCAGCTCGTCCTTCGAGTACACCCGGTCCTCGAGGACCGACGAAAGGTCGCCCGCCGAGTCCTTCGACATCGCCATGACCGGGGCGCCGCCCTCGATGCGCTTCTTTATCACCTTGAGCGGGAGGTACTCCTTGTCCTGGAGCGTGAGGATGTACCTGAGAAGCTCGACGTCCTGCCCGGAGAAGAGGCGGTATCCGCCGCGCGTCCGGTTCAGGTTTATGAGCCGCCGGCGCTCGAGGTACCGGATCTTGCTCACCGAGAGGCTCGGGAACTCCGGCTTGAGCCTCTCAACCACCTCGCCGATCGTGAAACTGTCCTTGCCGCCTCCGCCGTTCTCCAAACTAGATCACTCCATTCCTCTCCATCTGAATGCCCGGATGTTGATGCCCCACTGGCCCCCCCCCGGGCCGAGGGAGGCCGCCTCGCCTGGAAGTCTCCCGTATTATGTGAACACGAACTTGAATCGGTATTTGCCGACCTGTATCTCGTCGCCGTTCCGGAGGTCCACGGAGTCCACGCGGACGCGGTTGACGTACGTGCCGTTGAGGCTCCCGACGTCGCGTATCCTGAATCCGTGGTCGCCCCGGAGAACCTCGGCGTGCTTCCTCGAGACTGTGACGTCGTCGAGGAAGATGTCGCACTGGGGGACGCGGCCGATGGTCACGGCCTCGACCCCGACGTCGTGCATGCGCCTCCCGGCGGTCCCCTCGACCTGGTCGAGCTCTATGAGGGCCGCGCCCTTGGCCGGAACCGAGGAGGAGGTCGCCTCGTCGTCGTCCTCCGCGAAGCTCGGCGAGTACGAGACCGTCGTCCCGCCGGGGTCGAGGCGTGTGCCGCACTCCGAGCAGAACTTCATCCCGACGGCAACCTCCGAGCCGCACTCCGGGCAAAGGCTCACGGGCCGCCACGCCCCTCGGGGGATCGGGGCGAAGAGCCAAGCCCGCCGCCGGAGCCTTCGCCGCCGGACTCCCCGAGGAGGGCCCGGGCGAGATCCTCGGGGGAGGCGAAGAGGTCGCCGCCGCGCCCCGCTATCTCGGCCCTTATGAGATCGATGCGCCCCTGCAAAACCCTCCTCCGGTAGCTGACCTCCCGCTCCTCCTCAGCGAACGCCTCCAAATGGCCCTTCAACTCCTCGACGCTCAACGCCGTCAAGTCCTCGGAGCCGGCGGCCCAGTCAAAACCACCCGCCCCACCGCCCGCTCCTTTTCGTTCTTCACCCATAACCGGAAGTATAACTTCCCCTCTACCTTACGTACAGTCTTTTGACCGACATATCTCCCACTCAAGCAAAAACAACCGCTGAACACCCGCAAAAGGGCGGTTTCCGATTGTCTCCGATTCCGCCACGATTCCGCCAGGCGCGCCCTCATTCGGATTCTATGAGGGATTTGACGAGATCTGAATACTCGGACTTGACTCCCTCCGGGTCGGAGTCGGTCTCGGCGTACACGTGGAAGAGCGGGTTGTCGGGGTCGGGGAGCATGAGAACCCACCCTCCGTCCACCGAGAGCTTCACTCCGTCTGTGAGGATGGCGTCGGGGTCGCCGCCGAACCTCTCCGCGAGGCCGCGCATCACACGCCCCTTCGCCCCCCACGGACAATCGAGTACCTCGCGCGAGACACCCCCGAACGAGTCACCGAAACGCCGCCTCGCCTCAGAGAGGGGGGCGCCCGAAGAACCCGCCCCGAACAGTTTGAGGACGCATGATATGACCATGAAGCAGTCGGGGGCGGGGAGGAAATCCGGGAAGACATAGCATCCGTCGCCCGTCGCCCCGATGTCCGCCGAGGAGGAGGCGGCCTGTATGGAGATATTCCCAAGCCCCGTCCGGCTCTCCGACAAAACGCCCCCGCCCGCCTCGACGAGCCGCCCGTACTCCGAGCTCAGGCTCACCGGGAGGACGACTTTGCTCGGCTCCATACGCTCGATGAGGCACGCGAGCATGATATCCGGCGGGATGTATCCGCCCCGGTCGTCAACGAACTGAATGTCCTCCCCCGTGGGGCCGACGACGCACCCGAACGCCGCGTCCACGGTCGGGACGATCCCCCCGACGCGCTCGACCGACTCCTCGAAGCCCATCCCGGGGGCGGATCCAACCACGTTCGCGTTCGCGAAACCCGAGACGACGACCGCGTTTATCCCGAGCCTCGAAAAAGCCCGGCTCGCGACGAGGTTCGCCACACCCCCCGAGAAATCCACCACGATCGTCGAACCCGACGTCTTCGACACGTCCGACGCCCTCTCGAGCCTCTCCACATACTGCTCGACCGCCCGCGCCGGATAAATAAGCTCCCCGATGTCGTCCCCGCCATGCGCCCGCCGGTACTCCTCCCTCACAAAAACCTTCTCCACGCTCCGCTCGTCGGACTCCGTCATCGGGGTCGCGTCGGAGGAGAAGAAGAGAACCTCGATGTCGTCGGGGTCGTCGCCCCGGCGGAGATGCGCCCCCGCCGACGACTTCCCCGCCAAAACGTCGTGGCGGACGACCCCGGCATGCGCCGCCCGGAGGTCGCGGACGTTCACCCCCGTCCCGAGGAGAGCCGCCGTCATCGCCCTTTTAGCGACTTGGGCGGCGGGCGAAGAGTCGCGGCCGAGGGTCACGATCGCGCCGGGGTCGAGCGTCGTCCCGAACGAGGAGGCGAGCCGGATGAGGACCTCGGGGGTGAGATCCACATTGAACTTCCCCGCGACCTTCCCCCCCTTGAAAACCGTCCGAAGCCCCATCGTCTCGTATATGAGGCTTTGCGTGACATTCGCCCCGTCCTCGATGGTCTTGTGAGGATAAACCTTCACCTCCGGCGAGACCGTCGCGCCCTCGCCCACGATGACGTCGTCGCCGAGGGAGCTTCTCTCGAGAAGCCTCGCCCTCGCCTGGACGTATGACGAGCGGCCGACGAGGGTGTCCACAAGCTCCGCGCCCTCGCCGATGTACGACCCGTCGGCGACGACGGATCGCTCGACCCTCGCCCCGGCGGAGACGACGACGTTCGAGCCGATCACCGAATACGGACTCACCTTCGCCCCCTCGTCAATCCGGACGTTCTCCCCGATGACGACCGGCCCCTCGAGTTCCCCCTCGTCGAGCTGCGCCCGGCTCCCGACGTATATATTCTCCCGGAGGCGCGTTCCCGGCGGCCTCACGCCCTTCACAGAGCCGTCGAGGACATCCCTCTGCGCGGCGGAGTATTGCTCCAAGGTGCCGATGTCCTCCCAGTATTCCTCGGTGACGTACCCGAACATCGGGCGTCCGTCGTCGAGCATCGCCGGGAAGAGATCCTCCGAGAAATCGTACTCGCCCTCGGACTCCGGGTCGGGTATTTTATCCATCACCGAGCCGTCGAGGAGGTATATGCCGGTGTTCACCGTGTCCGAGAAAACCTGCCCCCACGCCGGCTTCTCGAGGAAGCGGGAGATCCGGCCGTCCTCCTCCGTGATGACGATGCCGAAATCCAAAGGGTTCTCGACGCTTTTCAGGACCATCGTCGCGTCGGAGCCTTTCTCCCCGTGGAACTCGGCGAGGCGGGTGAGGTCGGCGTCGGTGAGGGCGTCGCCGCTTATGACGAGGAACGGCTCGCCGTCCGCGAGGTCGAGTTCGGACTCGGCCATCTTCACGGAGCCGGCGGTTCCGGCGGGGGCGTCCTCGACGGAGTATTTCATGTTCACGCCCCACTGGGAGCCGTCGCCGAAATAGTCCCGGATGTCCTCGGGCATGAATTGAAGCGTCACCACAATGTCGGTGAAGTCGTGGCTTTTCAAAAGATTCACTATATGCTCCATGCACGGGAGGTTCGCTATCCGGATCATGGGCTTCGGCTGCTCGCTCGTGAGTGGCCGGAGCCGCGTACCCTGCCCGCCCGCCATTATTATCGCCTTCATGAAAACTCCTCCTTTTCACGCCGGAACATACGAAATGAAGTTCCTTCGCCCCGACCCGCCGATTTCATTTCCGTCTCTCCCCGATATGTTCCCGATAATGCCCCGGTTCACCGGAGACCCGTTCACCGGGAGCTTTTGACTCGTATCCGGAGGCTCACGCCCCACATGCCGTACCGTTTCCGTATCTCGTTCTCGATGTACCGGAGATAGTTTTCGCGGAGGTCTTCCGGGCGGTTCGCGAAGATGGTGAACCTCGGCGGGCGAGTCCCGGTCTGGGTGGCGTACCGGATCTTCACCCCTTTCGCCGGGGCCGACTTCTCGACGATCCGGTTCACGAACTCCGCCACCTCGTGCGTCGAAACCCGCGTCCCGTACGCCCGGTGGACCCTCGCCGCGAACGGCATGACGAGATCCACACCGCTCCCCGAAAGGGCGGAAATCGAGACGAACTCCGGTTTGAGGTCCGTCATCCGCCGGAAAATCTTACCCTCGATCTCCCGCACCTCGTCGGGCCCGACGAGGTCGCTCTTGTTTATGACGACCCCGCACGAGCGGCCCGCGTCCTCGATCTGCCTCGCGAGCTGGAGATCGCCGCCCGAAAGCCCCTCCACCGCGTCCACCATGAGAAGCGAGACGTCCGACCTCCGTATCGCCTCCGCCGTCCGGAGCGACGAATAATAAGGAACCCCCGAGGCACGCTTCGCGCTCCGGTTCACCCCCGCCGTGTCGAGGAGTATGAACCTCTCGAAGTTCTCGACTTCATCGCCCCCGACATCCACCTCGAGTTCGTTCTCCACCGCGTCCGTCGTCGTCCCCGACACCTCCGAGACGACCGCCCTCTCCGAGCCGATGAGGCGGTTGAGAAGCGTGCTTTTCCCGACGTTCGGGCGGCCGATGATCGCAATTCGAGGAAGGTTCGATTCTTCTTCCGCGTCCGGCTCCTCCGGAAGGAGGGCGACGACCTCGTCGAGGAGGTCGCCCATCCCGATGCCATGCGAGGCCGAGACCGGATGCGGCTCGCCCTCCCCGAGCGAATAGAATCCGTACCGCTCCGAGTCGTCCGCCGGATTGTCCATTTTGTTCACCGCGAGAAGCACTTTGCCCGGAGCCTTCCGAAGCTCGCGGGCGATGGCCGAGTCCGCCTCCGTCGGCCCCGTCCGGGCGTCGGCCATGTGGAGGATGACGTCCGCCTCCTCGACCGCGACCCTCGCCTGAAGCGTGACGAGGGACTGAAGCCCGACCCTCGCCGTCGGCTCCATCCCGCCCGTGTCAACGAGGACGAACTCCCTCCCCACCCACTCCGCCTCGTTGTACGAGCGGTCGCGAGTCGTCCCCGGCTCGTCCGCCACCACCGCCGACCTCCGACCCACAACCCGGTTCACGAACGAACTCTTCCCCACGTTCGGCGCCCCCACCACCGCCACCACCGGCAAACTCCTCATGATCTCCCCGCCCCTTCCGGAATGTCCCGAGCCTCCCGAACGTTTCGGGCGTTTCTCGGGAGCGCGTATATCTCTTCGAGAACCTCGTCCGCCGAAGCCCGGTATGCCGCCTTCCCTCTTCTTGTATTATCTATCGTTATCGGCTCCCCGACGTATGCGTGGAGTTTCCCGCCCCGGAGACGCTCCCGAAGCGACGGTACTTTTCCGATGAAGACGGGGACTATACGGGCGTCTCCCCGGACGGCGAGCATTATGGCTCCGCTCTTCGCCTCGCCGGACTCTCGGTCTTTCTGGCGGGTTCCCTCGGGGAAGATGCCGAGCGCCCACCCCTCTTTCAGGTACGAGATGGCGGCTCGGAGCGCGGATCGCCCGCCGCCGTCGCGGTCAACGGGGATGGATCCGAGGAAATGGAGGAAGCACCGGAGGGGCGGCACGAAAAGCTCCTTCTTCGCCATCCATTGGACGCGCCTCGGAACCGCCATGCACACGAAAACCGGGTCGAAAAATCGGTGGTGGTTCGAGGCCACGATGAGCGCCCCATCCCTCGGAACCCTCTCCGCCCCATGAACCGTGAACCCGAAGATGACCCCGCCCATGAAAAGCATGAACCTCCGAAAGAGGATGTACCTCCGGGTCATCCCGCGCGGCCCCTCCATGCTCGCCAAACTACGCCCCGCTCCGGGCCTTCGCCCCGGCGGAGGCGACGATACCGAGGACGGAGGAGACGACCTCGTCGAGCGACATCGAAGTCGTGTCCATGACGACGGCGTCGGCGGCGGGTTTGAGCGGCGAGGCTTCGCGTTCGGTGTCTTGTTTGTCGCGTTGTTTTATTGCGGCGGTGATGCGCTCGATCTCATCCTCGCGCCCCGTCTGCGAAGCCCGCCTCCTCGCCCTCTCCCCCGCCGACGCCGAGAGGAATATCTTCACGTCCGCGCCCGGAAGAACCACCGTCCCGATGTCCCGCCCCTCCACGACCGCCCCGCCCCCGGCCCGCGCCTTCCCCGCCGCCTCCCTTTGAACTCCGACAAGGATCTCCCGAACCCTCGGATGCGACGAGATTTTCGAGGCCGCCGCCGAAACCTCCGGGGCGCGGAGGTCGGACTCCGAAATCCCCGCCCCGTCCACGCTCACCGTCTCGCCGTCGAGCGCGACCCGGCGGGCGATCCCCGAGAGCGCGGCCTCGTCGGAAGGGGGGACGCCTTCCCGGATCGAGAAAAGCGCGACGGCTCGGTATGTCGCTCCGGTGTTCAGGTTGACGACTCCGAGACGCTCCGCCGCCATGCGGGCGACCGAGCTTTTGCCGCTCCCGGCGGGGCCGTCAATGGCTGCGATCACGCCGCCGGACACCTTTCCGGGCATCCCCTCCGCCGCGTCTCCCTGTGAATTCTCGATCGGCACGGGGGGAAGTATAGTCGCCGACCGGACGTTATGCCCGCGTCGGACGCGACGAAAGCATCGCCGCGTCCGACGGGCGGCGGAGGAGTTCGAGGCGGTCGAAATAGTCCGGCATCGTCTTCGAGACGCACGCCGGATTCGATATCCGGACGCCGGGAGCCATGAGTCCCACGAGCGAGAAGGCCATCGCGATCCGGTGGTCGTCATACGTCTCGACGAGCGCGGGCGATATTACGCCCGGATATACCGTGAGTCCGTCGCGCCTCTCCTCGACCTCCACGCCGAGCCGCGAAAGCTCCGTCGCCACCGCCGAAATCCGGTCGGTTTCTTGATGGCGCGTATGCTCGATGTTCGTTATGACCGTCTCGCCCTCCGCGAACGGCGCGATCGCCGCGAGCGTGATGAAGGTGTCCGATATCTCGTTCATGTCCGCCCGAACCCCGGAGAGCCTCCCCGCCCCCCGAACCTCCACATATTCCTCGGAGATTTCCACCTCGCACCCCATCGAACGGAGTATCTCCGCGAACCGGAGGTCTCCTTGCTTCGACCCCCGCCCGAGTCCCGGAACCCGCACCCTCCCGCCAGACAACGCCGCCGCCGCGAGGAAATACGAAGCCCCCGAGGCGTCCGGCTCGACGGCGTACTCCCTCGCCCGGTACTTCGACGGCTCGATGGCGAACCGCCCGCCCCGCTCTTCGACCTCGACCCCGAAGGAGCGCATGACATCCATCGTTATTCCGATGTACGGCCTCGACACGAGGCCGCCCGAGACTTCGAGTTCGACGGCGGTGTCCGCGTACGGCGAGGACATCATGACCCCGCTGAGAAACTGGCTGCTTTTCCCGCCCTCGACGCGAGCCTTCCCGCCCCGAATTCCACCCCCCTCGACGACGAGCGGGAACCTCCCCCCCTCCCCCGCATACCCGACCGAGGCTCCGAGGCTCCGCATCGCGTCAACGAGGTCGCCGACCGGCCTCTCTCGCATCCTCGGAACCCCGTCCACGAAATACGGCCCCTCCCCGAGCGCGAGCATCGGCGGCAGAAACCGCGCCGCCGTCCCCGCGTTCCCCACGAAAACCTCGACGCTTCTCCGGGGTATTATGCCTCTACGACCGGAGATCCGAACTCTCTCCCCCTCCACGCGCACTTCGAAGCCGAGGTCATGGAGGGATTTCATGAGGTGGAAGGAGTCGTCGGAGAGGAGCGGGTTTTCGAGGATGGACTCACCGTCGGCGAGGGCGGCGATTATGAGGGCGCGGTTCGTCACGGATTTCGAGCCGGGAACCGGTATTTCGGCTTCCGGCGGACGTTCGAGGGGGCGAATCTCGACCTCGTCGTCGGGAAATCGGCCTCGCACGTCCTCGGCGGAGAAATCCACACCCGGCGCGCCCCGAATGCCGTCCCTCATTCCGGAACCCCCGAGGAAATCCCGGCCGGGAGGCACCGTGTCCGCGCGCCGCGCCGCGATGAAAACGCGCCGATGGCATCCCTCCCGACGGGAGGGAACACGGGCGGCCTCCCCTTTGCGGAGACGCGGCGGGATGCGTCTCCGCGGGGGACCTCGCCGCTCGCGCGACATCCTCCATCCGGGTTCCGTGTGAGGCGATTCCCGGATGCGGAGACATTCGGCGAGGAGAGGTTTTTAGGCGGACGCCGTGGCGTGAATCCGAGGGAGTTTCGGGGGAGGCGAGATCTCCGGCGGACACCGAAGCGGGGGTCGACGACGCTTCGCGCGCGAGGAGGTTTCCGTGCGGCGCCCTTCCCCGCATCGGCACGACTCTCACGGTGGAGGAGACAGCCCGGCGGCGCGTGTCCACGAACGGCGCGGGCGGCGCGGGAGGAGGCGCGAGGAACGCGGCGGTCTTCGGCTTCCGGGTTCGTGGCGTGGGATCTCATGAAAACGCCTCCATTTCTTTTTTCGACAATGGCCGGTATTTTCCGGGGGGGAGCGCGCCGAGCTCCACCGGGCCGACTCGAACCCGTTTGAGGGATACGATATCGAGGCCGACCGACTCGCACGCTCTCCGTATTATGCGGTTGCGGCCTTCATGGATCGTGAGGCGGAGGGTGGTTTGGGATCCACGCCGGCTCACTTCCACGACCTTCGGCGGGAGCATCGGCCCGTCGTCGAGAGTCGGGCCGGCGGCGAGGTTTTTCATGGGTTCGTCCGTGGGCGGGGTCTTCACGACGAGTTCGTATTCCTTCTCGACCTCGGAGGACGGGTGTGTGATGCGGTTTGCGAGATCGCCATCGTTCGTGAGGATGAGAAGCCCCGTAGTCTCGAAGTCGAGGCGGCCCGCCGGGACGAGGCCGGGAACGCCCCCCGGCATGATGTCGGAGACGGTCGGGCGGCCTCGGTCGTCGCCCATCGAGGTGAGGAAACCAGACGGTTTATTGAGGGCGAAGTACGAGCGTGAAAGGGGGAGCGAGACCCTCTCCCCGTCGAGGCGGACATCATCGCCGTCCTCGACCTTCGACCCGAGTTCCGCGACCGAACCGTTCACCACGACCCGCCCGCCGGAGATGAGGGACTCCGCCTTCCGCCTCGAAGGCGCGGCACCCGCCCGAGAAAGGAAAGCCTGAAGCCTCAAAGTTCGGGTCTCCCCGGCGCGGTTTCTTCCGGCGATTCACCGCCCGGCGCGGGGGCATCGGAATCGGGTTCGAACGACGCGGTCGTCTCCGAGCCGCTGTCCGGCGAATACCCGCCGGGATCCCGGGCTTCCGGCGCGGAGTCCCCCGGCGCAGCTTCTCGCGGCACGGCTTCTCGCGGCGCGGCCCCGCCCGCCATGTTTTCGTCCGAGGCGGAGGTTTCCGGCGGATGGCCGCCCGACGGGGTCTCATCGGAGGCGACCCTCCTCGACGCGGCCTTCTCCGGCGAAGCCTCGCCCGGTTTATCCGGCGCGACGTCCCCCGTCGCTATCTCTCCCGGAGCGGCGTCCTCCGGCGCGGATTCGCCCGTCGGGGCGACGATGCGTTCCCGGACGCGGTCGAGTTCGGATTCGTTGACGAGGGAGTCGAGGGGCGGGAAGTCGGCCCGGGTCGAGGAGCCGGACGCGATGTGGAACTCTTCGGTGAGGTCGAGGAGGGCGGGGCTTCCGGGAGCTTCGGAGTCGAAGCCCGACTCGGCGAGGAGGCCGCGCTCGATGAGGCTCCGCGCCACCGCGTCGGAGTTCACGCCGCGAACCTTCGACACCGCGCCCCGCGTCATCGGCCCGAGATAAAGCACGCACGCGAGAACCTCATGCGCCGCCGCCGAGAGCGGCGACGGCCTCGCCTCCCTCCGGAAACGCTCCACAGCCCCGGAGGTCTCGGGGTTCGTCGCGAACTGGAAGCCGCCCCCCACCCGCCGAAGCACGACGCCGGAGTTCTCCGGCGAATACCGCTCTTCGAGGATGGACACCGCTTCCTCGACCTCCTCCCTCGTCCTCTCCGTCGCGGCGGCGAGAGCGCGGGACGGCACCGGGCGCCCGCTCACAAGGAGAATCGCCTCGACCTCCCGCGCCGCGGAATGGGCGGCGGCGTTCATCGAGCCTCCGCGAATGGCGATGTCCGTGCCCGCCCGGCGGAGGCGTGGCGTGCCACGTTTCTTCGCCGAAGAAACACCCGGAATCTTTCGCCCGTGTTTCCCGCGAAAGGCCGCGACGAATCATCCCCGAACAACGAAGAAACCGCGCTCCGGAGGCGAGGTCGAAAAAAATGCCTCCCCCGCCTCGGAGAAGCGGACGAGACCTCCGCGCACCGCCGAAACAACCCCCCGACCGAAGCGACCGAAGCGACCGAAAGCGACGAAACCCCCTCGCCCGACCCGAACCTCGCGCGCCCGAAACCCGCCGCACGCGACGCCGCCTTCCCTCGAAACTCACCGACCGGAAGCGGGCGGCGACCGCGCATTCTCCACTCCCGGCCTTTCAATTCGAAGCCTCCATCGTGAGCGGGCCGAGCGGTTCGGATTGGATGAGGTTTATCCGGCCTTCGTGGGCGAGCGAGAGGGCGGCGGCGAATGTGACGGCGGAGTGGAGGCGATCCATGCCGCGAGTGAGCTCCTCGTACGAGACGGGGCCGCGCGCGAGGGAGGCTCGGATGAGGGCGGCGAGTTCCTGGACGGTGACGGTGATCTTCCCGAGGTGCTCGACGGGCGGCTCCTCCATCCGCGAAAACACCCGCTTCGCCGCGAGCGTGATCCTCTTTTCGTCCACCCGGAGCTTCCCCGGACGCGGTTTCAACTCGTGTCCCGACGGATAATGCCCCGCGTTCCGCCCGAACCTTCCCCGGAGATGCTCCGCGCCGCGACGGACTTTCAAATACTCGGAGAGCCTCTCGGCGAGCTCCTCGGGGGACGCCGCCCCCTCGTTGTCGTCGTCGGGTTCCGGTTCGAAGAGCGGCGAGAGGGTGCGGCTTTTTAGGAGGATGAGCGACGAGGCGGAGCTTGCGAAATCCGTGTCGCGTTCGAGGGCATTCGAGGAGGCGGGGTCGCGGGCTTCGAGGTACAAATTCACGAGGTCGCGGAGTGGGACTTCGAAGATCTCGACTTCGTCTTTGAGGATGAGCGCGAGGAGCCACTCGTATGGCCCGGAGTACACGTCGAGTTCGACGGTGAACCCGGAGAGCGAGCGTCCGGGGGAGTCGCCGGAGATCACAGCCCCGCCTCCGCGTTGAGCGGAAGCACCGAGGATATCGAATTATGCTCCATCCCACTCTCTCGGGCGAGGACGGCGTCAACGACGCGACCCTCGGCGACGGCGACCCCCCGCGCCAGCCCGGCGTCGGAATTCAACGAGTCCCGAAGCCCGAGCCCGGCGAGCTTCCTCACGTACGGAAGAAGCGCGTTCGAGAGGGCGCGGGTCGCCGTGACCGGCACCGACGCCGGAACATTCTTCACGCAATAATGGGTGACTCCGTGCTTCTTGAAAACCGGCTCGGAGAGCGTCGTCGGGCGCGAGGTCTCGACGCACCCGCCCTCGTCCACGTCCACGTCCACGATGACGCTCCCCTCCTTCATCCCCCCGACGGTCTCCTCCGCGACGAGAGCCGGGGTGCGCGAACTCACGACGAGAACCGCCCCGATGAGGAGATCCGCCGTTATCGCGGCTTCCTGGATCGCGAGCCGGCTCGAGGCGAGGGTCGTCACGTTCCGGAGGCGGCCGCCCTCGAGGGCGCGGAGGCGGTCGAGGTCGCGGTCAATGACGACGACCTCCGCCCCGAGGCCGCTCGCCACCCTCGCCGCCGCCGCGCCGACGATGCCGCCACCGAGGATCACGACCCGCCCCGGCCTCACCCCGACCGCCCCGCCGAGGAGGATGCCCCGGCCGCCGGACTGCCTTTGGAGATAATGGGCCCCGATCTGCGGCACGAGCCGGCCGGCGATCTCACTCATCGGCGTGAGCACCGGGAGCCGCCCATGCCCGTCCCGCACCGACTCCGCCGCGAAAGCGACGCACCGCGACCCGATGAGGGCCTTCATCATCGCCGTGTTTATGGGCAGCGAGAGGAACGAGAGGAGTATGGAGCTTTCCTTGAGATACACGCACTCCTCCGGCGTCGGGCCGTAAACCTTGACCATAAGCTCGGAGTTCTCGTAAACGTCCGCCGCCTCCGCCACGACGACGGCCCCGGCCTCGCGGTACGCCTCGTCGGAGAGGCTCGACTCCCCGCCCGCCCCGGCCTCGACCGTGACCCGGTGTCCGGCGCGGGTGAGTTCGTTGACGGCGTGCGGGGTGAGCGAGACCCGGCCCTCGTCCGGCGAAAGCTCCCTGACGACCCCGACCCTCACCCGGAACCTCCGGTGGAGCCTTCGGATTCGTCCCCGGCTTCGCCTCCGAGGGCGAGCCACACGGCGGCGGCGGCGGAGTCGAAGAAGTGTTCGTCGTCGGTGTACGTTCGTCCCATACTCTCGAAGGTTAACCCGGACGCCTCCTCCAATCCAGCCGCCCCGAAGCCGACGGGGATATATTCGTGGCGTTCGGGGAGCCCTTCGAGCGGAATACTTCCGGACGCGCCCTCCGGGAAGGCGACGCGGCATCGGGCGAGGGCGGCTTCGAGTATCGAGCGGGTGTGGTGGGATATTCCGCGATGCCTTTCGCGCCCGTCGGCGAAGGAGATGCGCGGGGCGAGGATCGGCTCCGCTCCGAGGGAGGCGGCCGCGTTTAGCGACGACGACGCCGACATGCCGCCGTGTCCGTATGGAGACCCGGTTCCCACGACGCCCGGCCCGATGCCCGCCAGGATGAGGCCCGCGCCCGCCGCCGAGAGAAGCCCCGAGTATTCGTTCACAGCCTCGACGTCGCCGCCGATGCAATTCCCAGACGAGACGACGAGGTGGAGAAGACCCTTCTCCTTCAATTCCGCCACCGAGCGCGAGAACGCGACCGGGAGCGCGCCGCCGCCGTTCCACACGAAGGCGACCCGGCAACCCGGCCTGAGCTTCCCGGCCGCCGCGCACGCGACCGCGAGGTGCGAGTGGAGCGGGAGGACGGCGACCGGGACCCCAACGAGGCTTTCGGCAATTTCCCCGGGAGTCGCGGGGAACTGGAGCGGGGTGTACGGGAGCTTCACGAAGTGGTTCCGGTTCTCCGGCGCGCCTCCGCCCGCTCCGGGCAGGATGAAGGCCGCGCCGCCCGTCCCGAGGCGCATCTCGACGCCGACGGTGTTCGCGAGGACGGCGTCCCCGGCCTCCGGCGCCCCGCCGAACTCCGGATAAAAAACGCCGGGACACGCTTCTCCGGCGAGCGGCCCGTCGAGGATGCGGAGCGATGCCCGCCCGCCCTCGCCGTCCACCGAAAGAACCTCGGCGCGTCGAATGGCGCTCATGACGGCTCCGGACGAGAGACTTCGTCGCCTCGACGAATCGGGGCGAACGCGCCCACGGATTCTCGCCTCGCGATGCCATCGCCCCCGGAGAGAAGCCGCCCTCCGAAATCGGCGCGGAGATTCTTTATGGGGGGGAAGTCGTCTTCCCACTTTTCTCGGGCTTCGTCGCGCGGGGATCCACCACAGTCCGGGCGCCGGAAACCGCCCCGGCGCCCCGCCGTCAAAGCGCCCTCCAAGCCGTGCTTTCCTCGATGAACGCTCTCAAAAACTTCTCCCCGTCTTCACCCCCACCGACCCCGAGCCACACGTCGCCCCCCGGGGCGGGTCTCCACAAAACCTCCGCGCGAACCGGAAACCCCGCCCCCGAGAGTTCGCGTGTGAGATCCCGCACCGCCTCCTCGCACGCCACCATCGGCTCCGCCCCCCGCTCGACCTTCATCTCGAGGATCGCGTCGGAGAGCGCGGCCGCCTCGGACACGCGGCGCATAACCGCCTCCACCGCACGCCCCATGCACCCGCGGTCGAAGGCCATGACCTCGCCCTCGATAATAAGGTTCCCCGCATCGCCCTCCCGCTGGGAGATATGCACCCTAGCCCCCCCGCCGAGAAGGTCGAGCGTCGTTCGGGGTATTATGTGGTTAGGTTTGGCCGACGGGTCCCCCGATTTTTCCGCCGGGGCTTTTTCCTCGCCGGGGTTTGGCTCGCGGGGGTGGGCGGCGGCGCCCATTTCACGTATTATGTGGTTTCTTGTTTCGAGAGGTTCTTTTCCGGCGAGTGAGGCGGTTATCCGGGCCTTTCCGGCGGCGTGGGTGAGGATGGTCGCCGCCGGAACGCCGGGGATGAGGACGACGGTGGGCCGCGCGGCGCTTTGGCGTGAGCCTTTTCTCTTTGCCGTGTTTGCGGAGGTCATGGCGACGAGTACGGGGGAGTGGTCGTGTCTTTTTCGGGGGCGGGCGGAGGGAGAGGATGGGACGGCGTTTTCGGCGATGGGGCGGGCCGGGGGTGGTTCGGCGGGTCGGAGGAGGCGGTGGTTTTCAGGCGGGCGTGTCTGTGGGTGGTTCGACTGACGGCGGAGTTCATGAAGGTTGCGCCACCTTGCCAGCGAGGCCCCGTCCGAGAGCCTCGGCCTGTTTGAGACGGCATTTCCTGACGCCCGGAACCTGGCGCCTGACAGCGGAGTTCATGAAGAAGATCGAGCCGCCTCGCCAGCGAGGCTCCATCCGAAAACACCGGCCTGTCCGGGAAAGTATCTCCCGACGCCTGAAACCCAGATTGTGAAGGCTCGATGCCTCCGCGAGCCACGGTGAGGCCGCTTCTTTCCGCCGCGTTTGGCGTGTTTTTTGTTTTGGCGGGGGTCAGCTCGAGGGCCGTTCGGTCGCGGGTTCGGCGACGGCGCGGGCTTCCCCGCTCCGGCGCCCCTCGCTTCCTTCTTCGACGCAGGCTCCGACGAAGCCGTCGAAGAGTGGGTGCGGGCGGAGGGGGCGGCTTTTGAATTCGGGGTGGAACTGGCTGCCGATGAAGAACGGGTGGCCCTTCAGTTCGGAGATCTCGACGAGCTTCCCGTCGGGGGAGGTGCCGGAGAAGACAAGCCCGGCGTCCTCGAGGACTTCGCGGTAGTCGTTGTTCACCTCGTAGCGGTGGCGGTGGCGCTCGTGGACGAGGTCGGTCCCGTAGACTTCGGCGGCGAGGGTTCCGGGCGCGAGTTTGCACGGCCAGCTTCCGAGGCGCATCGTGCCTCCGAGGTCCACGCCGACCTGGTCGGGCATGATGCCGACGACCGGGTGCGGAGCCTCCTCGTCGAACTCGGTGGAGTTCGCCATCTCCAGCCCGGCGACGTTCCGGGCGTACTCGACGACGGCGATCTGCATCCCGAGGCACAGCCCGAGGTACGGCTTCCCGCTCTCTCGGGCGTACCGCGCCGCCCCGACCATCCCCTCGACGCCGCGCTCCCCGAAGCCCCCGAAGACGACCATCCCGTCGGCGGAGGAGAGGCGCCCGGCGACGTTCTCCGGGGTGTCGAGCTGCTCGGAGTCAACCCAGTCGAGCTCCACCCTCACGTCGTGGGCGCCGCCCGCGTGTTCCAAAGCCTCCACGACCGAGAGGTATGCGTCGCGGAGTTTTATATATTTGCCGACGACCGCGACCTTCACCGTCTCCTCGGCGGATTTCAGGCGGCCGACGAGGTTGCGCCATTTTTCGAGGTCGGCGGGCGGGGCGGCGAGGTTCAGCTTGTCGAGGACGAGTTCGTCGAGGCCCGCGTCGTGGAGGTGGAGCGGGATGTCGTAAAGCGTCTCGACGTCCTCCGCGGGTATCACAGAGTCGAGGTCGGCGTCGCCGAAAAGCGCGATCTTCTTCCGGATGTCCTCGGCTATCGGGCGGTCGGCGCGGCAGAGGAGGACATCCGCCGAAATGCCGATCTCACGCAGCCGCTGCGTCGAATGCTGCGTCGGCTTCGTTTTGAGTTCCCCGGCGGCATCAATGTACGGCACATACGAGACGTGCATATACAAAACATTCTTCCGTCCGACGTCGTTCCGAAACTGGCGGATGGCCTCCAAAAACGGGAGGCTTTCGATGTCGCCGACGGTGCCGCCTATTTCGGTGATGACGATGTCCTTGTCCTTGCCGAGGCGGCCGATTCTATTTTTTATCTCGTTCGTTATATGGGGGATGACCTGGACGGTGGCGCCGAGGTAGTCGCCGCGCCTCTCGCGCTGGATGACTTCCCAGTACACGCTCCCGGTCGTCACATTCGAGAGCTTGCCGAGGTTCTCGTCGAGGAAGCGTTCATAATGGCCGAGGTCGAGGTCCGTCTCGGCGCCGTCGTCGGTGACGAAGACTTCGCCGTGCTGGTACGGGTTCATGGTTCCGGGGTCCACGTTTATGTACGGGTCGAATTTCTGGAGGACGACTTTGAAACCGCGGCTTTTCAGGAGCATGGCGAGCGCGGCGGCGGACGTGCCTTTGCCGATGGAGGAGACGACGCCCCCGGTCACGAAGATGTATTTCGTCTCGCCGTTCATGGCGCTCATTCGCCGCGCCCCAAATTATCCAACCAACGCAAAACAGAAACCTCCTCTATAAATCTGGATATCGAAGAGAACTCGGCGACGAGGGTGAGGACGAGGACGAAAGCCCCCGCGGCCCACCAGGCGAGGCCCGGCCCGGTCGCCGCGACGAGGCAGCCGAGCAAAGCCCCGACTCCGGCCGCCCCCGCATCGCCGAGCATCATACGCGCTTTGAGGTCGAAATAAAACAGCGAGAGGACACCACCGAAAACCCCGACCATCGCGAGCATCGCCCATCCCGGCGCGAGAAAAAGCATCGCCGCCGCCGGAGGCCCGACGAACTTCATGGTCCGCCCCGGACGGACATCGAACAAATTTCCGAGGTTCGCGCATCCGGCGAGGATGAAGGCCGCGTAAAGACCCTCGAAGGTGTATCCATAGAAATACCTCCCGACGAAGAGCGCGCCCAAAACCAGCGCGACTATCTTCACCATCCCCGTCGTCATGCGGCCGCCGACGAGGGAGCCGAGATGCCCCTTGAAACCCCGCGCCTCGCCGCCGCCCCGGACGTCGTCGTAAAAACCGACGAGAACCGCGAGAAGCACGTATCCGGCGAGCAAGGTGCCGTCCCACCAAACCCCGATGAGCGAGCCGGCCCCGAGCAATATCGTGGCGAGTATCACGGGCGAGAAACATACTCCGGCGGCGGTCGGAATCTGTTTTCCGGCGAAGTTCGGGCGCTTCGGCAAAAATCCTTTCGCCGCCTCGAAGGCGAGGATGGTGGTTGCGAAGCCGAGGAGGAGGAGGGTCGCGGCTATCATGTCGCGCCGTCCGGGAGTCGAGGCGGTCGCGGCGAATCGCGGCGTTTCGGTGTCGAACCGACGGTCGGCTCGGCGCCGGACACCGAAACGCCGAGTACTTCCCGTGTTCCGCGCCGGGATCCCGTATACGCGCCATTGAAACGTCCCCGCGAAGAAATGCGCCTCGCGAGGACGGCGCGTTCCTTCGCGGGGATCGTCCCGGCTCGGTGGCGCCGCTCGATGTCTCCGGCTTCGGAGCGGCTCGCCGCGCGGGACGAGGCGAATGTCGGTCGGGCCGGGTACGGGTTCGGAGTCATTTCCATTTCAGGCGCTCACCCCGGACCGCTCGAATGACATCCATTCCTTGCCGGGCGCGGTGGGCGAAGCCGGGGAGGGATTTCCCGGTCGGGCGGTGCGAGAGGCTCACTGGGATCTCGACCGGGATGATTCCCGATTCGAGGAGATCGAGGGTCATCCCGACCTCCGCGCCGAAGCCGGGGGCGAAGCCGGGAATATTTTCGAGGGCGGAGGCGAGGAGGGCCCGCTGCCCGGAGAGAGGCTCGACGGGCGAGAATCCGGTGCGGCGGTGGATCGAACGCCGGGCGAAGTTTTTCACGAGTCCGAAGCCGCCACCCGACGCGACGCTCTTCGGGAAGGCCGCGATGGCGACCGGGGTTTCTCCGTCGAGGGCGGACAAAAGGGCTTCGAGCTCCGCCGCCGACTCTCCGAGGTCCCCGTCCGCGAGGAGGAAAGCGTCCGGGGAGAAGTCTCGGGCGTGGATTATTCCGGCGAGGAGGGCGCCGCCTTTGCCGTGTTCGCCGGACGAGTGGATGACTTCGGCTCCCATTGCTTCGGCGACTTTCGCGGTGTTGTCCGAGCTTCCGTTGTCCACGACGACGACGTGCGATACGCCCGGTGTCGTCTTCACCGCTTCGATGGTCTTTCGGAGCGCCGCCTCTTCGTTCCGGGCGGGGATTATGGCTGTCGCGGAGAGAGGCACGGGGGGAAGTTTACAATGCGGCGCGGCTGTTTTGCGCCCATCCGCCGCGCGGGTCGCCGTCCGGGAGCTTCCAGCGCGGAAGCCAAACACGAAATCTCGCGCGGCGCGGGGGCGCGGGCTTCCTCTCACACGGATTGCGGAAAGTGGGAGCTTTCGCGGATCTGGCTTCGGGTTTCGGGAAACACTTCCCGGGCGGGCGGCGGCGATGTCGGGTGAAGCTCGACCGGAGGTGTGGCCGGGCCTTCATGAACCCCGCTGTCATTCCGGCGCGGGCGGGAACAGCTCGGATGCGGTGTCTTTGATTCCATACGAGCCATCCTCGTCGGAGGCGAGAAGCTGGATGATCGCCGCCCTCCCGGCCCCCGTGTCGGCGTTGTCAACCGAGGCCACGCCCGCGCTCTGGAAAAGCTCGACCTCCGAGCGCCCCGCGTCCGACGATTCGGCGGCGACTATGCGAAGCCCGGCGTTCTCCCAGACCTCGAGCATCTCCGCCTGCGCCTCGTTGAGCGCGTCGAGCGCGCCGGAAGGCGCCTCGGGGGGAAGCTCCCCGCCCCCGACGAAGACGACCGCCTGCGGCGGAATCGAGTCGTCCGACGCTTCGACGGCGGAGAGGGCGACATCCGTATAGTCGCCTTCGATCGGGGTGGTCGCCTCGATCCCGCTCGTCACCTCGGAAGCCGACGACGGAGCTTCGAGCGTCTCGGCGAAGACGACCTCCGCCCCCGCCGTCGCGAGCGCGGACTCGACTCCTTCGACCGTCTCCGGGTCGGCGAAGGAGCCGGCGACGAGCGCGACCTCGTATCCGATGATGCGGTCGGAGATCATGGTCTCCGACATCGCCCCCTCGACGCTCTCGTCGGCGGCGGCCCTTTCCTGAAGCGATGCGATCTCCCGGTCGCGGGCCTCGATCTCGACCCGCTGACCGTCGAGGCGATCCTGAATGCCCGTGATCTCCGCCTCGAGCCTCTCGCTCACAACCCCCTCGTCCGCCACCGCCACCCCGAGGAGGATGCCGATAGCCAGAGCGAGGAACACCGAAATCAGCGAAATGAGATGGTACCGGAGGTCAGGCACCCCGCCCCGCAATCCGGGAGTCGGGAAAAGCAAACGCGAATCTCGACACCCTCGCCCTCGAAACCCTCGCCCCCACGCGCGGCTGCCCCACGACGGATTCGAGACGAGACTCCGGCGGCGAACGCCTCGCCGCTTCGTATTTCCCCACTCCCCGGAGCGAAGCGACCCGCGCGCGCAGATTTCGGAAGCCGGGAGACGGCGTCGCTCCGCGTTCGAGCCGCGCTCCGCCCGTTTCGGGCGGGGGCCGAGAGTCCGCCGCCGCGTCCCCGCCCATCCCGGAAAGTCCGCGAGACGCCCCGAAAGCCGAAAGCCGGGAGGCCGCGTTCGACTCGCTTCGGACAGCGAGAGTCGAGGAGGAAGCGGGGCTTCGGCGCCCAATCCCGAAGCCGCCGGACGGAAGGGCGAAGTTATTCGATGAAAGAAAACCGGGAACACCCCGGCTTACGAAGCGGGCGTCAGCGGATGCCTCCCGAAGCGGGCGAAGCGGGCGCCTCCCCGCTCCCGGTGGTTTTCGGCGCCAGCGAGCATGTCGGAATGTTCCGGAAATTTCGGCGGCCCCCTTCGTACTTTATATGCCGAGCAAAAGTCGCAGTCGGATCGCGAGCAGGTTGAAAATGTCCGCTATCTGCTCGGAAGAATACACGACCGCCGACACCGCGATAAGCCCCGCCGCCACGAGCGCGACGAGCATCATCGGCGAAACATGCCCCGGATACAGCTTCGACACACCCTTCGCATCCACCAGTTTCGCCCCCACTTTGAGCCGGGTGAGGAACGTGGACGACGCCCCCTTCCGCCCTTTGTCGAGGAACTCCACAAGCCCGACGTGCGTCCCGACGGCGACGATAAGTTCCGCGCCGCACTGCTCGGCGACGAGGATCGCTATGTCCTCCGAAAGCCCCGGGGCCGGAAGAGCCTTCGCCCCCTTTATCCCCGCCTTCCGAACCCGCTCCATGCCCGGCGCCTCCCCATTCGGATATGCGTGGACGAGGACGTGCTTCGACGAGAGGAGGCCGTGGGTGGACACCGAATCCATGTCGCCGAAAAGGAGATCCGTCCTCCACCCCGCCTCCATGATGGCGTCCGCGCCGCCGTCCACCGCGATCACGAACGGCCTCACGCCGCGGAGGTACGGCCCGAGCGCCGCGAGATCCTGGCGGTAATCGTACCCCCGCACAACCACCAAAACCTGCCGACCGCGGATCTCTTTGGCAAGCTCCTCCGGCACGTCGAGCGTCGAATAGAGAAGCCCCTTCTCGATCCGCATGTACTCCACCGTGTTCTGCGCGAAGCTCTCCAAAGCGTACCCCACGACCTCCCGGCTCTCCCGGAGCCGCCTCTCCGCCGTCTCCTCGTCGAGATGCTCCCCGACAGCGACGAGCGCGCCATTCTTGAAAAGCCCGTCCCCCCGAAGCTCGATCTCATCCCCGTCCGAAACCTCCTCGAAAACCTTCCTCCCGACCCCGTCGAGGATATAAACCCCCGCCCGAGCCAAAATGAACGGCCCGAGGTTCGGATACATCCCCGTCGCCGAACCCGCCGCGTTCACAACGGCCGCCACCCCCGACTCCACGAGCGACTCCGCCGTAACCCGGTCGAGGTTCTCGTGATCCACGATGGGGATGCACCCGCCGTCGAGGCGAGGCACGATGTTCTTCGTCTTCTTCCCGACGACCGCCCGCCCCGAAAGCCGTAAATCCCCGCCCGGCCCGCCGCCCTTGACAAACCCGTTCTCTTTCATCCTCCGCTCCCAACGAGAAGCTCCGAGGCGTGGGCGAGCGAGGCGTCGTCCACACGCCCCGAGAGCATCCGGGCGAGTTCTCGCTTCCGATCATCGCCCTCGACGGTCTCGATGCGCGTGATCGTCCGCCCCGTTTCCTCTTCCTTCGCCACCACGACGTGCGACCGTGCCTCCGACGCGATTTGCGGGAGGTGCGTGATCGTCAAAACTTGATTCGTCTCCCCGAGACGCCTCAGCTTCGCCCCCACCGCCGTCGCCGTCTCGCCCCCGATGCCCGCGTCCACCTCGTCGAAAATATACGTCGCCCCAGCCTCGATCCTTTCCTGCGAAAGCCGGAGCGCGAGCATGATCCGGGAGAGTTCCCCACCCGACGCATACCGCCTCACAGGCAACTCCGGCTCGCCGGGGTTCGGCTGAATCACAAACTCCACCCTTTCGACCCCCATCGGCCCCGCCTCCGCCGGAATGAGTTCCGCCCGGAAAACCGTCTTC
>JACDAJ010000284.1 GCA_013695475.1 Rubrobacter sp. | reverse complement strand
TTACCTGTAAGGTTATGAAGTTATCATTTACAAGGGATTTTAAGTGCGTACTCAATCCTTTTGGGGATTACCCTGCAAATGTCACTCATCCCCCGATTTCTCGGTTTCGAGCGAACGAATCGCACTTCAGTTCCTAGTTTGGAGCATGGGAGCGGTGAGCCATCACTAGGCTTAGACGGTTTAGCTATCCGCCTGTAATTTAAAACGGCATTTTCGGGGGGAAGGATTCCTCCCGAAAGATGCCTCAGGTTCAATGAAGCATTCAAGTCACGGTCAATCGACAAATTGCAAGAACCGCAATCGTATTGACGCTGACTCAATGGCATAGGTTGCCTAGCACCACAACTAGAGCATAGTTGCGATGAGGGAAACTATCTACTGGCCAAACATAGCTTTGAGCCATACCAAGACGTTTTATATTCTAACTGGCGCTTAAATTCGTAGAATCCACAATCACTTATAGCAGATGCTAATTTGTGGTTCTTGAGCATTCCTGAAATATTTAAATCTTCTACCCATATTTCGCTGTAGTTCTTGGCGAGGTGGGTAGTTAATTTGTGCAAAGTATCAGACCGAATGCTGCTAATTCTATAGTGGCATCTTGCTAAAAAGAGTTTAGTTTTTTCACGGTTTGAGCCTCCCTTAGTGCGACGACATAATTCTTTTTGGAGCTTGGCTAACTTACGTTTTGTTTTTCTATAAGCTTTAGGATTATTTGCTACGAAACCATTAGAGCAAGTAGCTAGGGTATTAATGCCGATGTCTACGCCTATTGGTTCGCCCAATGTTTGATTATTGACAGGTGTCTTTTCGTTCTTAAAAGCAATGAACCATCTGCCAGCACGTTTGCTAATAGTTACGTTTTTTGGCATAACACTTGGCAATTGCTCATGACACTTTACCCATCCAATAATAGGCAACTTAATCTTATTACCGCTAATTCTAATGCTACCTTCTAGGTAAAAACTATCAGAAACATTTTTCTTCTTAAACCTAGGAAACCCACTTTTTTTAACCCTGTGCATCCTCTTAAATGCTTTGGTTAAATTTCTCAAAGCTTCTTGTGGCGCACATTTAGATGATTCGTAGTACCAAGGATTCTCGTTCTTTACTGACGCGACTAGCAGTTTATGCAGGTCAATTGCCGTAGGAAACTTTATCTTATCTGTTGGGTTTTCTTTGTTGTAAGTTAGTAATTGTTTGCACAAAGCTAAACCCCAATTACAGGCATGGCGACTTGTTCCCGCGTGTTGAGCAGCGCGCGTCTTTTGCTGATTGTTTAGGTCTAACTCTGTTTTGAAGCTTTGCATCCTACAATGATATCATACTGGTTGTAAATAGGTATCAAATGAGAAGTTTTACTATCCGCTTGGCAGACCAAGAATAGGAATTGTTGCAAAAGCTTTGTGCTGACAAAGAGCGGAGCATGAACGATGTCCTGCGGGAGCTTATTAGAAATTTGCCTAAAACATTCTCGTAGCTACTGCTTTAGGGAAGAATAGATATATTTAGGTAGTTTTTGAGTTGCTGTTATTTGCCCTTGAAAGTTCTCATCTATGGCGAAGTTGCTCAAATTATTTCTGTAATTCTGTCTGCTTTGCTTGGATCATCATTTGAACTATAGCTTTGAGCTTGTGTTTTGCTTGCCATCCCAGCTTTTCTTTTGCTTTAGAGGGGTTAGCTCTACCTACAGCAATATCAGTAGGACGAAATAGACTAGCATCGCTGACAACGTACTCATGCCAGTCTAAGCCTAGACAACTAAAAGCTGCGGCAATAAAGTCTGCCAAGGAGCAACTCTCCCCGGTCGCAATGACATAATCGTCTGGCTGCTCTTGCTGCAACATAAGGTACATAGCCTCTACATAATCAGCAGCCCATCCCCAATCGCGCTGAATATCAATATTACCTAAATGTAGTTTTTCCAGGCTTCCTTGGGCAATACGGCAAGCGGAGGAGACAATTTTTTGAGTGACAAATCGCTCGGGACGTAGGGGGGAATCGTGGTTGTAGAGAATGCCAGAACAAGCAAATAAGCCGTAAGCTTCGCGGTAGTTAGCAACTTGCCAAAAAGCGGCAGATTTAGCTACAGCGTAAGGACTTCGGGGACGAAAAGGCGTAGTTTCATCGGCGGGTTTGTCGCTACTATCGCCAAAGCACTCACTAGAGCCAGCATTGTAGAATTTAATGGGTTTACCCAAAAAGCGAATCGCTTCTAGTAAGTTGAGAGTACCAATAGAGATACTTTCTAGGGTTTCTACGGGTTGCTCGAAGGAAAGACCAACGGAAGTTTGTCCGGCTAAGTTGTAAACTTCATCCGGTTGGATTTTTACCAGGGCTTGCAATACGCTGCGAAAATCATTAAGGGCGACGGATTCTAATTTTAAGCTTTCGCGAATGCCCAAACGGACGAGATTGGGGAAAGATGATATTTGAGCATCGCGTGATGTGCCGCAGACGGTGTAGCCTTTATCAAGGAGTAGTTGGGCTAAGTACGCTCCATCTTGTCCTGATACTCCACAAATTAATGCTGTTTTCAAGAGCGTTAGTCTCCTTAACGGTGCTGGGCGAAATAATTATTACTGATAGTAACTTTAACTTCCCGAAGTGCGATCGCACTTCGGGGGGCATTTTTGGAGACAAGCTAAATAGGTTGCTAATTCAAACTAGCGCCCGTATGCTTTGTAAATATCCATAGCAATGCCCGAAAAATGTCACGCAGCGTCCGCAACCAATATTCAGTAGGTTTGTCGGTGGGAATTGAAACGGGAGTAAAAGCAATACCTTGACTGCC
>JACDAJ010000274.1 GCA_013695475.1 Rubrobacter sp. | reverse complement strand
GGAGTGAATACGGACTTCGCTCCGGTTGTGGACACGGGCTTCGGCGAGGCCATCGGATCTCGCTCGTACGGCGAGGATCCGAACCTCGTATCGCAAATGGGCGCGGCCTCCATCGAGCGCTTCGAGTCGGCGGGCATCGTCGCCTCGGCGAAGCATTTCCCGAACCACGGCCCGGCGACGAGCGACTCGCACGTGAGCCTTCCCGTCGTCGAACACGACATGGCGACGGTGAATTCTTATGACCTTCCGCCTTTCGCGGCCGCTGTCGAGGCCGGGGTTCCGATGGTGATGGTCGGGCATCTCGTGTATCCGGCGATTGACGCGGAGAACCCGGCGAGTTTGTCGCCCGATGCGTACTCGATGCTTCGCGAAGACCTCGGTTTCGAGGGTGTCGCGGTCACCGACGACCTCGTTATGGAGGGCGCGACGGGGGGCGGGCCTCCGGCTGACGCGGTGGTTCGGGCGGTTTCGGCGGGCGCGGATCTCCTCATACTTTCGAGTCCGCCGCAAGAACAGGCCGACGCATACGACGCCGTGGTCGAGGCGGTCGAGTCCGGGGAGATCCCCGAAGAGCAAATCCGGGCGTCGGTGGAGCGCATCCTCGAAGTCAAGGAAAGATACTCGTTTTACGAAACGCCATAAGGTTTAGTAGAATGGAAAAGCCTCGCCTGGGGTGGCGCGGCCTGAAGATTTTTTGAGAGGGATAGTCCATAAGGAGGAGAGAATCATGGCGGAAGTAACGCTTGAAGACGTGACGAAGGTATACGGTGAGGACGTTCTCGCCGTTGACAAAATGAACCTCGACATCCCGGACGGCGAGTTCGTCGTCTTCGTCGGGCCGTCGGGGTGCGGGAAATCCACCGCCCTCCGCATGATCGCCGGCCTCGAAGATATTTCGGGGGGCAAAGTTTTTATCGGGGATGAAGTCGTCAACGACCTTCCGCCCCGCGACCGGGACATCGCGATGGTCTTCCAAAACTACGCGCTTTATCCGCACATGAACGTCCGGGAGAACATGGGCTTCGCGCTGAAACTGCGGAAGATGGACAAGAGCGAGATAAACCGCCGCGTGGACGACGCCGCCCGAATCCTCTCCATCGAGAAGTTTTTGGATAGAAAACCGAAGGCTCTCTCCGGTGGGCAAAGGCAAAGGGTCGCGCTCGGGCGGGCGATAGTGCGCGAGCCGAAGGCTTTCCTCATGGACGAGCCGCTCTCGAACCTCGACGCGAAATTGCGCGTGCAAATGAGGACGGAGATCGCGAAGCTCCACAACCGGATCGGGACGACTTCGATATACGTCACGCACGACCAGACCGAGGCGATGACGATGGCCGACCGCATCGTGGTTCTCAAAGACGGCCTCGTCCAGCAAATCGCCACCCCGCAAATCATGTACGAGAACCCGAACAACGTCTTCGTGGCGGGCTTCATCGGCTCCCCGGCAATGAACTTCATAAAGGCACGCCTCGAAAAGGGCGACGGTGGCCTCGTTGCGACTTTCGGCGGGACGCGGGTTCCGATCAGCCGCGAGTCGGTGGGCGAGGCGAAGGAGCGTGGCCGCGACCCGGAGAGCTTCGCGGGCAAAGAGGTCATCCTCGGCATCCGCCCCGAGCACATCGAGGACGCGGAGTTCGCGGAGGACGGCGCGACGGGCGGCGTGATGGAGGCCGAGCCGCAAGTCATCGAGAGCATGGGGAGCGAAAAGTATTTGTACTTCGAGGTCGCCGAGGATCAAGCGGCCCACCCGCGCTCGACCGAGGGAGTCGCTGACGCGGCGGGTGGCGACGCCGACGACGACGAGCCGGACTTCGGGGATCTCATGGTGGCGAGGGTCGCCGCCGAGAGCCAGGCGAGGCGCGGAACCGGACTGAGGCTCGCCATAGACTCGACGAAAGTCCGCCTCTTCGACCCGGAGAGCGAGGAGTCTATTTTGTAGGCGGCTTCGCCGCGCACGCGCTTCGCTAGTCAGCTTTCAGCCGTCGGCTTTCTCCGCTGGCGGCTGTTTTCTTGCGCGGGATACGGAATCCGGGTGAATGGTTCCGTATGGTTCGGCGGGTTTGGGAGCCTCTCGCTCACGCTCGCTTCGGGAGTGGGGAGTCGCCGACCGACGAACACGGCTTTCGGGAATTCATCGTCCGGACTCCGCATGAGACTCTTTTTCGGTCGGTCGTCGTCTCGTTTCCCGCGACGGAGCCGAAGCGAAGGTTCCACATTCTCCGCCGGGTGGGCGATTGGTTTTCAATTTTGCTGAGAGAGGATTTCGTAAAGTTGGAGCTTTCCGAAATCCGGGTTTCAGGAAATACTTCCCGGACGGGCGGCGGCGATGTCGGGTGAAGCTCGACCGAAGGCGTGGCCGGGTCTTTATGAACTCCGCTGTGACAAGCCGAAAGCGATCCGCTCAAAGCGTTGTTCGCCGCGGAACCCACTCCGTCGGGAGGACGATGCTTCGTGGGGAGCTTCCGCCGCCGTCGAGCGCCTCGGTGAGGAGCCGCGCGGCGATGCGGCCTTTTTCCCGTATGGGCTGCCTCACGGTGGAGAGGGCGGGGCGCGAGAGGGCGGCCTCCGGCACGTCGTCGAAGCCGACGACTTCGAGGTCTTCGGGGACTCGGACGCCTCTTTTCTCGGCGGCGAGGAGGACTCCGAAGGCGAGCGCGTCGGCGGCGCAGAGAACCGCCGTGGGACGATGCCCGTCGCTCCATGCCGCTTTCATGCGTTCGTCACCGCCCTCGATGGAGCATTGCTTCGCCTCCGCCGGGGCTTCGCCCCACGCGACGCCGTGTTCCTCGAAGGCTCTCATGTATCCGCTTTGCCGCCTCGACGCGATGTCGTGGAACGGGGCTTCGACGAGTTGGCTCCTCGGATTCAGGAAGGTCATGACGAGTATGTCCGTATGTCCTCGGGCGAGGAGCCGGGATGCGGCCTCGTGCGCTCCCTTTTCGTCCTCGACGTTCACCGACGGGGCTTTCTCCGCGTCTCCGTCCACTATGACGAACGGGACTCTCCGCCGGTAGAGAGGGGATACGTCGGGGTGCTTCTCCCCGGCTCCGAGGACGATGAAGCCGTCGGCGGGGGCTTTCGTGATGCCTTTTTCGAGAGAACCCTCATGCGGGGAGACGACCATGAGCGAGAGGTCGAGTTCGTCGCATATGGAGCCGACGCCGCGAACGAACGGCGCGTAAAACGGGTTCGCGAAAGCGTCGGAGATATCCTCCGGGACGAGCATCCCGATAGCCCCGGCCCGGCTCGAATGAAGCGCCTTCGCGTGCGGGTTCGGCGCATACCCGAGTTCCTCGGCGACCGCGAGAACCCGCCGGACCGTCGCGGGACTCAGCTCCGAAGGGCGGTTGAAAGTGAATGACACGGCGGTGGGGGAGACCCCGGCTTTCCGAGCCACCTCCGCGATGGTCACCCTCGACATAATCCGCCGCCGCTCCTCGCCCCGAGTTCACAAACAGTTTACTAAAGGCTTTTAGTATGTTAGCGTGTGGCGAACATTGCAAGTAAACTGCAATTTGAAGAGCCGGGAAAAGGGAAAACGGGAAAGCGACGGGGAAAGGAGGCTTGCCATGAGGCGAGCGCGGAGAGTCGGGACGGGGCGGGCTGTTGGCCGGAGGGGTTTCGGGGCGGTCAGCCGGAGGGATTTTTTGAGGATCGGCGGCGTTTCCCTTGCGGGGGCGGCTTTGCTCGGGACGGCTGCTTGCGGGGGAGGCGGGGGCGGGCCGCAGACCGCCGATGACGGGAGCATTGTGGTCGTGTTTTCGGCGGCGCCGGATGACTCGGGGAGTTTGACGAGTCTCATCGAGCAGTTCAACGAGGATCGGGCGGGGGAGATCCAGATAGATTATCGCCAGCAGCCGACGGACACGGGGGCGTATTTCGACCAGTTGCGGACGCAGTTCCAAGCCGGAGGCGGCGACATCGCGCTCATCGGCGGCGACGTGATATGGCCCGCGCAGTTCGCGGCGAATGGGTGGATCTCGGACCTCTCGGACCTCTTCACCGAAGATATGAGGTCGGGTTTCATCGAGGGGCCCATCGAGTCGAACACGTATGACGGGAGTGTTTTCGGGGTTCCGTGGTTCACGGACGCGGGGGTGCTTCATTACCGCCAGGATCTCCTCGACGACGCCGGGATCAGCGAGCCTCCGGCGACGTGGACCGAGTTGAAGGAGATGGCCTCCCAGATTCAGGAAGAGGCCGGCACGGAGTGGGGATACGTTTTCCAGGGCGGAAACTACGAGGGCGGCACCGTCAACGGCCTCGAGTTCATAAACAGCTTCGGGGGCGCGGTCCTCAACGAGGACGACGTGACGCAAGTCACGATAGACAGCCCCGAATCTGTCGCCGGACTCGAGATGGCGCGGAGCATGGTGGACGACGAAGTCTCCCAGCAAGCGGTCTCCACGTACACGGAGGAGGAGTCCGAGGCGGCTTTCCTGAACGGCAACGCGGTTTTCTGCCGGAACTGGCCGTACATGTACGGCCTCGTCGGCGACCCGGAGGCTTCACAGATCGAGACCGAGCAAGTCGGGGTCTCGGCGCTCCCGGCTGCGGAGGACGGTGAGAGCGTGAGCGGGCTGGGCGGGTGGAATTTCTATGTGAATGCGGCGGTTCCGCAGGAAACACAGGATGCGGCGTGGGAGTTCATCCAGTTCATGACCGACCCCGAGCAGCAAAAGTTCCGGGCTCTCGAAGGCGGCTTTCTCCCGACGCTCACCGACCTTTACGACGACCCGGAGATCCTCGACGAGGTTCCGGTCATCGCCCTCGGCGGCGAGGCTTTGCAACGGACGGTTCCGCGTCCGGTGTCCCCGGTTTATTCGGATATGTCTTTGCAAATGGCCGAGCAATTCAACGCCGTTTTGAACGGAAACGCCTCGCCCGAAGAGGCGATAACGACGCTGCAGGAGAATTTGCAGGGCATCGCCGACCAAGCTCCCGAGTAAAGGAGGAGGTGGCAAATGGCAACCGCGACGCAGCCGCAGAAAAAGAAGCGCGGCGGAATAATCGGGGAGTTCAAAAACCCCGAGCGGCGAACCGCGTACCTCATGGTTCTCCCGACGCTCCTCATTATTTTGACGATCGCGTTCTTTCCGATCCTTTACGCCGTCGTCCTGAGCATGACCTCCTCGACGGTGACGGGTATTGGGTCGTTCGCCGGGGTGAGCAATTATGTGGCGATGTTCCAGAATCCCGCCTTCATCGAAGGTCTTTACAACACCGTCGTCTTCACCGTCATAAGCGTGTTCTTCGAGTTCATCATCGGCCTCGCCATCGCCCTCGCGATCAACCGCGCCTTCCGGGGACGCGGACTCGTGCGGGCGGCGGTGCTTGTTCCGTGGGCGTTCCCGACGGTTATTTCGGCGGTGATGTGGCGGCTTATGTTCCAGGATCAAGTCGGGGTCATAAACTATGTGGCAAACGCCCTCGGCGTCATCAGCCAGCCGATTCTCTCCGACCGGACACTCCTCCTCATCTCCGCCATCGGGGTGGATGTGTGGAAGACGACGCCGTTCATGGCGCTCCTCCTTCTCGCCGGGCTTCAAACCATTCCGGGCGAAGTTTACGAGGCGGCGAAGGTGGACGGGGCGAGCGTCGTGCAAAGGTTCTTCTCGATCACGATGCCGCTTTTGAAACCCGCGCTCCTCGTCGCGCTCCTTTTCCGAACCCTCGAATCGTACCGGGTCTTCGACCTCTTCTGGGCGATGAGCAACCGCGAACTCGAGTCGCTCTCGACGTTCGTGTATACGGGGGTGAGAATTAGCCAACTCCAATTCGCGCAGGGGAATGCGGCGTCGGTGTTCATATTTTTGACGGCGTTCCTGCTCGCGCTCGTGTTCATAAAAGGCTTCGGCATGCAGACTTCGACGGAGGATTGATTATGGCTGGCGCAACCGCACGGGGAGGAGAGGGAAGTCGCTCCTTCAACATGATCCTGTTTTACGTTTTCCTCATAGGCTTCGTCCTCGTGAGCATCGCCCCACTTATCTGGATCTTCAAAATGAGCATCGTCACGAGGGCCGACCTCTTCGCCTCACCCGCCGCGACCCTCACCGCCGCCCCCATCGCCGGAAGCTACGAAACCATCTTCGGCGACGCCTCGTTCCGGCGAGCGCTTTTGAATAGTACGATCATCGCGGGCGTCACGACGGTGATATGCCTCTTCTTCGGGTCGCTCGCGGCGTACTCGATAGCCCGCCTCCGGTTCAGTTTCAAAAGCTCGGTGATGACGCTTATTCTGGCGATCAGCTTCTTCCCCGGAGTGGCGATCATCGCCCCGCTTTTCCTGCAATTCTCCGCCTTCGGAATCATTGACACATACGTCTCGGTGATCATCGCGAACACGGTTTTCGCCCTCCCGCTCACCGTGTGGCTCCTCGTCGCGTTCTTCAAGGAGCTTCCGAAAGACCTCGAAGAAGCGGCTAAGATCGACGGGGCGACGACGATTCAAGCGTTCCAGAAAGTCATCGTGCCACTCGCCGCGCCCGGCGTTTTCACGTGCGCGATCCTCACGTTCATCCACGCCTGGAACGAATTCCTCTTTGCGAACACGTTCCTCTTCACGCCCGCGACGCAGCCGGTCACGGTCGTCATCCCGAACTTCGCCACGACGTACACGACGGATTACGGGGCGCAGGCGGCGGCGGCTGTCGTTGTCACGGTTCCGCTGGTAATATTGGTTTTGATTTTCCAGCGCCGCATCGTCTCCGGCCTCACGGCTGGCGCGGTGAAAGGCTAGAAAGAGACCTCTCACGCCAACCAAAAAAGACAAGGAACGTTTCTGGGCGAAGGAACTGGAGCCGGGCGAAAACATCCGCTCCACGTTCCTCGCCCGCGACGCCGCCGTCCGGAACGACAGCCGCGGCGTCCCATACCTCGCCGTAAAACTCGTTGACAAAACCGGAACCGTGGACGCCCGAATGTGGGGATTGCCGGAAGACCTCATGAACGGCATCCCCGAACCCGAATACGTCCACGTCGAAGGCCAAACCCACGAATACCGCGGAACTTTGCAACTCAAACTCGAGCGGCTCCGCATAATAAGCCCCGAGGAGATCGTCGAAGAAGACTATCTCCCCGCCACCGAGCGCGACCGGCGCGAACTCGCCGCCGAACTTTTGGAGGCGGGATGGTCATTCGAGAACGACCACCTCCGCGACCTTTTCGGCCTCATCGCCTCCGACGGGGATTTCTGGAACGCTTTCTGCGAAGCCCCCGCCGCGAAGACGATGCACCACGCCCGCATCGGTGGCCTCCTCGAACACTCCGTTCAATGCCTCCGGGTGGCGAACTCCCTCGCGAAACACTATCCGGTGGACGGGGATCTCTTCGCTTTCGGGATGATCTTCCACGATATCGGGAAAGTCCGCGAGCTTTCATGGGGGTCGGGCGGTTTCGCATACACGACGGAAGGCCGACTGAAAGGCCACGTGGTCATGGGGGAAGCCATCATCTCCTCGTACATCTCGCAACTCCCGGATTTCCCGGACGAACTCGCGCTTCAAATCTCGCACATCATCCTCTCTCATCAAGGCGAACTCCAATACGGCTCCCCCGAAGAGCCGAAAACCCTCGAAGCCATCCTCATTCACTTCATAGACAATATGGACGCACGAGCCATGATGTTCATGGAAAGCACGAAGAACGTGAGCGCGGGCGGATGGAGCCACCACGAAAACCCGCTGAAACGGGCATTGTACGTACCGAAGGACGAGGACGGGAAGGACGGCGAAGAGGGATAAAAGTCGGGAGTCGGGAGGCACTCGCTTCGCTCGTTTCGGAAGTCGGGAAAGATGAAGGGATGAAACCCCCGCCGCCGAAATCTTCCCTCGGATTTAGCGAGAGTCCGTCGGGCGGGAACGAGGAAGTATTTCGGAAGATCCCTGAAGGGGGCGACTAAAGATCGCGGAGTCCGCTCTCTTCTTCCTTCGCCTTCGATGTTTGCGAAGCCTTTTGCGAGTTCGTTGGCGAGGCGGCGCGTGGACTCGATTCTTCGGACTCCGCTTCTTCCGCGCCTTCCGCCGCCTCGGGGTCGCCCGGCTCGCCGGCGAGTTCGCTGGACTCGTCCTTCTCGTTTTCGAAGCTTTGGGATGGCTTCGCGGACTTCGTGGACTTCTTCGAGCCGTTCCGGCTTTCGCGGCGGCGGGCGGGCTTTTCGTCCGGGTCGGGTTCCATGGTGAGTTCGTCTTTGAATTCGTCAATGGAGCGGCGGGCTTGGCCGACGAACTTCCCGATGTCGCGTGCCATTTGGGGTAGTTTGCTCGGCCCGAAAATCAGGAGGAAGAGCAAACCTATGATAATTATTTCGCTACCGCCGACTCCGAGCATACGCCTAATATACTCCGCGAGGCGCGACCTCACAACGTTCCGGCGCGTATATACTCACCGCATATGGAACACTTCGGAACAAACTTTGAAGCAACGAATGGAGCAGCGCCGTGATCTCATGGGGAGCCGTACGAACCATCGCCAAAACTTTCGCCGCCCGCTCCGAAAGGTCGCCGTCCTCGGACTTCGACTACGCCGGAGCCGTCCAGAAAACCTTCGACCCGCTCTCCCGATTCACAGGCATCGAACTCCCGAAAGGCCCGCCCGCCGGACGCCAGCTAAAAGTCGCCGACCGCTCGGAGTGGATTGATTTCAACATCGAAGGCTTCGGCCATCTCATGAACCCTATCCTCAAAAAAGCCTCCGAAGGAGCCGGAGACTTCACATACGCCGTCGGTGGCGCGACCTTGACCGCGCAAGTCGGCTTCCTTCTCGGCTTCCTCTCGTCGAGGGTTCTCGGGCAATACGACACCGGGCCGCTCATTTCACGGGAGGAGAGTGGCGAGCCGGGGAAAGTCTTTTTCCTCGACGGGAACATCGTGTCGGCGGCGGCGAGGATCGGGGTTCCGGTGGACGGGCTTCGGTTGTGGATCGTCCTCCACGAAATGACCCACGCCCTCCAATTCGAGGGTTTCCCGTGGCTGCGCGACCATTTGGGAGGCTTGCTCGACAGCCTCATCGCACCCCTCGCCGAAAAACTCGGCGTGATGGAAACCGTCCGGCGCATCTCCGAGAACATGAAAAGCGGGGGCCGCTCCCTCGAACTCATGATGACGGAGGAGCAGCGGCAGTCCTTCGACCGCATGCAAGCCGCGATGAGCGTCATCGAAGGCTATTCGGACTTCGTCATGCACAACGTCGGGCGGGAGATCGTGCCGGGATACGAGAATCTCAGCGCGAAGATGGCGAGGAGCCGCGCCCACCGACCGCCCTTCGAGACGGCGGTGTTCCGCCTGACCGGCATGGATATGAAGCTCGAGCAATACCGCCTCGGCGAGCAATTCTCCGACGCCGTGGTCAAACGGCAAGGAATGGACGGTTTGAATCGAGTGTGGGAGAGGCCCGAGAACCTCCCGGAACTCGAGGAAGTCCGAGACCCCGGCCTGTGGATGATGCGGATGGAGACGGTTTGAGATGGAGCGGGCGAACCACCCCATCGGCTACGAGTTCACCGACGAGCGCGAAGCACGCGACTCCGCCGCCGAACTCGACCGCCGCTTCACGAACCTCGAGCTCCTCGGGCTTCGCGTATACCGGATAGTGTGGAACGGGAACTTCCTCGTCGAGGCGACTTTCGACGGGAACACGCCGGAGGAGCGCATAAGCGACGCACGCGCCCTTCTCGGCGAGTCCGGGTCTCCGGTGCATCCCGACGACCTCGCGGACTACCGGAGGGCGACGGAGTCCGGACCGGGGCTTCCCGGATGGATGCGCCGCTTCTTCGGCGAAGGGCGATGAGCTAAAATGAACCTCATGGCCGGGGCGAAAACACGAGAGACGAAAAACCGGGAACTCGACCTCGATCTCCGCGAGTCGAGATACCGTTTCAACGCGGACGAGTTCCTCCGCATGGGCGAGGCCGGCATCTTCGACGAGGCGAGCCGCGTCGAACTCGTCGAGGGAGACATCGTCGAAATGAACCCGATCGGGAGCCACCACGCCGGAAACGTGTCGCGTTTGCTAAATTTGTTCGCGAGGAAAGTGGGGGACGCCGCCATAGTGAGCGTCCAAAACCCCGTCCACCTCGCCGGACATTCCGAGCCTCAGCCCGATGTCGCGCTCCTCAAACCCCGCGACGATTTCTATGCCGAACACCATCCGAAGCCGGAGGATGTATTCCTTCACGTCGAGGTCGCAGACACCTCGCTCGTCCATGACCTCGACGTGAAGGTTCCGTTGTATGCGCGGTACGGTGTCCCGGAATACTGGATCGTGGACCTCGAAAACCGGGAAGTCATCGCCCACTCGCGCCCGGAGGACGGAAAATACCGCACCACCGAAAGAGTCAAAATCGGCGATACTCTCGAATGCCGTTCGGCGCCGAACCTTTCGGAGAAGGTCGAGGAGATTCTCGGCTGAGAGGTTCGCCGAAGGCGAGTCGCCCCTCAGTCCATTCGTTTTTCGAGGTCGGATATCTTCTCTCGAAGCTGGCTTATCTCGTGTTCGAGGTACGCTTCCCGCCCGCGCACCCGCGTATATCCGGACTCGATGACGGAGCCGAACTCGTCCGCCGTTCGGATCGTGGCTTTTCCGATGAATCGGGCGGAGTTTCCGAGGGCCATGACGACGGCGCTTCCGGCGGAGCGGGCTGTGGGGGTCGCCGCGACGGAGCCGAGGGCGAAGCCGCCGACCGCGCCGACCGCCGTCCCGATCAAGAACTTCGTAGACCCCTCACCCAACGAAAACCCTCCCCGCATCGCCTCGAACGACCATGGAAACCATACTGGATTTCAGTTTAGCATAGCCCGGATACGCGCCCGGAGAAGCCCTTCGGGAGAGTCCTTCGGAGCCGCTTTCGGAAATGTATACTTGCCGCGATATGATCGGCACGGGAAAGCGCGGCCTCGTTTTGGCGGATTGCCCCGCAACCCGCGCTTTTCAGCCGACGTCTCTTTCGGATGTTCTCCTCCCGCGCACCGAGATGGCGGGTGGGTGCCGATGAACTCCGCTCTCGCATCGGATTTCGGAGGGATGGCTCCACACGCGATCCGGGCTTCGAGTTTCGGGTTTCAGAGAACTTCGTCCTTAACAAACTGTGTTTGCCGCCCGGAGTCGCACGGACGAGGGGATGCACCTTCGTGAACTCCGCCCTCAGAAAACTCCCCGCCGTGGATGCGGTGATGCGAACCCCCGACGCCGAAAAACTCTCCGAACGACATGGGATCGGAGCCGCCACCGCCGCCGTCCGAACCACCCTCGAAAATCTTCGGCGCGACATCCTCTCCGGCGAAGAGCCGGACGTGTCGGAGGGGGCGGTCGTCTTTTCCGCGGCGAAGCTCCTTTCGGAGAGCGGCCTTCGACGGGTCGTGAACGCCACCGGGGTCGCGCTCCACACGAACCTCGGGCGGTCGGTTCTCTCGGAGAAATCCATCGAGGCGGTCGTCGAGGCGGCGTCGGGATACTCGAATCTCGAATACGATTTGTCCGCGGGGAAGCGAGGCTCCCGATACGACCATGCCGTGCCGCTCCTCACCGAACTCACCGGAGCCGAGGATGCGCTCGTCGTGAATAATTGCGCCGGGGCGACACTTCTCGCCCTCGCCGCCGTGATCGCCGGAGCCGAAGATCCCGAAAACCCGCCCGAAGTCATCGTGTCCCGCGGACAACTCATCGAGATCGGGGGCGGCTTCCGCATCCCCGAAGTCCTCGAAACCTCCGGCGCGAAACTCCGCGAAGTCGGGACGACGAACCGGACGAGACTCGCGGATTACGAACACGCCATAAACGAGAACACCCGCGCCGTTTTGTGGGTGCATCCCTCGAACTTCGCGGTTCACGGTTTCACCGAATCCGCCGGAGTGGACGAACTTTCGACGCTCCCGGTGCCGGTGATCGCCGATGTCGGAAGCGGTGCTTTTTATCCCATAAGCGACGAGCCGAAGGTTCGTGACGTGCTTCGAGACGGCGCGGAACTCGTCGTTTTCTCGGGCGACAAACTTCTCGGCGGGCCGCAAGCGGGGATCTCCGTCGGCTCCTCGCGCCTCATCTCCGCGATGCGGAAACTCCCCCTCACCCGCGCCCTCCGTGCCGACAAACTTTGCCTCGCCGCCCTCGAAGCCACCCTCGATTCATATTTGAACGGGACGGAGATGGATGAACTCCCGACGCTCCGGATGCTCCATGCGCCCGTCGAAAAAATCGAGGAGCGGGCATGGAATCTCGCCCGGAAGGTGGAGGCCGTCTCGCCCGAACTCTCGGTGGACGCGGTTCCTTCGGTGGCGAGGAGCGGGGGCGGGACACTCCCGGTGTACGAGATTCCGTCCTTTGCCGTCCGTGTTCGCGGAACGGATGCCGACGAATTCGCCGCGAGGCTTCGGGAGGCCGAGGTTCCGGTCATCGGGCGGGTTTATGAAGGGAGCCTCCTCCTCGACGCGAGGACGCTTCTTTCGGGCGACGAGGAACGCATCATCGAGGCCGTGAGGAATATTCGTGGGTGATGCGGATCGCCCGATCTCGCTCACCATCGGGACGGCGGGGCATGTGGACCACGGGAAGACGACCCTCGTCCGGTACATGACGGGAACCGACACCGACCGCCTCGAAGAAGAGCATCGCCGGGGAATCTCCATCGTCGCGGGATACGCGGAACTCACATTGCCGGGCGGAAGAAAAGCGAGTCTCGTGGATGTTCCGGGGCATGAGCGTTTCGTGAAGAACATGGTCGCGGGGGCGACGGGCGTGGATGCTTTCATGCTCGTCGTGGCCGCCGACGACGGGGTGATGCCGCAAACCCGCGAGCATCTCGACGTGCTTCGCGTCCTCGGCATCGAGCGCGGCATCGTCGCCCTCACGAAGACGGACATGGTGGATGAGGAAATGGTCGAACTCGCCGCCCTCGACATCGAAGAACTCCTCGAAGCGACCGGGACGAAGGCCGACATTTTCCCCGTGAGCGGCGCGACGGGGGATGGCGTGGACAAGCTTCTCGCCGCCCTCGACGGGCTTGCCGGGGGGGATATCCACGGCGGCGGCGGCGATGGCCGGGTGGCGAGGCTTCCGGTGGATCGGGCGTTCGTTTTGAAGGGGATCGGGGTGGTCGTCACCGGGACTTTATGGAGCGGGGAGGTTCGGGTCGGGGATGTGCTTCATACCTCGTCCGGCCATCGTCCACGGGTTCGCGGCGTTCAAAATCACGGCCACGCGGCGGAGGTCGCGCATGCCGGGGCGAGGACGGCTTTCGACCTCGCGGGCATCGAGGCCGATGAAATCTCCGCCGGGGATGTTCTTCTCTCGCATCCGATTCCGCAAACGCGCATGCTCGACGTGCGCCTCCGGCTCCTCGAAACGGCGAAGCCGCTCCGCCACGGCGTCCTCGTCCGACTCCACCACGGAACCCGCGACGTGAACGCCCGTGTCCGGCTCCGCGACCTCGACGAGCTTTCGCCCGGAGGAACCGCCCTCGCCCGGCTCCGGCTCGACGAGCCGATCGTGGCGGTGGCGGGGGATCGGTTCGTCGTCCGCTCGCTCGCGCCGCAAATAACGGTCG
>JACDAJ010000269.1 GCA_013695475.1 Rubrobacter sp. | reverse complement strand
GACGAGTACCGGAAGTACGTTGAGAAGGACAAAGCCCTCGAGCGTCGTTTCCAGACTATTCAGGTCGGCGAGCCGAGCGTGGAAGAAACGGAACTCATTTTGAAGGGGCTTCGGGACAGGTACGAGGCTCACCACAAGATCGAGATAACCGACGAGGCTCTCAAAGCCGCCTCGCAGCTTGGTCATCGGTATATCTCCGACCGCTTCCTGCCGGACAAGGCCATAGACCTCGTTGACGAGGCGGCGTCGAAGATGAAGATAAAGACAATGTCCTCTCCTCCGTATTACAAGGAGATTGACGACGAGCTTTCCGATGTCCGCCGCCAGAAGGAAGAGGCGATAGACGGACAGGAGTACGAGGAGGCCGCGAGGCTCCGCGACTCCGAGAAGAAGCTCGCTCTCCAGCGGCGTGAGATCGAGAAAAGCTGGCGCGAGGGCGACGACACCGAGGGCAGCGGCGACGGCGCTTCGACCGAGCGCGTCTCCATCGGCGAGGAGGAAATCGCCGAGATCGTCTCTATGTGGACGGGCATCCCGGTCAAGAAGATGACCGAGGAGGAGTCGCAAAGGCTCCTTCGCATGGAGGACGCGCTCCACGGTCGCGTCATCGGACAGGACGAGGCCATAAAGGCCGTCTCGCGCTCGATCCGCCGGACGTTCGCCGGTATTCAAGACCCGAACCGCCCATCCGGCTCGTTCGTGTTCCTTGGCCCCACGGGCGTCGGGAAGACGGAGCTTGCGCGGACACTCGCCGAGTATCTCTTCGGGGATCAAGAATCCATGATTCGCCTCGACATGTCGGAGTACATGGAGCGCCACACCGTCAGTCGTCTCGTCGGCTCGCCTCCGGGCTATGTCGGCTATGACGAGGGCGGTCAGCTCACCGAGAAGGTGCGGCGGAAGCCGTATTCGGTCGTCCTCTTCGACGAGATCGAGAAGGCGCATCCGGACGTGTTCAACATCATGCTCCAGATTTTGGAGGATGGGATGCTCACGGACGCGCAGGGCCGTCAGGTGAACTTCAAGAACGTGGTTCTCATCATGACCTCGAACGTCGGGGCGCAGCACATAAACAAGACGAACGCTCTCGGCTTCGGGGGCGGCGAGGCGGGCATCTCGTACAAGGAGATGAAAGGCCGCGTCACGAGCGAGCTGAAGAAGATCTTCCGCCCCGAGCTTCTCAACCGGATCGACGAGACCATCGTCTTCCACAAGCTCGAGCGTGAGGACATGCGCCACATCATCGAGATCCAGATAAAGCGTCTCCGCCAGACGCTCACGGAGCGTGAGATCTCCATCGAGTTCACGACGGAAGCCCTCGACAAGCTCTCCGACGCGGGCTACGACCCGACCTTCGGGGCGAGGCCGCTGCGCCGCATAATCCAGCGCATGGTCGAAGACCCGATGAGCGAGATGATCCTCGCCGGGGAAATCCCGACCGGATCGAAGGTCACCATCGAGGCGAACGACATCTCGATGGACGATGTCGCCGAGGACGAGACGATCATAGACATAAAAGTCTCCCAGCCGAAGGAGATAGTCAAAGCCGAGCAATAAAAAGAGTTCGGCGAAAGCAGCCGGGGCGTCCCGTATCCGGGGCGCTCCGGTTTTCTCGTTCCGGTACAATCGAGCTTATGGACACAGTTTCGAACGAGCACATCGAAATAACACCCGGCGTCGTCGGTGGGAAGCCCCGGATCTCCGGACGGCGCATCACGATTCAAAACATCGCCGTGTGGCACGAGCGAATGGGAAAGAGCGCCGATGAAATCGCCACGGAACATGACCTCACGTTGGCCGATGTATACGCCGCTCTCGCCTATTATTTCGACCACCGAGTCGAGATGGACGAGTCTATTCGGGAAGGCGAGGCGTTCGCGGAGGAGCTTCGCCGGAACGTTCCTTCCAAACTGAGTCGGAAGCTCGCGGCGCGAGAGCCGCGTGGCTGAGAGGATCCGACTTTATACAGACGAACATGTGTCGAAGGCGGTTGTCAAAGGTCTGCGGGAGCGCGGAGTGGACGTACTCACCGTGGTCGAGGCCGGAAAGCTCGGTGCGAGCGACGAGGGGCATCTCGAGTTCGCGCGGAGAGAGGGGCGTGTGATCTTCACTCAAGACGACGATTTCCTCCGCATTCACGCTTCGGGGAAGGAGCATGCGGGAATCGTATATACGCCTCAGCCAACGGCGATAGGCGAGGCGATCCACGGCCTCATGCTCATCGTCGAGTTATTGGAGCCGGGCGAAATGGAGGGACATCTCGAGTTCCTGTGAGCGAAACCGCTCCGGCTCCTCGTTCCGGTAAACTTTCCCGTATGAAAGAGAAGTGGATCAAAGTCGGCTCCGCCCCGGACGAGACGAACGCGCTTATGATGGCGGGCATCCTGCAAAACGCGGACATCCCCGTTCTCATCCAACGCGGAGCGGGCTTCGACGCCCCCGAATTCCTCGCCGCCGGCCCGAGGAACATCATGGTTCCCTCGGACTTCTTCGAGGCGGCGACGGAGGTTCTCGAAGACACGACGGGTTCGGGGTCGTGGTTCGTGTGAGAAATCAGAGAAGGTCGGAGAAGTGGTCGAGATCCAATCTCGCTTGCTTGAGTATATGTGAAAGCGTGGATCTTTTTACCGGCTTGTGAGCGGGTACGGTTATTTTGAGCGTCTCGTCTTCGGTTCTCTTTTGCAAACGAATGTGGCTGCCGCGTTGCCTGACGACGATCCATCCGTCCCGTTGAAGGGTGCGGATGACCTTTTCGTACGAAAGGCTCGGTACCTTTCGGCTCACAAGATGAGTTCCTCGACCACCATACCTTTGCCGTCAATCAGGTCGTCTTCGACGGGTTCGAGATAAAGTTCGATCGCCTCCCGTATATTGTCGAGGGCTTCCTCTTTCGTCTCCCCTTCGCTGATGCACCCCGGCAACGAAGGAACATGGACGGTGTACCCACCCTCTTCGCTCGGCTCCAAAACAACACTCAGTTTCATCCTTCACACCTTTCACTATGTTCCGCGTATTCTATCGTCTCCGATTCCCCTCCCGCTTCGTGGGCGCGTTAACTTCGCACGTCGGAGCCTCGGACTTTATCCCGTACAATCACCCCATGGCGACGAAATCCATGTACGTATGCACAAACTGCGGACACGAAACCCCGAAGTGGCTCGGACGATGCCCCGACTGCGGCGAATGGAGCACCTTCGTCGAGGAAGCCCGCGACGGTAAAAAAGCCGTCGGATTCGCCGGAAGAATTTCCAAAGAGAAGGCTTCGAGAGGCTCCGCCAAGAAGACGCTTTCACTGAGCGAGATTTCCTCCACCGACGGGCGAGGCCGAACCGGAACCGGGATCGGGGAACTCGACCGCATCCTCGGCGGGGGCGTCGTCCCCGGCTCGATGGTTCTCGTCGGCGGAGAGCCGGGGGTCGGTAAAAGCACCCTCCTTTTGCAAGTCATGGGGAAGCTCGGCGAGGAGTGCCTCATGGTCTCCGGCGAGGAATCCCCCCGCCAAGTCGCCATGAGCGCGAAACGCCTCGGTGTCGCCGACTCGGGCTTCCGGGTTCTCTCCGAGACGGATGTGGACATCATCGAGGCGACCATTTTGGATGAGCGTCCCGAGGTCGTCGTCGTTGACTCCATACAAACTTTGTATTCGCCGGAACTCACGGGCGCGCCGGGCGGAGTCGGACAAGTCCGAGAGTGCGCCGCGAGGCTCATGCGGCTCGCGAAATCCGAGGGCATCGCCATCATCCTCGTCGGGCATGTGACGAAGGATGGCTCCATCGCGGGGCCGAGGGTTCTCGAGCATATGGTGGATACGGTGCTTCAGTTCGAGGGGGATCGGTATCAGGCTTTCCGGGTGCTTCGGGCGCTCAAAAACCGCTTCGGCTCGACGAATGAGATCGGGGTCTTCGAGATGACGAGCCGCGGTATGGAGGAAGTCGCCGACCCGTCGGCGTTCTTCCTCTCGAACCGCGAGGGCGACATGCCCTCCGGCGTCGTGGCGGTGTGCCTCCTCGAAGGGACGCGGCCGATGCTCGTGGAGATCGAGAGCCTCGTCGCTCCGAGTCCATTGGCGAATCCTCGCCGCGTGGCGAACGGCCTCGACAATGGGCGGGTGAATATGTTGTGCGCGGTTCTCGGGCGGCGGGCCGGGCTAAATCTCTCGGACTCGGATGTTTATGTGAACGTTACGGGCGGGGTTCGGGTCGAGGAGCCGGCCGCCGATCTCGGAGTCGCGCTCGCCATCGCCTCGGCTTTGCGCGACAAACCCGTCGGCAAAGGGGCGGCTTGTTTCGGGGAGCTCGGGTTGACGGGGGATATTCGGTTCGTTCCGGGCGCGGATCGCCGTGTCTCCGAGCTTATAAAGATGGGCTTCGATCGTATAATAAAGCCCGAAAATCAATCGAGTTCGTCGGAAGAGACTGGAAGAGAAGAGGGGAGTTTGCTGGAGGTCCGGACTTTGGAGGAGGCTGTGGCGGTGGCGTTGCTTTGACTCGTTCGAGGCGGCATTTTCCGGGGGAGATCGAGAAAGCGCTCGACATCGTCGCGCCGGGCAACGAACTCCGCGAGGGCATCGAGAACATCATGCGGGCGCAGAACGGCGCGCTCATCGTCATCTCCGAGCCGGAGAAGCTCGAAGAGATGGGCATCGTCTCGGGCGGGATAAAAATAGAGGTCGAGTTCGCTCCGATGCGCCTCTATGAACTCGCGAAGATGGACGGCGCCATAGTCGTCTCCCCGAACCTCCAAACCATCGTATACGCGAACGTCCATTTGAACCCCGACCCGACCATCGAATCCGAGGAAACCGGGATGCGACACCGAGCCGCGAACCGGACCGCCACCCAAACGGGCGACCTCGTCATCGCCGTCTCCGAGCGCCGCCGGGTCGTGAGCCTTTATCAAGGCGCGTATGGGCCGCACGTCCTCGAAGACATCGGGGTCGTTTTGAACAAGGCGAACTCCGCGCTCGCCACGCTCGACAAGTTCACGCGGCGGCTTCGGGACGAGGCTCGTCTCCTCACCGTCCACGAATATGACGGCGTGGTCACTTTGCGCGAGGTCGTCGGGGCCATCGGGACATTCGAGTATTCGGTGAGGATCGCCGAGGAGATCGAAGCGTACATCCGCGAACTCGGGAGCGAGGGGCGACTCGTCGAAATGCAGCTCGGCGAGGCTTTTTACCGCGTCCCGAACCAGTACGACGCGCTCCTCCGGGACTATGTGGAGGAAGGCGTGGACGCTTCCGAGGTTCGGGCGAAACTGAAGAAGCTCTCGGCCTCGGAGCTTTCGGAATCCATGGAGATCACACAACTCCTCGGATATGGCTCGGTCGGGCAGATCGAGGATTATTTCGTGAAGCCGCGCGGCTTCCGCCAGCTCGCGCAAGTTCCGCGCCTCCCGAGGAAAGTCTCGCAAAACCTCGTGCGCGAGTTCGGCTCGCTCGACGCGCTCCTCGAAGCCACCGAGGACGAACTCGACGACGTGGACGGCGTGGGACACGCGAGGGCGCGAGCCATACAAAGGGTTCTCGAACGCCAGCGGACCATCGAGGCCGGGGAGATCCCGCAGTGATGGCGAATCGCGGTGGATGGTTTGGTACTCGGTGGGTTCGGGCGGCTTCGCCGCCGTTATTGGTCATTGGTCATTGGTTATTGGAAAAAACCAATGACCGGGAGCGAAGCGACCCAACCGGAGTGAAGCGACTTCGCCTCGGAAGTCGGGAGGCCGCATCGCTTCGCCTTCAGCTCCGCTCGCTTCGGGAGTCGGGAGTCGGGGAAGACCCGGTTTCGGGGATCGAGCGACCGGAGCCGGTATGAGCGCGTCTCGAACACGCGCCGTCGCGCTCGTCCTCGCGGGGGGAACCGGGAGCCGGATGGGCCGCCCGAAGCAGTTCATCGAGCTTCTCGGGAGGCCCGCCCTTTTCCACACCCTCGCCGCTTTCCAAAACTCCCCCGAGGTCGAGAAGATATACACCGTCGGGGAGGAGGCGAGGATCTCCGCCCTCGCCCGCGAACACGGCGTGGATAAATACGCCGGATGCGCCGAGCCGGGCGAGAGCCGCCCCCTCTCCACGAAGAGCGGCCTCCTTCTTTGCGACGAAGACCCGGAGACCATCGTCCTCATCCACGACGGCTCGCGGTGCCTCGTCACACCGGATCTCATCGGGAGAATCATCGAGGCGGTCGAGAACGGAGCGGACGGAGCCATACCCGCCACCCCCGTATCGGACACGATAAAGGTGGCCTCCGGCGACTCGGTTGCGAAAACCCTCGACCGCTCGGAGCTTCGAGCCGTGCAAACTCCGCAGGCTTTCCGCCTCGGACTCCTCCGGGAGCTTTTCGCCGACCGCGAGGAGAATTTCGCCACCGCCACCGACGACGCATACCTCGTCGAGCGGGCGGGCGGGGAGGTTCGGCTCGTCGAGGGCGAGAGGTCGAACATAAAGCTCACTTCCCCGGAGGATGTCGTCCTCGCCGAAGCCATTCTCACCGCCCGCGACGGACGCGCCGGAGAACGCTTCGGACTTCGAGCGGCCTCGCGCGGGGTGGCTCGCTGAAAGCATTCCGCGAAAGCATCGGGGTTCCGCGAATCTTCCGGGGGGCGGGGGTGGCTCCCCTTCGAGTGCCGGGGATGTCCTCCTCCGAGAGACACGCCGGAAAAGAGGCTTCCGATTAGCCGTCCGGCAAACACTTTCCGGGTCGGACTCGGTGTGGATGTCCACGCTTTCGCCGCGCCGGAAGCCGGACGAAAGCTCATCCTCGGTGGCGTGGATATTCCGTCGGAGCGCGGCCTCGCCGGGCATTCCGACGCGGATGTCCTCTCCCACGCCATCACCGACGCGCTCCTCGGAGCCGCCGGAATGGAGGACATCGGCCATTATTTCCCCGACACCGACGAACGGTGGCAAGACGCCGACTCCATCGAGCTTCTCCGCGAAGTCCGAAGGCTCGTCGGGGATTCATGGAGCGTCTCGAACGTGGATTCCGTCGTCATATGCGAGCGTCCGAAGATACGCGATCACCGCGAAGAAATGCGAAAGAACCTCGCCGCCGCGCTCGGGGTGGAGACATTCGACGTATCCGTGCGTGGCACGACGAGCGAACGCCTCGGCTTCACGGGACGCGGCGAAGGCATCGCCGCCGAAGCGGTGTGCCTCCTCGAAAGGAATATATGAGTGACGTCCGGGTTCGTTTCGCGCCTTCTCCGACGGGGATGCTCCATCCCGGCGGAGCGCGTACCGCGCTTTTCAATTATCTTTTCGCCCGATTCCACGGCGGTGAGATCGTCCTCCGCATCGAGGATACCGACCTCGCCCGGAGCGAGAAGCGTTTCGAGAAGACTCTTTTCGACGATCTCGAATGGCTCGGGATTCCTTTCGATGGAGAGCCGACCCGGCAAAGCGAGCGTGGCGAGGTTTACGAGAAATACCTCGAACGCCTCGGAGACGCCGGGTTCACATACGAGGCGACGGACGAGGACGGGAGATACGCATTGTATTTCCGTCCGCCGGAGCGGAGCGGCGTTTTCCGGGACGTTCTTCGGGGCGAGGTATCGTTCGCCAAAGTCCCGGATTTCGTGGTTCGGAAGTCTGACGGGACTCCTTTGTACAATTTCGCCGCCGCCGTGGATGATGTCGAGATGGGCATCACACACGTCATCCGAGGCGAGGAGCATCTCTCGAACACGGCTCGGCAAACCCTCATCCACCGCGCTCTCGATGCCGAACGCGGCGGCGACGCGGCTCGCCACGCCTCCGCCTCCTCCGATGAACGGATCTCATCGCCGGAGTTCATACACCTCGGGGTCATTCTCGGCCCGGACGGAAAGAAGCTCTCGAAAAGGCACGGCGCGGCGAGCATCGAGGAGTTCCGACGCGAAGGATATCTTCCGGAGGCGGTCATAAATCACCTCGCGCTTCTCGGGTGGTCGCATCCGGAGGGAAAGGAGTTCTTCGCCTCGCTCGGAGAACTCGCCGATGAATGGACTCCCGAGCGGATCGGGGCGAGTCCTTCGACCTTCGATCCGGAGCGGTTCCTCGGTTTGAACGCCGAACACATCCGTTTCCTCGACGCGGATGAAATCTCTGAAAGGATGGCTCCTTTCCTCGACGAGCCGCTCCCCGAAGGGAGGGAAACGGTCGCCATCGAGGCGATGCGCGAGGACATGCGGACGCTCTCGGATGCGCCGGAGGCATTGCGCGGCATCGTCGGCGAGGTCGAGCCGGACTCCTTCGCCGCCGATATTTCGGAACCTCCGAGCGCGGAGGTTTTCTCCCACGCCGCCGAACGACTCGAAACCATCGAGGATTTCGACCTCGATGGGGCGAGGGAGTTTGTGAAAGAGCTTCGAGGGTGGGCGAAGGAGAACGATATAAAGACGCGTGACCTTCTCCATCCGCTCCGGCTGGCTTTTACGGGGAGGAACCGGGGGCCGGAGATGGGGTATCTCTTCGCGGTTCTCGGCGCGGAGGAATCGAGGCTTCGGATAGCGGCGGCGAGAGAGGCTATATTACGGCCATGATCGAAAAAATTCCGATAAAGGTTCACGATACGCTTTCGGGTGGCATGGTCGAGGTCGGGGGGAACGGGAAGGTCGGTATATACGTGTGCGGGCCGACGGTTTACAACCACATCCACATCGGGAACTCGCGCGTCCACCTTTTCTGGGACGTGGCGGTTCGGTACCTTCGGAGCCGCGATTATGAGGTGAAGTTCGTGTGGAACATCACGGACATCGAGGACAAAATTATCGCGAAGGCGAACGAGGAGGGTGTGTCGTGGAGCGACATCGTCGAGCGGTACACCGACTCGTTCCATGAGCGGCTCGCGCTCCTCGGGGTCGGGATGCCGGATGTCGAACCTCGGGCGACTGAGCATATACCGGAGATGATCGGGATCATCGAAGACCTCATCGAGAAGAATCACGCATACTCCTCCGACAACGGCGACGTGTATTTCGCCGTCGAGAGCTTCCCCGAATACGGCTCCCTCTCGAACCAAAGGCCGTCCGAGATGCGCGAGACCGAGAAGGCCGAGACGAGCCATAAAAAGAGTCCCCTCGACTTCACGTTGTGGAAGCCGTCGAAGCCGGGCGAGCCGTCGTGGGAAAGCCCGTGGGGCGATGGTCGCCCGGGGTGGCACATCGAATGTTCGGCGATGGTATCGAAGCATTTGCCGGACGGGGCGGACATCCACGGCGGCGGGACGGACATCCGCTTTCCGCACCACGAGAACGAACTCGCGCAAAGCAAAGGCGCGCACCCCGAACATGATTTCGTGCGGGCGTGGTGCCACCACGGAATGGTTCGCATGACCGATGAGAAAATGGCGAAGAGCGTCGGGAACGTCGTGGATGTAAAAGAGTCCGTCGGGAAGTTCGGGGCGAATGCCATCCGGATGTGGCTCCTCCAAAGCCATTATGGCGGCCCGGTAGACTTCTCCGAGAAAATACTCGAAGAAAAGCGGCGTTCATACGAAAGGCTCGTCCGTTTCCACGCTCAGATAGCCCCGTCCAAAATATCGTCGGAGGATTCGGCGAAGCTCGCGACGGAGCTTCTCGAAAAGTTCGACGCGGCGATGCGCGACGATTTCAATACACCCGAGGCCATCGCCGCCGTCTTCGAGGCCGTCGGGGAGGCGGGGCGAAAAATCTCCGCGAACCCCGAGGCCGCCGGGGAGTTCGCCTCGCTCGCCGATGCCGTTGAAGAGGTGCTCGGCATCCTCGGTTTCGGCCTTTCGGAGGCTCCCGAAGAAAAGGTCGCCGAGGTGGATGGCGTCTCGGTGCGATATACGGGCGAGGTTGACGAGGAGGTTCTCCGGCGCGTCGCCGGGCGTGAGAAGGCTCGGAAAGGGCGTGATTTCGCGGCTGCCGACGGGCTTCGGGAGGAGCTTCGGGACGGGGGATGGGTGGTCGAGGATACGCCGGAAGGCCCGATCCTCGTGCGTCGGGGGGATGGTTCTCGGGAATGAACTCCCCGGAAACCGACGGGAGCGGGGAGTGGGGAGGCATTCGTTTCGGGGGTCGGTGGAAGCCTCGAACCGAAAAGACACGACACGCGACTCGACGGTTCTCCGAAGCTGCTTCGACTCTGCGGTATGCGCCCGAGGAGCGGGCTTCGAAGACGTTCGCGGCTCCGTCGGAGGTCGAATCCCCCGGAACCTCGAACGCGAGCGTGAGCGGGTCGAAGCCATCGAATCCAAGTTATCGGACGATGGCTTTTCGCCTTCGAGGGGACGCCGGAGATTCGCTTGTTTTTCGCGGGGCGTGTCGAGGCGCGGCGGGGGACTCGACGAAATGCTTCATCGGCGCGGGTTTCGATTCCTCGCCTTCTCCCGGCCCCGGCGCGGAGATGTTCCGCTCCCCCCGCATCTCCCGCCCCCGAAGCGACGCGACCATGAGTGATGTCATTTTCGGCACCCGGCTCGTATTCGAGGTTTGCCGCCCGGAGTGGCGAGAGGCATTCGCTTCGCCTTCCGCTTCGGGAGCCGGGATAGTTTCGGCTTTCTTTTCACGGTCGTTTTCGATACCCCTCCCACGGACTCTCGATGGACTCGCCTTCTCTCGGCTTTCGGCGTGGAGACTCTCGATCTCTCATCGAGCGGGGCGACTATGAGTGAGGTCATATTCGGTGTTCGGCCCGTCATCGAGGCGCTTCGCTCGAAGCGGCGCGAGGTGTTCGAGATTTTGGATTCTTCGGGGGATAAGGAGGTTCTTCGGCTCGCCCGCGAGAAGGGTGTTTCGGTGAAGAAGGTTTCCCGGAAGGATGTGGACGATGTCGCGTCCGGGGTGCATCAAGGAATCGCGGTGAAGGTGGCGGGGTATCCGTATGTGTCGCTCGGGGAGATTTTGAATGGCTCGGAGCCGCTCGTCGTGGTTCTCGACGGGGTGACCGACCCGCACAATCTCGGGGCGGTTTTGCGGGTGGCGGACGGAGCGGGGGTTTCGGGGGTGGTCATTCCGAAGGATCGCTCGGCTCATGTGAACGCGACGGTCGTGAAGGCGAGTGCGGGCGCGAGCGAGCATGTCCGGGTCGCGCGGGTGACGAATCTCCGCCGCGCGGTGGATGAGATGAAAGATGCCGGGATATGGACGTATGCGGCGGAAGGTGGGTCGAAGGTTTCGCATACCGCGCTCGATCTCGGCGGCGGGGTCGGACTTGTGTTCGGGAGCGAGGGGAAGGGGGTTCGGCGGCTCGTTCGGGAGGGGTGCGACGGGACGGTTTCCATCCCGATGCTCGGGGCGGTGTCGTCGCTGAATGTCTCGGTGTCGGCGGCGGTGCTTCTTTATGAGGCTCGAAGGCAGCGGGGATTCTGACGTGGCATCGTACATGGTTCTCGATGGATACAACGTCATCGGGGGGGTCGAGAGGTATCGGACGGCGAGGACGGGCGGCCTCGACGAGTCGCGGGAGCTTCTTATAAACGACGCTCTCAAAGCCGCCGGATGGACGGGGAGCGACATCATAATAATCTTCGACGCGCACCGAAGCCCCGAGCCGATGACGGAGGAGATGCGGGCCGGAGGAGCGGTGCGGCTCGTTTTCAGCGGGGCGAGGCAGTCGGCGGATGATGTGATCGAACGCCTTCTTCCGCGATTGTCGGGGGCGGTGACGTTGTATACGGCGGACTTCGCGCTTCAGCGGGCGGCGATAGCGAACGGCGCGGTGCGGGCAACCCCGAGGGAATTCCAGACGCTTCTCGATGAGCTTCCCGCCGTGACGCGGAACCCGAACAAGCCCGTCCGCTCGAAGGTCGCGGACAGGCTTTCGAGGAAGACGCTCGAAGAACTCGAGGAAGTTCGCCGGAAAGCGGAGGGCGGATAGGCGGCTTCGCGTTTGGTTTGTCAGCTTTTGGGAAGGTTTCGTGACGGCTGATTTCGGAAGGTTCGGTGGCGTGGCCTCCGGTCTCGCGCTTTCCGATTTCCGAGGGTCGGACTCTTTATGGAGAGGAGCCGACGGGGGCGTTTAATCGGAACGTTCCTGTGAGGGATCGGGGGTTCGAGTATGGGGTGGTTTGGCCGGATCCGGCATGAGATATACTTTCGGGGTCGTTGGCTGAGAAGCTAATTCGCCCGGGTAGCTCAGAGGCAGAGCAGCCGCCTTGTAAGCGGCCGGTCGGGGGTTCGATTCCCTTCCCGGGCTCAAGGCCGCTTCGCTCCGGTGAGTAGTTTTCTATTCACCACTCACCAAGCGAGCGAAGCTAGTGCTTTACTATTCACCGTCTTTTCACTCGTCGGTTTCTCCTTCGAAGAGGGCGAAGGCGGCTCCTTGCGGGTCGCTCACGACTGCGATTTTTCCGGCTCCCGGCTCCATCGGGCCGGCGAGGAGGTTGCCGCCGAGGGTTTTTATCTTTTCGACTGCCCCGTCGCACGACTCGACTGTGAAGTACGGGAGCCAGTACGAGGGCGCGTCGCCATGAGCCTCGGACATCGGCATGACGCCGCCGTTCATCGCGCCTTTGTTTTCGATGGTGAGGTATACGGTGTCTCCGTTTTCTTCGATGGGGGAGGTTTTCCAGCCGAAGAGGCCGGAGTAGAATTCGGTCGCCGATCTATGGTCGCGGGTTTGGAGTTCGTTCCAGGCGAGGTATCCGGGGTCGTTGACACGGCCCGCGCCTATGTGGTCATTCGGTTGCCAGGCTGCGAAGGTCGCTCCGGTGGGGTCTTGAATGATCACCATCCGGCCCGCGTCGAGTACATCGAAGGCTCCGCCGAAGACCGTGCCGCCTAGATGAGTGTTGCGAAGATCTCACGCCCGCAGTTCCTTGATGCGTCCCTGCGGCCTGCCGAGAACTCTGTTCACGTAAAGGCCGCAGGTGTACGCCGTCACCTCCGCCGCGATCCGAATCGCCAGCCCGACAAGCGTGGCAGCCAACGTCTCGCCCAAACCGAAGACCCGCTTGAGACGCGCGAAGCACACTTCGACCTGCTGGCGCACCGCCGGGCGCCTGCTCGCCCCCTCGGTCGCGAGCGGAATATCCTGCTCGATCAGTCGCCGTCCGAGAGCGTCGCTTTTGCAGGCCAGATCCCCGAGGAGCCTGCGAACGACACCGCTCTCGTCGAGATCCGCCACCGCGAGGAGTTCCTCTGTGGGGAGTACGTCGGCCGTGTTGGCCGGGGTGAGTTCGCAGGAGAGGGGCGCGCGGTTGGTCGAGCATACGAGGCGCGGCTTCACGCCGCACACGCAGAAAGAACCCCACCGCGTCCATGCCGCCCCCTCGAAGCCCGAAGCCGACTGCCCCGCTTGCCTCGGATGCAAAACCGGAGGCAGCGTCGAATCCGCGATGAGCGTCTCGGGGTCTCCGGCCAACTCGCCGGGGGCCGCGCGCCGCGGAGGCTCGAAGAAGCGCCGGAGCTTCCTGGCGCGCCGGTGGAAAGATGGGATTAAGTCAGTTTGGTGGACACCTTGAGGCTTGGGACGATAGAGTCCCAGAGAGGAGTCCACTACATGCCCAGAACCAGACCACCATATCCCCCCGAATTCAGGGCTGAGGCCGTCAAGCTGG
>JACDAJ010000248.1 GCA_013695475.1 Rubrobacter sp. | reverse complement strand
CGCGATCGAGTCCGGCGTTCATCACTCCAGCCTCTCCACAAGGTTTCTACAATGACATTGCAAATGGAAGGTCTGCTATCTTACGGGAATGAAGAAAGCCCTCCGCCAGACGTCTGTGCCATGCCCCGCCCGGCCAGAGGGAACGGCTTGGTGAGCGTTCCAGGCGTAAGCGCCGAAGACAGGGATCTCATAGTTCGGGCCTCTCGGGGCGATGTGGAGGCTTTCTCCCAGGTAGTCCGGGATCGCTCGGGATTCGTACACAGGGTGGCGCAACGGATTGTCGGCCCGGACAAAGCACAGGACGCGAGCCAGGAAGTGTGGGTGCGTGTCTGGCAACGCATCGAAAACTTCAGAGGAGAGAGCGCCTTCAGCACGTGGCTATACAAGATTACGGTGAACGCTTGCCTCGACGCCCGGAGGAAGGATCAACGCCGGGAAGCGCGCGAGCTGCCGGAGGGGCCTCCATACTTGCCCGAGACCCCGACCAGCGACAACGATCCCGAATCCTCCGCCCTCAACCGGGAGCGTCGGGAGGAGATCTTCGAGTCCCTCGAGCACGTCCGCGAGGACCACCGGGCGGCTCTGGTTCTCAGGCACATGGAGGGACTCAGCTACGACGAGATAGCCGAGGTTATGGACGTGCCGACAGGCACCGCGAAGGGCTGGGTCAGCCGGGGCCGCGCCTCCATGCTCGTCGCGCTCTCCGAAAAGGGGAGGCCCGGCGGCGACGGAGAGGCCGGGGGCCGCCCATGATGCCTTCGACCGAAAGCGAGCGGTGGGAGTTTCTGGAGATGATCGGGGCGTACGCCGCCGACGAGCTGGAGGGCGAGGAGGCGCGCGAGGCCGAGCGGCTCATGCTCGAGACCGAGGACAACCGCCGCCTCGCGGAATCATACGCACAGATGCTCGCCCTGCTTTCCGCCCTCGGCGAGGAGACCCCCGAAGCGCCCGAGGCGGTGGTCAATTACGCGATTCGGCGTGCATACGTCTCGGCGGCGGTGCGGCGGGCGGATAGTATCATGCGCGGTCTGGCGACAGACTACCTCGGTGCGCTGGTCCATTATCTGGGCCTCCGCCCGGCACAGCAGCGATAAAACACGGGAGGCTTTGATGCAGGAAACGGTAGACGCCCTGGGGGTCGCCCTCACCGAGTTCGCGCCCCGGCTGCTCGGCGCCGTGCTCGTGCTTCTGGTGGCGTTCTTCATAGCCCGGTTATTGCAAAGGCTCGTGCGGCGCGCCCTCGTACGCACCGGCTTCGACGACCTTTTGGAGAGGACGGGCTCCAGCTCGTCAATGGAGCGCATCGGCTTGAGCATGGCGCCTTCGACTTTGCTCGGGCACGTTGTCTTCTGGGGCGCCATCCTCGCGGGCGTCGCATCCGCGCTGAGCATCCTCGGTTTGCCCTCCCTGCAACGGAGCATGGATCTCCTCGTCGCGCTGGCGGGACGCGCTTTGATCGCCATCGTGATCCTCGCCGCCGGACTCGCCGCCGCCGGATGGCTCTCGAACCTCGCCTCCCAGGAGGCCGAACGCTCCGGCATCTCGGGCGGCGCCCTCTTCGGCCGGGCCACCTTCGCGGGCGTGCTGGCGGTGGCCGTCCTCCTCGCCGCGGCGCAACTCGGGATCGAGGTCTCGCTGCTCATCGTCCTCGCCGTGATGGTCCTCGGCACTGTGGGGCTCGTCACCACACTCGCCCTCGGACTCGGACTGGTTCCCCTCTCGGGGAACGTGACCGCCGGACGCTACGTCAAGGAGAACGTGCGGCAAGGGGATGAAATCTCCGTCAACGGCATCGAAGGCGTCGTCGAGGAACTCGGATACGCCTCGATCATCTTGCGGTCCGAAGACGGCTTCCTCCACTACATCCCAAACCGCATCATGCTCGAAGGGGTCATGAGCAAGAAGACACACCGCGACTGACAACGACCCGCCACGAACCGCCGGGAGCGTCCGCTCCCTTTTGTGAATCGTCGCGGGCAAGGAACTTCCACCGGGCGCCGCGATATGGATGCACGCCCGCGAATGGCGCAGGCGAACGACGCGGCGCATGCTTCGCGGACTCGCCGAGGCAAATTTATCCGGCGCCGGAAACGGGAATCTCGACCCCCTCGAAACTCCCGTCTCGGGCGCTTTGCGCGCCGACTCGCAATGTTCCCGGCCCGGTGAAGTTCGGTGGGATGTCGAGGGTGGCCTCGAAGTATCCCCACGTCGCGGCCCAGTCGTTGCTTGTGGCATCGGTCCGGGCGATGGCCTCCCCCGAGGCGTCGAACAAAATGATCTCGTTCCGAGCCTCGAAGTTGCGCGAGTATCCGCTGACGGTGAGCGGGTTGGATATTCTCTCGCCGGGCCTCGGGGTGGCGACGACGGTGTTTCCGCCTTCCCCCGGCGGCGGTATCCGGGTTTCGGAGCCGGAGCTTTTGAAATCCACGACGAGGCGGGCCGGGTCGGTGAGGTCGAGCGTCCGGTACGTGAACGCCTCGCTCGAAAGTATGTCCACGAAAACGCCGCCCTCGGGGGCGCGGACGACATGGAAGCCTTCGAGGAAACCCTCGCCGAGGGGGCCGTCGGAGACGGCGGTCGAGGCCACCGACGGGAGGCTCACGCGGAGGACGCCGTCGCCTTCGGGGGTGGAGAGCGACCATTCGGGGGTTCTCTCGGCGGGGTTTTGTCCGGAGCCGAGATCTATGACGACCCTCTCGTATCCTTCATGGACGCTGTGCCGCACCGCGAGAACTCCGTCCGCGCCGAAGCCCTGCCCGCCATCCGCCTCGGTGGCCGCGGCGAACTCCGGCTCGGGGGACTCGGGGGATGCGGTCTCCGTCTCCTCCGGGACGGCTTCGGGGGATGCTCCGACGGTCGCCTCGGGCATCGAGTCCTCGATCATAGCCGGAGCCTCGCCGGAGACCGTGGACTCCTCTCCCCCACCTTCGTCGTTGGTGGTCATGGCCGCAGTTTGGTTCGGCGAACCGGACTCCCCGCAGCCAACGACCGCAAGAAAGACGAGCAAAACCGCCAACAAGAAGTTTCTTGGTCGTCCCATCGAAGCCATTATATGGAAATGAGCTTGCGAGCGTTTTAAGGGGATGTTTCGCTTTCGTTAAGGCGGTTCGCCTGGCGGCTACGCCGCGCACGCGCTTCGCTTCGTTCGTCAGCCGGTCAGCTTTTCGGTTGCGCTTCCCTGTCCGGCGCGGCGTTTGATGGTTCAATTCGCCGAGGATTATGGAAAATGCGAACCGCGACAAAACAATGAACGAGGGTCGGGGTCCGCTCGTTCACGTGTCCGCGATAATTTTGTACGCCGCGCTCGCTGTGCTTTTCACGTATCCGCTTGTTTTCAATATGGACCGGGTGAATGGCTCGGGCGACCCGGCGGTGATGGTGTGGAGCATGGCGTGGATCCAAAACGCGATCATCTCCGACGCATCCCTTTACGACGCGAATATTTTTTATCCGACGGCGAACACCCTCGCATACACCGACCTCCTCCTCCCGAGCGCGGTGGCGACCTTGCCGATTTATCTTTTGACCGGGAACCCCCTCATAAACTTCAATGTCATCTTGCTTTTGACGTACATATTGTCCGGATACACGGTGTTTTTGCTGGCGAAGCGCATCATGGCGCGGATGCCACACGCCCTCCCGGCCTCGCTCTTCGCCGGGGCCGTGTACGCGCTTTGCCCATACCGGATGGGACACATCACGCAATTAAATTCGATGACGACATACCTCCTCCCACTCATCCTCCTTTTCATGCACAAGTATTTGGAGGACGGACGGAAGCCCCGCGACCTCTTCTTCGTCGCCCTCTTCTTCGCGCTCAACGCGACGAGCGGACTTTATTACGGTATCTTCGCAACCCTCATGATGGCGACTTTCTTCATAGTGTGGTCGCTCATAAAACGCGAGTTCCCGAAGAAAAAGGACTTCATTTACGGAGCCGTATTCTTCGGACTCTTCGGGATCGTCCTCGCGTACGTTTTGTGGCCGTATCTCGCGTTGTCCGGGGCCGAGGATCACAGCCGACCCGTCGAACAGGCGGCGGGAGGCTCGGTCATCCCCGCCGCACTACTCACCTCCCCGCCCGAAAGCCTCCTCCTCGGATGGACGCCCGAAGCCCTCGGAACCTCGAACGAGGACGGCAAACCAATGTACGAACTCACCCTTTATCCGGGCCTCGCCGTCGCCGCGCTCGCCGCTTTCGGATTGTTTTTCGGGAGGATCCGCACCCACTCGAAACTTTACGCGCTCCTCGGTCTCGTCATATTCGTGTTCTCCCTCGGCCCCCTCATTCCGCTCGGGGACATAAACATCCCGCTCCCGTTTTATCTCCTTTATGAGTTCGTGCCGGGCTTCGGAAGTTTGCGCGTCCCGGCGAGGATGTGGGCCATCATAATGATCCCCATAGCCGTCCTCGCCGCCTTTGGACTCCGGAAGCTCATGGAAATCCTCGGCGGAAACAAAGCCACGCTCGCGGTCATCGCCGTCTCCATATTCACCATCTTCGAGTTCCTCCCGACGCTTCCGGTTGACCGTTTCATAGACCGCGGCCCCCCGACCCTCGAACCCGCCTATGAATATTTGGCCGAGAACGCCGGGCCGCAAACCGTCGTCGCCGAAGTCCCGTTCGCAAGTCCGGTGGACGCTTTCCGCGAGACCCCTCGGATGGTTCGCTCGACGTATGGATGGTGGAGCCTCGTCAACGGATACGCGAGCTATTTCCCCGAAGGATACGAAGAAACCCGCGACGCGCTAAATTCCGTCCCGAGTTCCGAGAGCCACGCCGAGATGGATCGCCTCGGCGTGGATTTCATCATCGTCCATCCGGATTTGTATGAAGATGAAGGCGAGGACGGCGACGCCATCGTGGACGCGGTCGAAAGCGAGGAGTCTTTACGACGAGTCGCGGGGAATGAGGAAGCGGTTTTGTACCGGGTCGAGTGAGGCCGTCTAAAATCACGGGTGAGCGAGGAAGGGTATCCGGCATGGCGAAAATAGAGCTTCGGCAGGCGATCGAGAGAGCTTTCGAGGAGATACGGAAGATATACGACGAGAAGGAATTGAACGATCTCCTTCTCGAAGAGATCGAGAGGTCGAACGATACGTGGTTTGTCACGGTTGGATTCACGAGGTTTGCGAGAATACCTCCATTCGCAAAGGCGATGGGACAAAGGTACGTCGCCGACCCAAATCTCCGCGACTATAAAGAGATCAAACTCGACGCACAGACGGGCGAATTCAAAAGCATGCGGGACAGGCGGCTGGAAGAATACACGAGATTATAGATGGAACGATACGTCACGGAGATGGCCGCCCGCCATCGGCGCGGAGGCGTTCTCGTGGACACGAACCTCCTCCTTCTTTTCTATGTGGGAAGCTACGAAAGGAGCCTCGTCGAACGCTTTCCGCGCACGGCGGACAGGTTCGTATCGGAGGACTTCGACACCCTAAACGGGGTGCTTGGAGGTTTCGAGAAGGTCGTCACCACACCGTACATCCTCACGGAGACGAGCAACCTCCTCGGACAGCTTGGCGGACGCGCCAAAACGGGATGCTTCGAACTTTTCGCCCGGAGCATCCCGGAACTCCGCGAAAACCATATCTCCGGCGCGGATCTCGCTCGGAAACCGACGTTCGTGAAGCTCGGCATCACGGACACGTCAATCATCGAGGTCGCCGCCGCCCCGTATCTCGTCCTCACCGACGACTTCCGCCTTTACAATTATTTGGCCGACCGGGGCGTGGATGTCCTCAATTTCAACAACCTCCGCTCCCTCGGCTAAAGTTCCCGTTTCGATTCCTCGATCTTCTCCTCGACGACACGGCGGACATTTTCCCTCGGCACGACTTCGCTTTCCTTTTTCCGGCGGAGCTTCACTTCGACGCCTCCGTTTTTCAATGAGCGTGGTGTGATCGCGACCCGCACCGGAACACCGATCAAATCCGCGTCTTTGAATTTCACACCGAGCCGCTCGTCCCGGTCGTCATGGAGAACCTCCACGCCCGCCGATTCGAGTTCCCGGCAAAGCCTCTCCGCCTCCTCGACCGTGTCTCCGAGCGACACGAGATGGACGTGGTACGGAGCCACGGACATCGGCCACATGAGGCCGTTTTCGTCGCGATGCTTCTCGGCGACGCACGCGAGGAGCCTTCCGACCCCGATGCCATACGAACCCATGACTATCGGCTTCCGACCGCCATCCTCGTCGAGAAAAGAGGCTCCGAGAGCCTCGCTGTATTTCACGCCGAGCTTGAAGATGTTCCCGACCTCCACCCCGCGCTCCGCCTCGACGGGACTTCCGCATCGAATGCACGCCGCCCCTCTTTCGGCGAGGGCGATGTCCGCGATGATGCCCGCCTCGAAGTCCCTTCCGAGGTTCGCGTTCGAGAGATGGAAGCCTTCCTCATTCGCCCCCGCGACGAGGTTCGGGGAAGTCGGTACCGCATCGTCAACCACGACGGTCGCCCCCGCCGTCCCGATGGGGGAGCCGTATCCCGGCACGGCTCCGGCGGTGGTTATTTCGTCCTCGCGGGCGGGACGAAGCTCCGCCGTGCCGAGCGCGTTCGCGAGCTTCGTCTCGTTGAGGCTCATGTCGCCGCGAAGCACGGCCACGACGAGTCGTTCTCCGGCGACCATGAACATCGACTTCGCCGTTTTCGAGGCCGGGATGTCCATGAACTTCGCCAATGATTCGATTGTGTCCGCGCCGGGGGTGGAGACCTTTTCGAGCGGCTTCGGCTCCTCCGGTTCGGCGGCGGGCTTTCGGAAGGCGGCGATCTGGCGGTTGGCGGTGTATCCGCACTCCGGGCAAACTATGATCGTGTCCTCGCCGATTCCGCTCATATACATGAACTCGTGCGACTCGCTTCCGCCCATCACCCCCACGTCCGCGCCCACCGAGACGGTCGGAAGCCCACACCGCTCGAAGACGCGGAAATACGCTTCGTGGAGCGCGCGATACCGACGGTCGAGTCCGGCTTCATCGCGGTCGAGGCTGTATGCGTCCTTCATGGTGAACTCACGCGCCCGGACGAGTCCGGCTCTCGGGCGGGGATCGTCGCGGAACTTCGTCTGGATTTGATAAACGAGCCTCGGCAATTGCCTGTGCGACTCGACCTCGCCCGCGGCAAGCTCGGCGACGACCTCCTCATGGGTCATCGCGAGAACCATCTCTCGCTCGCGGCGGTCGGAGAGCCGGGCAAGCTCCGGCCCCACCAGATCATATCTCCCGGAACGCTTCCACATGTCGGCGGGATGGACGACGGGCATCTCGATTTCCTGTCCGCCGACCGCCTCCATCTCCTCTCTCATAATGGACTTTGTTTTTTCGAGCGACCTCTTCGCCAAAGGCAAATAACTGAAAATCCCCGAAGAAAGCCGCCGAACGAAGCCCGCCCGAAGCAAAAGTTTGTGTCCCTCGGTCTCGATGTCCGCGGGCGCGTCCCGCAAAGTCCGCCCGAAAAGCTCGCTCATACGCATGGTGAAACTCCTTCCCGAATGCTTTTCACGTCGCAAGGTACGCGGTCGTCGCATACTCTTCGAGACCGCCCGGCTCCGGAATTTCGCCCATCTCCATTCGAAGACGGTCGCGCTTTCCCGCGAACCCGAAATCTCGGATGAGTTCGTGGGCCGGGCCGTCTTCGCCGGGGACGACGATACGTATCGGCGCGTCTCCGCCTTCGATGGCGCGGGAAAGGAGTGTCTCGGCCACTTTTTCATCCGAGGCCATGAACGGGCCGATGCGAATCTCTCCCGAGGAGTGGCTTCTCACGAGATATCCCTTCATCCTCCCCGACGAGTCCCTCGCGACGAGGCCGCGTCCGGGATGGAGGCGGAGTATGGAGAGGATGAGACCGCCGCGATCCGCGCCGTACGACCATCGGTCGAGACCGTGCATCTCCGGCAAATCCCCGAAACACAAAGTCTCGACACGATGCCCGCCGAACTTCGGAGAGGCTCTTTCACCCGGCTTTTCGAGACGGTACACGGTTCGGAATTCGCCCGGCTCGAAGCCGACAGAGCGATACACGTTCTCCGCCTCGGGTGTCGTATATAGCCGGACGAGCTTCGTTCCACGCGACCGGAGATACGCGACGGCCCACGCCGTCAAGCTCGCTCCGAGTCCGATGTTCCGGTACTCGCGCCGGACGGCGAGGTGGCAAAGTATCCCGACGCCGCCGACGAACGGAACCGCCCCGACCATCCCGCAGATAACGCCTTCCGGCGATTCGGCGACGGCCCATCGGACATCGCGCATGCCTCGGAGAAGGTCGAAGGCGCCGGGGTCGGCGGGCCATTTCACGACGGCGCGAAAGTCCACGATGCGTGCGGGATCCCCATCCGTCATCCCCCGAACACGGAACCCGGACACGGCGCCGGACGCCTCGCGCCCACCTTTCATGGCAAACAAAGTTTCCCCTCGATTCGTGGCTATGGAAGAAGACGCGGAAGCCCCGAGTCCGGCCTCTTTTCAGAGGCGCGGCCGGGGCCGGGGCGGTCGAGGGCGATGTCCGGCGAAAGAGAAAGAAATGCCCGCTTTGAAATCGCTTTCCATGTTTCCATCGTACAACAAAGCGATGGTGGAGGGCGAAAATCCCCCCTTGCCGGAGGCTGTAATCAAATCAGCTAACTGATTTGTTCTCGATTAAGATCATCATTATTGCAAGGGCGATCCATTTTGTTACAATGCCTTCATCATCAACATCGTTCGGACGAAAAGGAGCGAAGGACAGGTGCGAGCCACGCTACAGCCGGGACTCACGAACCGGCTCACGAAATATCTCAGGGTTACGCAACAGCTCATAGAAGAGGGACGGGATGCGATCTCAAGCAAGGAACTCGGCGACTTCACGGGAATAAACCCGGTCCAAGTCAGGCGCGACCTCAACGCCATCGGATTCTCCGGGACGCGGGGTGTCGGCTACCAGGCTTACGATCTCGTCGAGGCGGTTCGGAGTATTTTGGGGCTGCGACAAACTTACAACATCGCGCTCGTGGGGGCGGGGAATCTCGGGAGCGCCATCGCTTCGAGCACCATTCTCCCGAAGCGGGGGTTCGTCATCCACGACGTTTTCGACAACGACTCGAGCAAAATCGGGCGCACGGTCGGCAACGTCGTCGTGAAGCACATTGACGAGCTTGCGAAAAGCGTCGCGGAGGCGGATGAGATCATCGGCATAATCGCCACCCCGGCGCATTCCGCGCAAGCCGTCGCCGAACTCATGGTCGAGGCGGATATACAGGTGATACTCAACTATACGGATGTCCTCCTGCACGTCCCCTCCGACGTGGACATCCACCGCATAGACCCGACCGCGCAACTGATGCACACGCTTTATTACCTGACCCAGGCGGAGGGCGAAGAAGCTTCGTAAAAGCCTGTCAGCTTGTCAGCATTTCAAGCCAGTCAGCAAAGAACCTCCCGCCTCGAAAATGGCGGGAGGTTCTTTTTCGTGCGCTGTTTACTGGTTCGAGGCGCGTTTCGCGTTGGCGTGGATCGCGTCTCTTATGAACTCGGAGAGTCCGGGGGCGTGCTTGTCGTAGTTCGCCCGGAAGCGTTCGTCGGCGACATACATATCTCCGAGTCCGGCGTGAATTTCATACCCGCACTCGTAAAACCAGCGCGTGATGTGCATCCGATGCGCCTCGGCGGCGTCCATCGCCTCATCGCCGTCCGGGGAAGCCCCCGACTCGAAGAGAGACGCGAAGGTCGCCGTCGTTCCTTCTTCCTCGGCCTTTATCTTCAGCCAGTCCTCCTTCGTGTACTCTGAGACGCGACGTTGCGACTCTTTGTATGCGTCGGTGTTTCCCCACCGCTCTTTCGCCTCTTCCTCGTAGTCTTCGGGAAGGAAATCACCGAAGATTTCCAGCCTCTCCTCGGGCGTCAGCTTTATGTCCATCTTCTCTGCCTCCATTTCGTTGTCTATCGCGGCGACCATCTTTCGAAGACGCTCGATCCTCTCGGTCAGCAAACTTCGCTGGCGTTCGAGATGCCCGTTCGCGTCGGTGTCGGGATCCTCGACGATGGTCTTTATTTCCCGCAGTGTGAACCCGAGTTCCCGATAGAAAAGGATCCTTTGCAGACGCTCGATGTCGGTCTTCTCGTACTTCCGATACCCCGACTCACCGCGTCCGGTGGCCGGGAGAAGCCCGATCTCATCATAGTGGTGCAACGTCCGAATGGACAATCCCGTCCGCTGCGCCAGTTCACCGACTTTCCAAACCGTGGTTTCCATTGAAACTTCTCCGTTTCTCCTTTTCACGACCCAATGCTAATACATGAAGCAAAGAGCCATTCACTCGCTCACTCTGACACCCATACTGCGCGCCGAGCCTTCGACGACCTTCATCGCGGCTTCCACCGACGAAGCGTTCAGGTCGGGCATCTTCACTTCGGCGATCTCTTCGAGTTGCGCTCTCGTGATCGAGCCGACCACTCCGTTTCCCGGTGTCCCGGCTCCCTTCTCGATGCCAGCCGCCCGGCGAAGGAGATAAGCCGTCGTCGGGGTTTTGGTTATCATGCTGAAAGTGCGATCCTCATAAATGGTCACCACCGCCGGGACGATCGCGCCATCCTGATGCCTCGTCGCGTCGTTGTATTGTTTGCAAAACTCGGCGAGGTTCACACCGTGCGGGCCGAGATCCCGGCCAACCGGCGGCGCGGGCGTCGCCCTCCCAGCCTCCAATTGCAACTTCACCTTCGCACGCTCTCTCCTCCTCGCTCTTCCCATCTCAAACCTCCAATGACTCACATATCCGACAGCGAAAACCCGTCGGATACCATAAGCCCTCACGTAACGTGAGGGTCAAGGAGATTCTTTCGAGGTTTCAGGTTTTAGGTTTCGGGCATCAGGAAATACCCCGGATACAAGAGGTGCATCGAACCATCTTCGCCCGCAAATAAAACGATCGCCGAGAGTCCGCACACGCTGCGTGGTCGAATTCGAGAATCGTCATAGAGAGAAAAACTGAAACCTGAAGCCTGTGGCCTGAAACTTCGAAGAAAAAGAGAAGATCCCGGAGCGCACCTTAGGGGTGATAGGTGGGGAAAGGGAAAGGAGGAGTAGCACCCCGGGATCTTTAATTGTGTCGATTTAGTATCGCACCAACCGACAAACAGAATGATACCCCGCTCGCCACACTTTGTAAACCCCTCGACACAGAAAATTCAGTATTTCTTCAGAATTCCCGACGAAACGCACATAGCGGGCCACATATATAGTGCTTTCGCCATCTACCCACTCTCCATATAGCGTACCGTGCTTCGAAAACTTTTTGCCGTTTTTGAGGCTATATGCGGGTATTTTGTGGGATTTGCCGGGACGGCGCGGGCTTGTTTCGTCTGCGGCCCCGGCATCTCCGAGCCGGATGGAGGCCGGGGTCAGTCGCCTTCTTTCATCACTTTTTCGTACTCGGCGGCGGAGAGGAGGTCGTCGGAGGAGCCGGAGGTTTTTAGTTTGACGATCCAGCCTTCCCCGTACGGGTCTTCGTTTATTTTCTCCGGCGAGTCTTCGAGAGCGGAGTTCGCTTCGACGACTTCGCCCGCGACGGGGGCGTATATGTCGGAGACGGCTTTGACGGACTCGACGGTGCCGAAGGATTCTCCGGCCTCGAATGTGTCGCCGACGGACGGGAGTTCGACGAAGACCACGTCGCCGAGTTCGTCTTGGGCGTGGTCGGTGATGCCGATCGTGGCGGTGTCGTCTTCGGTGCGAACCCATTCGTGGGACTTCGTATATTGAAGATCCTGCGGCAAGCTCACCTTTTTCTCCCTATCTCTCTCGCTTATAGAACGGCAACCCGACGATTTTAGCCGGAACGGGATGGTCGCGTATTATGACCTCGAAGCGGTCGCCCACCGTCGGCTCCACGAGCGCGAGTCCGATGGCCGCCCCGAGCGTCGGGGACATCGTGCCGCTCGTCACCTCGCCCACGATCTCCGCCCCGTCTGTAACGGTATACCCGTGACGGGCGATCCCCCTCCCCTCGACCTCGAAGCCGACGAGCTTCCGGTCGAGGCCGTTCGCATCCTGCCGGAGAAGCGCGCTCTGCCCGATGAACTCCGGCTGCTTCGTGAGATGCACCGCGAACGAAATCCCCGCTTCGAGCGGCGAGGTCTCCGCATCGAGCTCGTTCCCGTAAAGACACATCCCCGCTTCGAGGCGGAGCGTATCGCGTGCGCCGAGTCCCGCCGGAACCGCCCCCGCTTCGACGAGCGCACGCCACACCTCCGGCGCGTCCTCGTTGGCGAGATAAAGCTCGAAGCCGTCCTCCCCGGTGTATCCGGTGCGCGATATTATGGCCCGCTTCCCGGCGACTTCGCCCTCGACGAAACGATAATATTTCATGGAGACGAGGTTGGTTTCGGTGAAGGCTTCGAGCATGCCGGGGGCTTCCGGCCCTTGCGCGGCGATGAGCGACCATTCGTCCGACTCGTCCGATATTTCCACGTCGAGGCCGGAGACGTTTTCCCGGAAATGTGCGACGTCCTTTTCGCGGTTCGCCGCGTTGACGACGATCATGTACTCGTCGGGGCGTTTGTAAACGAGCACGTCGTCCACGGTTCCGCCGCTCTCGTAGCAAACGGCGGCGTATCCGGCCTGTCCCTCGGCGAGGCGCGAAACGTCGCGGGTGACGAGCCTTTGTACGGCCTCCTCGGCGTCGGGGCCGCGAAAGAAGACCTCGCCCATGTGCGAGACGTCGAAGAGTCCGGCGCGGTTCCTCACGGCTTCGTGCTCGGACTTTATTCCCGTGTATTGAACGGGCATCTCGTACCCCGCGAAGTCCACGAGCTTCGCCCCGAGGGTTTTGTGTTCCTCGTAAAGCGGGGTGCGACGGAGGTTCGCCATCCCTCACCACCTCGCTTTGAGTTGGCGGGCGGCTCGGGTCTCGTCGAGGCGGCGCGTCGGGGCGGTCGTGGGCGAGGCTTCGAGGTCTTCGTCCGAGGTTTCGGCTAGCTCGAGCATCGCCCCGATGAAGTCGTCCAAAGTCTCCTTCGACTCGGATTCGGTCGGCTCGATGAGCATCGCTTCCTTCACGACGAGCGGGAAGTATATGGTCGGTGGGTGGTATCCGTGATCTATGAGACCCTTCGCGATGTCGAGGGCGCGCTTCCCCTCCGGCGGCTGGATGACGACTTCGTGTTTGCAAAGCTCGTTGTATGGGACTCGGTATGCCCCGCCGAGCTTCGCCCGGACGTAGTTCGCGTTGAGAACCGCCATGTCCGTCACATCCCGAAGCTCCGGGCCGTGCATCTTTATATAGTTCCATGCGCGGAGGATCGGGCCGAAGTTCCCGTGGAAACCCGCCACCCGCCCGATGCTTTTCTCGGGCCGGACGAAACGGAACTCGTCGCCGCTCTTTTCCACGGTCGGGTCGGGTCGGAAGGGGGCGAGTTTTTCGGTGCTCGCGATGGCTCCGCATCCGGGGCCGCCGCCTCCGTGCGGGGTCGAGAACGTTTTGTGGAGGTTGTAATGCATGATGTCCACGCCCGCTTTGGCGGGGCGCATCCGGCCCATGTTCGCGTTCATGTTCGCGCCGTCCATATAGAGGAAGGCTCCCGCGTCGTGGAGGATCTCGGCGATCTCCGTTATGTTCCGCTCGTACACGCCGCACGTGTTCGGGTTCGTGATCATGAGCGCGGCGGTCGTTTCGTCCACCGCCTCGCGAAGCTCCTCGACATCCACGCCGCCGTGCTCGTCCACGCCGATTTCCTTCGATTTGAAACCCGCCATCGTCGCCGTCGCGGGGTTCGTCCCATGCGCCGTCTCCGGCACGATGACGGTGGTTCGCCCGGTGTCCCCCGCGTCCTCGAAATACTTCCTAACCATGAGGATGGATGTGAGTTCTCCTTGCGCCCCGGCGAGCGGCTGCAAAGAAACGGCGGAAAGCCCGGAGACCTCGGAGAGGAAACCTTGAAGCTCGTGCATGACGCGGAGTGCGCCTTGCGACTGCTTCTCCGGCTGGAGGGGGTGGAGCGAGGCGAAGCCCGGTGTCGCGGCGGCGGCTTCGTTCGCTCGCGGATTATGCTTCATCGTGCATGATCCGAGCGGGTAAAAGTTCGTGTCGATGCCCCAGTTTTTGCGCGAGAGGTTCGTATAGTGGCGGACGGCTGTCGGCTCGTCCACCTCCGCGAGTTCGGGCTTCTCTTCACGGAGTGCTTTCTTCGGAAGGATTTTCTCGAGATCGAGGTTCTCCACATCGTTTTTCGGGAGGGTGAAACCCCTTCGTCCGGGGCGTCCCTTGTCGCGGATGAGGCTCCCGAGGGTCTTTTCGCTAAGCATTCGCCACCACCTCCACAAAGGCGTCAAGTTCTTCTTTTGTCCGTTTCTCGGTCACGGCGACGAGCATCGCCCCGTCCCCGAGGTCGAGGCCCCCGATCATGCCCGCGTCGAGCAATGCCTCGTTCGCCCGCTCGACATCCTCCATCTCCACCGCGAATTCCCACAAGAACGGGGAGTCGGGATACCGAAGCCTGAAACCTGAAGCCTGAAGCCTCTCGGCGAGATAATGAGCCTTCGACGCGGAAAGCTCGGCGACTTCGCGGAGTCCTTCCGGCCCCATGAGCGCGGTGTACACGGTCGCGGCGAGGGCGGTGAGGGCTTGATTCGTGCATATGTTCGAGTTCGCCCGCGCACGCCGTATATCCTGCTCGCGCCCACGAAGCGTGAGCACATACGCGAGCTTCCCGTCCTTGTCCACGGTCTCGCCGGTAATGCGCCCCGGAAGCTGCCGCACGAACTTTTCTTTCGTCGCCATGTATCCGGCATACGGGCCGCCGAAGGAGAGGCTCATCCCGAGCGGCTGCGCCTCGCCCACCGCGATGTCCGCCCCGAGGTTCCCCGGAGCTTCGAGGAGGGAAAGCGAGATCGGGTCGCACACCGCCACGCAAAGCGCGTCCACACCATGCGCCGCCTCTGACGCCGCCTCGATGTCCTCGATGTTTCCGAAATAGTTCGGGTTTTGAACGAAGACGCCGGATACGTCATCCGGCACATCCGAGAAATTTGTTGTGCCATTGTTATGCGACAATTCAACAATTTCAACGCCGTATGTTTCGATGACTTCGCGGTATCGGGGGTTCAGTCCGGCGGAGACGGCGACTTTCGGGTCTCGTTTGGTGAGGCGGGCGGTCATGAGTGCGGCTTCGACGACGGCGTTCGCTCCGTCGTAAACGGAGGCGTTCGAGATTTCGAGGGCGGCAAGTTCGGAGATCATGGACTGGAACTCGAAGATTACTTGAAGACCGCCCTGGCTGACTTCCGACTGGTACGGGGTGTACGCTGTCAGAAACTCGCCACGGGAGAGCATGGCGGAGACGGAGGAGGGGATGATCCGGTCGTATGCTCCGGCTCCGAGGAACATCGGGAGCCCGGTGTCGTTCTCCCACGCGGCCTCTTCGACGTCTCGGAGGGCTTCGTATTCGGAGAGGACGGGCGGGAGATCGAGTTCGCCGCTCATTTTTGGAGAGACGTCGGCGAAGAGGTCGTCGATGGATCGGACACCGATCGCGTCGAGCATCTCTTCGATGTCGGAATCGGTGTGTGGAGTGAATCTCGCCACGGGTCATACCCCCTTGTCGGGTGGACGTTTATATTTTCCGTCCTGTCCCAATGACCTGAGAGTGTTACCCCATCGGCGCCGGACGGAGCCTTTTCGGCTCGCCGGACTCTCCAGGATGCCCTCCGGCTCGCGATCCTTTTGCCTGAGAGATTCGATCCCGTCGCGGGTATTCCCGCCCGGATCTTTCACCTTCGGCGGCCGCCGACCCATTTTCCTCGGCGACTCTCTCCCGCAGCCTTCGTCGGGCGAGCAAAGATTAGCACAAACGCCCCTGCGGTTTGGATTCCCGCCCACGTTGCGCCCCGCCCCAGCCCTCTCGGAGTATGGCGGCGTGATAGCCTTATCGTGGGGGGGGGAATGTTTTCACGTCTATAAAGAGAGATGGAGGGACGGAAGGTGCGGAAGAAGACGGTTCTCGCGAAGGCTCGCCTCTTTATGGCGACCGCCTTGTTCATACTCCTCGCACCGATGGGCGCCGAGAGGGCCGGATCCCAGGAAGCCACCGAGCAAACCACCCCCGAAACCGACGCCCCCGAGGCGGAGGTCGCCGCCCTTCCTGAAGTGGACGCCGAGGCATGGGCCGTCGTGGACGAGGAGAGCGGGCTATACCTCGCCGGGGAGAACGCCGACGAGCAACTTCCGATAGCCTCCATAACAAAGATCATGGTCGCACTCGCCGCGCTGGAGGACGACGCGAGCCTCGACGAGGAGGTCGTCATCTCCGAGCAGGCCGAGCGTTTCGTCGGCTTCACGTACAGCAACGTCGGCCTCATACAAGGCGAGAGCGTGAGCCGCCGCGACCTCCTCACCGCCTCCCTCATCCCCTCCGGCACCGAGGCGGTATATGCCCTCGCCGAGTCTTTGGGCGGTGGCGGGGGCGAAGCCGGAGTCGAGAGCTTCGTCGGAAGGATGAACGAGAAAGCGGATGAGATGGAGCTTGAGAACACGAACTTCGCTGATCCGGCGGGCCTCGACGATCCGGAAAACTATTCGAGCGCCCGGGATCTCGGCTCGATCTCCGCCGAAGCGATGGAATACGAACTCTTCTCCGAGACCATCGCGATGACCGAGGCGACCATTTCCACGGATGCCCGCGAAATAGACATCGTAACCACGAACCAGCTTCTCACCGCATACCCGGAAGCCGACGGCGTGAAGACCGGAACCTCCCCCGAAGCCGGGCCATCCCTCGTCGCCTCCGCCGAAGATGGAAACGAATCGTATATAGCCGTCATCCTCGGCGCGGCCACCGAACAAAGCCGCTTCACCGACGCCGAAGAACTCCTTCGCGACGCCTTCGAAAGGTACGAACGCTCGCAACTCATCCGCGAAGGCGAGCCATACGAAGAAAGAATGCTCCCCTCCCGGCGCGACGAGAGCGTCGAACTCGTCGCGGCGAACACCATAGCCGTCCCCGTGGACGCCGCCTCGGAGGTCGAGAGAAGGGTCACGGCGGACGAACTTCCCGCGAGCGCCGGAGAAGGAGAGCGCCTCGGGGAGGTCGAAGTGTTCGTCGAAGGAGAGAGCATCGGCACGAGTCCGCTCGTCGCGGGGAGTGGGTACGAGGAAGCCTCCATAATCGATCGGGTGTGGTTCTGGGTTTCCGGGTTCTTTCAGTGAACGCTACGAGAAGTTCTCCGCGTCCACCTGAACCGTGTCCGGCCTCGCGAAGTGATCCTGAATGTACTTCTCTCCCTCGTCACAGAAAAGCGTGACGATATTCTTTAGTTCCGGATGATTCTCCCAAACTTTCTTCGCGGCGATGAGATTCGCACCGCTCGACGGTCCGACGAAGAGGCCGTGCTTTTTGGCGAGGTGACGCATCGTTTCGATGGCCTCTTCGGAGTCGACGGAGAGCGTCTCGTTTACGAGGTCGTTGTGTCGAGCGAAGATGCCCGGCACGAAACCGTCGGCGATGCCCTCGATGAGGTGCGTCCCGATCTCACCGCAAAGTATCGTGCACGACTCGTCCGGCTCCATCGCGAAGAGCCGCACGTCCGTGTTCGCTTCGCGGAAAGCCTGTCCGACACCGATGAGCGTCCCCCCCGTCCCGACCCCCATCACGAGCGCGTCCGGGATGGTTCCTTCGGGAAGTTGAGCCAATATCTCCGGTCCGAGCCACGTCCGGTTCTCCTCGACGTTCCACTCGTTCTCGAACTGCGACGGACAGAAATATCCGTCCCTCTCGCCGAGTTCCTTCGCCTTTTCGAGCGCGGAATCCACGTGGAAATGTCCGACGTGCAAAATATCCGCCCCGAAGGCCCGGCTTATGGCGACCCGCTCGCCGGAGAGACCCTCCGGCATCACGACAAGCATCCGGTACCCTTTCACCGCCGCGACCATCGAGAGCGCGTTTCCCGTGTTTCCGCTCGTCGCCTCCACTATGGTGTCGCCGGGTGAAATAAGTCCCTCGTCCTCGGCGCGTTCGATCATGTATTTCGCGATGCGGGCTTTCACAGAGCCGGAGGGATTCAAATATTCGAGCTTGCAATATATTCCCTCGACCTCGACGAGCGGCGTGTCCCCCACCGCGTCGAGGATGTTCTCCGAGAGTCCGGTTTTCCTGTCTTCGATCATGACGACCTCCTCGCTACCTCACTCAGGCGTAACGTACGCCCCCGAAAGCCCCCCGTCAACCATAAAGGTGGACGCCGTTATATACGAAGACTCGTCCGAAGCGAGGAATAACGCGGCGTTCGCGATTTCCGTCGCCTCCGCGAAGCGTCCCATCGGCAGATGAACCATCCGCCGCGCCGCCTTCTCCGGATCTTTGGCGAAGAGTTCCTGTAAAAGCGGCGTATTCACTGGCCCCGGACAAAGCGCGTTAACCCGAACGCCCCGCCTCGCAAACTCGACGCCGAGCTCCCGACTCATAGCAAGCACGCCGCCCTTCGACGCGGTATACGAGATCTGACTCGTCGCCGCCCCCATCACCGCCACGAACGACGCGGTGTTTATGATGGAGCCTCCGCCGTTTTCGAGGAGGTGTGGAATCCCGTATTTGCAGCAAAGATAGACGCTTTTCAAGTTCACATTTTGGACGCGCTCCCACGCCTCCATCTCGGTTTCGAGGATGGAGGCGTCGTCGGGAGGGGATATTCCGGCGTTGTTGAAAAGTATGTGTACGCCGCCGAAATGCTCCGAGGCTTCCCCGTACATCCGTTTCACGTCGTCGGGGTTCGTCACGTCAGCGTGGACATATAGTCCGCCGATCTCCGAGGCGGCGTTTTCGCCCGCCTTTTCGTCGAGGTCGGCGACGACGACCTTCGCGCCTTCTTCCGAAAATCTCCGGGCGGCTTCACGTCCGATGCCGCTCGCCGCTCCGGTGATGACAGCGACCTTTCCTTCGAGCCTTCCGGGCATATTCATTCCCCCGTCGCGAAATAGACGTTTTTGAGTTCGGTATAGTGATCGAGGGCGCGAGGGCCGAGCTCCCTCCCGACACCCGACTGCTTGAAACCGCCGAACGGCGTCGAGACACGCACCGAAGTGTTCGAGTTTATGGAAATGACACCGGTCTCCACAGTGCGGGCCACGCGAAGAGCCTTCGCCCCGTCCCTCGTCCACACCGAGCCGGAGAGGCCGTAAATGGTGTCGTTGGCGAGGCGGACGGCCTCCGCCTCGTCCTCGAAGGGGATGACGGCGGCGACGGGGCCGAATATCTCCTCCCTCGCCGCCCGGTCGTCGTTCGACACCGGGGAAAGCACCGTCGGAGCGAACCAGAAACCCGCGCCTTCGGGAGCCTCGCCCCGGAAAGCGACCGGGGCGTCGTCCGGGACGAAGGAAGCGACTTTCTCGCGGTGAGAGGTTGAAATCAACGGCCCCATCTCGGTGTCGGTGGAGCCGGGGTCTCCGACGCGGACGTTTTTGACGGCGGTTTCAAAGAGGGCCATGAACTCGTCCATCGCGCTTTTTTGAACGAGGATGCGAGACCTCGCGCAGCAATCCTGTCCGGCGTTCCCGAAGACTCCCGAAGGCGCGGAGGAAGCGGCCTTTTCGAGGTCGGCGTCGGCGAATACGATGTTCGCGGACTTCCCGCCGAGTTCGAGGGTGACCCTTTTTATGGTTCCGGCCGCGGCCTCCATGACCTTCCGCCCCACCTCCGTCGAGCCGGTGAAGGCGACCTTCGCGATGTCGGGGTGTTCGGCGAGGCATTGTCCAACGGAGCTTCCCGGTCCGACTACGACGTTCACTACGCCTTCGGGGATTCCGGCTTCGCGTGCGATGCGCTAGAACTCGACGACGGTGAGCGGGGTGAGTTCGGCGGGCTTGAGGACGACCGTGTTTCCCGCGGCGAGGGCGGGCGCCATTTTCCAGCTCGCGATGGTGAGTGGGAAGTTCCACGGCACGATGAGCGCGACGACCCCGAGCGGCTCCCGGAACGTCATGTCTATTCCGCCCGAAACCGGGATGGTGTCACCGAGGACGCGCTCCGGCATCCCGGCGTAATAATGGAACGTCTCCGCGACCATCCCCATCTCGCCGAGAGCGTCGGAGATGGGCTTCCCGGTATTCCTCGATTCGAGCTGTGCGAGGTTCTCGCGCTCCGAATCGAGGGCTTCGGCGAGGCGGCGGAGCATCCTCACCCGATCGGCTGGTTCGACAGCTTTCCATTTCGGGAAGGCGGCCTTCGCCCGTGCGACGGCGGCATTCGCGTCCTCGACGGACGCGCTTTCGAGGTGTTCGATGACTTCTTCAGTAGCGGGGTTTACAACTTCGAGCAATGGAGTCTCCTTTTTAGGGTCACGGTTGCTTCGCTATTCGCGGCTTTTCAATCATCTTCCATCTCTCGGCGGATCGAGAAGCGACGATATGAGCCGACTCTTCTCATCCTCTTCGGGATGCCACAAAACCCCGAGCATGAAAGAAAGGTTAGGATCTTCGACAGCCTCGACCGAATCGTCCATCGTCGCCCATCCGGTGGCGAGGAGGTCGTCTCCCACGTCCCGGATTCCTTGATGGTGGCACGATTTGACGGCTTCGAGGTTCGAGCCTGTGGCGCGGGCGGCGAGAGAGCTTTCCTCGATCCGCACGTCGTGATCCACAAACGTCCCGCGCGTCCGGTGCCTTTCGTGGCCGACGATGTCCGGCAAATGTTGTTCGAGGGTTCCGCCGTACGCGACGTTTATGACCTCGATGCCCCGGCAAACCCCGAGCGTCGGGAGGTTCCTTTCAGCGGCTTCGGCAACGAGGGCGAGCTCGTATGCGTCGCGCTCGGGGTTCACCGGGCCGGTTTCGGGGTAGCGTTCGTGTCCGTAAAGCGCGGGGTCGAGGTCGCCCGCGCCGCCGGAGATTATGAGCGCGTCGAGGAGGTCGAGGACGCTGTTCGGGTCTTCGGCGTCCTCCGGGTTCGGGACGAGGAGGATGGGCCTTCCTCCGGCGCGAAGTATGGATCGGGCATAGCTCATCGGGGCGAGGGCCGCCGGAACGTCCTTCCACGGGCCATAACTCACTCTCTCGACAGCCGCCGTGATGCCGACGGTGGGGCGATGGGTCATAGACGCTCGAAGTTCCGGTATCGCTCCCAGTCCGTCACCGCCGCCTCGAAGGCTTCGAGCTCGACGCGGGCCATATTGAGATAGTGGCCGACGACCTCCTCGCCGAAGGAGGATCTCGCCACCTCGCTTCCCTCAAAAAGCTCTTTCGCTTCGTACAAAGTTCTCGGGACGTGGGGTTTGTCCGAGCCGTACGCGCTTCCGGAGAGTTCGTCTTCGAGGGGGAGTTCGTTCTCGATGCCGTGGAGTCCGGCGGAGATCATGGCCGAGATGGCGAGGTACGGGTTCACGTCGCCGCCGGGAACCCGGCTCTCGACGCGGAGCGAGGGGCCGTGCCCGACGACGCGCAAAGAACACGTCCGGTTGTCCTTCCCCCACGCGACGGCGGTCGGAGCGAAAGATCCCTCGGCGAAGCGTTTGTACGAGTTTATGTTCGGGGCGAAGAAGAGCGACATCTCCCGAAGGCACGCGACCTGCCCGGCGAGGAAATGCTCGAAGGTCTTCGAGAAGCCGTGGCCGTCGGCGAAGACGGGGTTTCCATCCTCGCCTCGCAAACTCAAATGGATGTGGCATGAGTTTCCCTCGCGGTCGTTGAATTTCGGCATGAAGGTGAGCGAGCATCCTTCCTCGGCGGCGATCTCCTTCGCTCCGTTTTTGTATATCGTGTGTCCGTCGGCGGTGGCGAGGGCGCGGTCGTATTTGAAGTTGATCTCATGCTGACCGAAATTACACTCCCCCTTCGCGTCCTCCACCGCGAGTCCGGCCCCGGCCATCGAGTTCCGGATGCGCCGGAGCAAAGGCTCGATCCTCGCGGTCCCGAGCATCGAATAGTCCACGTTGTAATGGTTCGCGGGTTCGAGGTCGCGGTACCCCTTCTTCCACGCCTCCTCATACGAGTCCTTGAAAACAATGAACTCGAGCTCCGTCCCGACGAACGCCTCGAACCCGCGCTCGGCGAGGCGCTCGAGTTGCCGCTTCAAAATCTGCCTCGGCGAAGCGACGATGGGGGAGCCGTCCTCCCACGCGAGGTCGCACATGACGAGGGCGGTTCCTTCCTGCCACGGTATGGGTTTCAAAGTCTCCATGTCCGGTTTGAAGACGAAGTCGCCGTACCCGCTCTGCCACGAGGACATCGCGTATCCGTCCACAGTGTTCATGTCCACGTCCACGGCGAGGAGGTAATTGCATCCCTCCGCGTCGTGCTCGACGACCTCTTCTAGAAAGTGGGTCGCGGTGAGGCGCTTTCCTTGAAGGCGTCCTTGCATGTCGGCGATGCACAAAAGCACCGTGTCTATCGCCCCGACCTCGACTTCGGCCCGGAGGGCGTCGAGGGTCAGTTTTCCTCGTTCCGGCCTCGCTATATCCACCATTCAGACACCACTCCCCGCTGGCTCCGTTTTTTCCCCGCTCTCGCTTCCCGCGAGTTCGGACTCGGCTTTCTCGATGAGCGCGAACTCCTCCTCGGGCGCTTGCGCCACGAGGTGGCGGCGGCTGTACAGTCCGAAGTACGCGATCATGATGGCGTAAAACACCGCCGTGTATATGACGACGCGGGGATCCACGAGGAACCCCGCCACCACCGCCACGAGCGCGAGCGTGAACGCGACGCCCGAAGTGAACATTCCGCCCGGCGTTTTGTATGGGCGTTCGAGGTTCGGCTCTTTCATGCGGAGCATCATATGCGAGAGCATCATGAGGACGTACGAGATCGTCGCCCCGAACACCGCGACGAGGATGAGGAGGTCGCCCTGCCCGGTGAGCGAGAGCGTGAAACCGATGATCCCCGGCACGAGCAACGCCACGAACGGCGTCCGCCGCCCGCTCGTCAATGACAAAACCCTCGGAAGATACCCAGCCCTCGAAAGCGCGAAGGTTTGGCGCGAATACGCGAATATGATCGAGAAGAACGAGGCGATGAGTCCGGCGAGACCGACGATGTTTATGAAGGACGAGAGGGCGTTCGAGCCGCCGTACGCCGCCGCCACGGCCTCGACGAGCGGGTTCCCCGAGCTTTGAATAGCCGCCGCGCCGGATGCCCCCGGTCCGAACGTGAGTATGAGCGCGGCGAAGACGAGGAGGGTGAGCATCCCTCCGATGAGCCCCCTCGGGATGTCCCTCGACGGGTTCCGCGTCTCCTCGGCGGCGAGCGGCACGCCCTCTATGGCGAGGAAGAACCATATCGCGTACGGAAGCGCCGCCCATATCCCGACGTATCCGAACGGGAGGAACGCGCTCGCCCCGAACGCCTCCGTCGGCGCGATGTCGAAGAGGTTCGACGGGTCGAATAACGGGATCATGCCGACCACGAAAGCGATGAGCGCGACCGCGGCGATCGCCGTGATGACGAACATCAATTTCAAAGCCTCGCCGACCCCGTAAAGATGTATCCCGACGAAGATCGCATAGAAAAGCAAATACACGAGCGGCCCGCCGAACCCGACGAGCGACTCCACATAAGCCCCGATGAACACCGCGATGGCCGCCGGGGCGATGGCGTACTCGATGAGGATGGCCGTCCCGGTGAGGAAACCTCCCCACGGCCCCATCGCCCGCCGGGCGAAACCATACCCGCCCCCGGCGGTCGGTATCGTCGAGGAAAGCTCCGCGAGCGAAAACACCATCGCGGTGTACATGGTCGCCATGAGGAGGGTGGCTATGAGGAGGCCGCCCCACCCGCCTTGCGCCAGCCCGAAGTTCCATCCGGCGAAGTCGCCGGAGATGACGTACGCGACACCGAGTCCCGCGAGGAGAACCCACCCCGCCGCGCCCCTTTGGAGCCTTCGTTTCTCCATATAATCTTCGCCGACGTTCTCGTACTCGACGCCCCGCGTCGAGCGGCGACGTTGCTCGTCCACCCCGTTCTCCTTCCCGATCTCCCACATCGGGCCAATGCTCCCTGACCACCCCCGGCCAGCCCAATGAAACTTCCGGCACGATAGCGCATACAAATTTGTACGTCAAGGGAATGAATGCGTCTATAATGGAACATGCGGTGCGATCGTGTATGGTTTGGGAAGGAGGCGGAGATCGGGGCGAATCGGGACGGGGCTTTGAAGAATAACCTCCTTTACGTCGAAGTCGAGGAGAGGATCGAGGATCGCCTCGTGCGAGGTCATTACAAGGCGGGGGAGCGAATCCCCCCGGAGGCGGAGTTCGCAAGGGATCTCGGGGTGTCGCGGGCGACGGTGAGGGCGGGGATGGGGAGGCTCGTGGAGCGGGGGGTTCTCGAAAGGCGGCAGGGAAGCGGGACGTTTTTGGTTCGGCCGCCGGGGGGCGCGAGGCTTAGGAACGGCCTCGAAAGATTGGAGACGTACACCGTTCAGGCCGAAAGGCTCGACCTCTCCCTCGACTCCCGGAACCTCCGCATCGAGTCCGCCGGGGCGGGAGCCGAAGAGGCCGAGGCACTCGATGTCTTTCCGGGGAGCCGCGTGGTGAAAGTGTCGCGGGTTTTGCTCGTGGAGGGGGAGTCGGCGGCGTGGATGGTGGACATCGTGCCGGAGGATGTCGTCGGCGAGACGACCGTCCGGGAGCATTTCCGTCCCGAGGCGATGGTTCTCGACATGCTCGTCTCGGTGGGGGTTCCGGTCGGTTTCAGCAAGCTCCTCATAGACGCGGAGATGATCGAGCCCGACGGCGAGGTCGGGAAGTCCCTCGGACTCTACGCGCCCTCCGCCGCGCTCTCGCTCATCGAGACGATGCACCTCTCCGACGGCCGTCCGGCGCAATGGTCGCGGAACGTGTTTTTGCCGGGACATCTCGATCTTCATGTGATCCGGGAACTCTTCGAGGTTCGGAAGCTCTCGTAGGGAGGCTTCGGTTTTGAGGAATCGGGAAAAGCGGCTTCGGACGTTCGCGGTGAAAGTCTCGCGCGGCTCATGGTGTGCGTCCACGCTACCATGAGCGTGCCGGAAACCTTTTCGAGAAAGGACATCATTGCCCGAGATAACGTGGGAAGACTTCGAGAAAGTGGACGTGCGGGTCGGGAGGATTTCGGAGGCCGAGCCGTTCCCCGAGGCGCGGAAGCCCGCATTCAAACTCGTCGTGGACTTCGGGGAGGGGATCGGGGAGAAACAAACGAGCGCGCAAATAACGAGGCATTACGAGCCGGAGTCGCTCGTCGGGAGGCTCGTCGTGGCGGTGGTGAACTTTCCGCCGAAGAGGATCGCGGGTTTCAAGAGCGAGGTTCTCGTGTAATTGTCCCATAGACGGTGGGTGAATCTGAGAAATTCGTTTGAGGCGGGGCGTATCCACCCTCACGCCACCATTCCCCTCGCCAGATCGTGCCCGTCTTCGCCGTTGTAGAGCCGTTGGGTGA
>JACDAJ010000239.1 GCA_013695475.1 Rubrobacter sp. | reverse complement strand
TCGTCCACGGAATCGAGGATCGGGAGATTCCACGCCTCGGCTTCGAGGGGAAGCAAAGTCCTCGGGGCGGTGAGGGCGACTTCGACTCCGGCGGTCTGGAAAGCGGGGATGACGCTCCGGGCGACGCGGCTATGCAAAATGTCGCCCGCGATGACGGCCTTCGTGCCTTCGAGTTCGTCAAAGCCGCCGAGCGCGTTCGAGAGCGCGTGGAGGTCGAGGAGGGCTTGCGTGGGATGCTGTCCGCGTCCGTCGCCCGCGTTTATGATCGCGGCGGATGTGTGGCGAGCCGCCAACCTCGCGGCTCCGGCGGCTGGGTGGCGGAGGACGATGGCGTCCGCCCCGAGCGCGTCGAGGGTGGCGATGGTGTCGGCGAGCGACTCTCCCTTCGAGATGGACGAGCCGTTCTCCGAGAGCGAGACGACATCCGCGCCGCTCCGCCTCGCGGCGAGGTCGAAGGAGACGAGCGTCCGCGTCGAGGACTCGAAGAAGGCGAGGCATATTGTTTTCCCCGCGAGCGCGCCGGGGAGTCGGCCTTCCTCGAAGTCGTGCGCGAGATCCATGATTTCCCGGAGTTCATCGCGGGTCATGCCTTCGATGGAGATGAGGCTCCTTGTGAAATTTCTAGTTTCCAACGACGATCACCGCATCCTCCCCGTCGGTTTCTTCCAGGCTGACGATGACCCGCTCATCGAAGGCGGTCGGGGCGTTCTTCCCGACGTGGTCGGCGCGGATCGGAAGCTCTCGATGGCCCCGATCCACGAGTATCGCCAGCCGCACCGCCGCCGGACGACCGAGTTCGAGGAGCGCGTCCATCGCCGCCCGAGCCGTCCGTCCGGTGAAAAGCACGTCGTCCACAAGGACGACCGTCTTCCCGGTGACGTCGAAAGGCACGAAGCTCTCCCCGACCTCGGGCTCCTCGCCGTCGCGGTCGTCGCGGTGCATCGTGATGTCGAGCGAACCGACCGGGACATCGAGTCCTTCGAGCTTCCGAAGGTTCGCCGCGACGCGCCGAGCGAGGGGCACGCCACGAGTCATCACGCCGACGAGGGCGAGTTCGTCGAGGGACTTCGAGTTCCTCTCTAAAATTTCGTGTGAGATGCGCCGCAGGGAGCGGCTGACGTCTTCGCTTTTGAGAAGCTGCGAGCGTTCACGCTCGCCCAGACTGAGTCGGCTCATAAAGCCATACCTCCTTCGCGCCTCGCGGGACGCCGTTAAAGGCCGGTCAATTTGTCTCGATGAAAGTTAGCAAAGGGCGAGGAGAACGTCAAGCTCGCGACGGCCTCCCCACCCGATCCACAACAAGCACACCCACGCTGCAAACGAGTACGAGCGACGCCCCGAGCAACGTATAAAAAGTGAACGCCTCCCCGAAAAACACGAGCAAAACCGTGGATAAAAGCGGTGTGGCATACCCGAGCGGCGCGAGCCTCTCCGCCCCGCCGCCGGACATCGCCCGGCTCCACAGAAAGAACCCCCCGGCCATCGGCCCGACCCCCGCGTACACCGACGCGACCCACGCACCCGACCCCGTCCATTGCCAAAGTCCGAGTCCGGCAACGCAAAAAGCAAACGAGCATATCGCTCCGAGAACCGTCGCGGAAAGGAGCAAATCCCCCGCAGAAACACGCGCCCTTCCGACCGCAACGGTATAAAAAGCCATGCACCCCGCCGAAGCGAGCGCCGCGAAATAACCGAAGCCTCCGCCATCACCGCCCCCGAACCCGCCCCCGGCACCGAGGATGACCGCGACCCCCGCGAACCCGACGACCGCCAGCGGAACCCCGGCGAGCGTCCTCTGGGTGCGGTACGCGAGAGCCGCCCACAACGCCGCGAAGAGCGGCCATCCATACGCCAAAACGTTCGCCTCGACGATGGGAGCCGAAGCGAACGCGAGATATTGAAGGAAAATAGTCCCCGTCAACCCGACCGCCCCGACGCATGCGCCACCCGCAATCTCCATCCGAGTCAATGAATACCGCGGTACGGAGTCCTTCTTCCCGACCCTCGAACTGAACATTCGCAACGCCGCCAAAACAGCCGTCGCCCCTCCGAACTGAAGGGCGAGAACCTGCGCGACCCCCAAATCGGCCAACGCGAACTTCGCCGCCAAAGCGTTCGTCGCCCACAACGCAACCGCGCCGAATGCCGCCGCCAACCCCATGTCCGTTTCCGAAATCTTCATGAACACAGTTTATATAGCTGTTTTGCTAAATAGCAAATTTACTATATACGCGATAAGCTATACTGATTGGCATGAGAGAGGTTGAGATCGCGAAGGCGTTGTCGTCGGGGACGCGGGCGAGGATTTTGAATTGGCTGCGCGACCCGGCGCGAAATTTCGAGTCGCGGGTCGCGGGCGACCTCGCGGAGGAGGGGGTTTGCGTGAATTTGATCGCGGCGAAGGCGGGTATCTCGCAGCCGACGGCTTCGCGGCATTTGTCCGTTCTCAAGGAAGCCGGGTTGGTGGAGACGGCGCGAGTCGCGCAGCGAAAATACCATCGGCGCGACGAGGCCGGGATCGAAGAGGCGAAGCAAATTTTGATGGAGGGATTTTAGGCGGGCGCATCCGCCTCCGCCTCACACCACGAGCGTCCATCCGAGCGGGGGTTTTCGAGGAGGCATTCCCGCCCACACGCCGCTCACACTTCCGGAAAACCGAGCGAGGCTGCCGACTCCCGGAGATCCCCCGGAACCGGAGCCTCGAACTCCATCGCCTCCCCGCTCACCGGGTGCTCGAAGCCGAGGCGTTCGGCGTGGAGCCAAAGTCGGCGGTTTTCGACGGCGGCTCCATAAAGCGGATCCGCGTACACCGGGTATCCGATGGCGGAAAGGTGAACCCGTATTTGGTGCGTCCTCCCCGTTTCGAGCCGCACCCGGAGCATCGTGTGCGCGACCGCTTCCTCCATAACCTCGAAGTGGGTTATGGCGTTCTTTCCGATCCCGGCGGCCATGAGCGTGGGGTTGTCCGGGTCGCGTCCGACCGGCGAGTCAATGGTTCCCGTTTCGGGGAGTCCCGCTCCGACGACGACGGCTCGGTATATGCGGCGCACTTTTCTCTTCGAGAGCATTTCGACGAGCTTCGAGTATGACGGCTCGCCCTTCGCGACGACCATGAGGCCGGAGGTGTCGCGGTCGAGGCGGTGGACGACGCCGGGTCGGGTCGGGTCTTCTCCGCCGGAGATTCCGCTTTCGAGGAGGGCGTTTGCGAGGGTTCCGGAAGGGTTCCCCGCGCCGGGATGCACGACGAGTCCGGCGGGCTTGTCCACGGCGACGAGATGCTCGTCCTCGAAGACGATGGGAACGTGGATGTCCTCCGGCTCGAGTTCGTTCGAGGGGAGGGTGGCGAATACGCGCTCTCCGGCGCGGACTTTGTATGATGGTGAAACCCTCTCGCCGCCGACGAGGATTTCGCCGGAGGAGATGAATCTTTGGGCCGCGCTCCGGGATATGCCGAGCCGTCGGGAGGCGAGCTTGTCGAGGCGTTCCCCCGCCTCCGAAGTTTCGACCTCGAAGCTCTCCGGTTCCACGGCGCCTTTCACACAACGCTCGGTTGACTACGTCCTCGCCTTTTACTTTCGGGAGCCGATCCATTTCCGGTTCCCCCGACTTCGTACTCCCGCTGTTTCTCGACGCGCCTCCGGCACACCCGGGCGAGGCTTCCGTCGGTGTGGGGTCTCAATCCCGTGATTCCGAACTTCGTGCAATGATACGGAATCCGGCTGATCGCTTCCCAAAAGCCGTGTTCGTCGGTCGGCGACTCCCGAATCCGCTGACCGAGTTCGGAGCCATTCACCCGGATTCCGTATGATCGAGTGAGCGCGGAGCGATTCTCCGCCCCGATCTTCGGCACGTCACGAATACCCGGCGAGAGCCGTCTCGACCTCGGACGTCTCCGCGCCCCGAACGAGAACGACTTTGTCCCGGCCCGCCGCGCCGCGCACAACCTCGACATCGGACTTCCGGACGCCGAGGAGCTTCGCGAGGAAGGCTTCGACCTCTTTGTTCGCCTTTCCGTCCACGGGCGGAGCGGCGACTTTCAGCTTTATGGAACCCTCACCATACAAACCCTCGACACCGCTCCTCTTCGCCCCGGGCGAGACGCGAAGCGAGATGAACACCCCGTCGTCGGAGCGGCGGAAAGCGGCTTTCATAGGGGATCTGGGCGGACATGGCTTCCGCTGCGAGGGAAGCGATCAGCCGGATTCCGTATCACAAAGAGAACTTCCTCCGGCGACGATACAGACGGCGCCCTCTCGCCGTCCTTCAGAAAATCCGACAAGCGAGAGTCGCGGCGGAGTCGCGGCGGAGCCGAGGCTCGCTACCCCCGGCGGCGGAGGAAGCGGCTGGCGCGGAAGATGCGGTTGTCTTCCTCTTCCTCGGCTTCCTTGTCGTAGCTTCCTTCCTCGCGGCTGTCATCGAAGAAGTCGTCGGCGTTGGTTCTTTCCCGGTCGTCCCTGTCGCCGTCGGAGGAGGACTCTTCTCCGCGCTCCTCGCGCGCGATGCCGTTCGTCGTCGAGTCGGAGACGATGGTTTCGTCGGAGTCGGACTCGGCGGACGACGAGGACGGCTCGATCTCCGGCTCCTCGGCCTCGGGCGTTCCAGCCTCGGGCGTTCCGGCCTCCGGGGTCTCGTCCGTTGGCGACTCGTCCCGATCGGGGAGTTCGGAGAGGTCTATGCGCTGCGTCTCCTCGGCGGAGGCGTCGGTCTCGAAGGCCGCATCGTCGTCCTCGTCGTAGAGGGGGCCGCTCGCTCCGCCGCCATCGTCGGTGAGCTTCGGCTGGTCGCTGTTCGCGGCCTCGCGGGCGACGGCTATGGACTCGGTGTCGAGACGCTGGCGCAGCGAGGACTCGATGCCCTTCGCCGAGGAAATCTCCATGTCCTCCATCACGTCCATGTACGTTTTGAGAAGCTGGCGGAAGTCCTTCGTGAATTCCAGCTTCGCGTCCTGAAGCGCCTCGTAAGATTCCTGAACCCGCTCGACCCGGCCCGACGAGTCCGAGAGCATTTGGTGCGCCCGGTTTTGCGCCTCTTGTATGGTCAATTCCGCTTCCCGCTGCGAACTCACCCGGAGGCTTTCCGCCTCGCGTTGCGCGGAAAGACGCAAATCCTCGGCCTCGCGCTGGGAGGTATGGCGGAGGTCGTTGGCGGCCTGCTCCGCGTGGACGAGAGCCGAGCGGATCGAACCCTCGAGCTCCTCGAATTGCTGGAGACGCTCGCGGAGGGAGGAGACTTCCTCGCGCATACGCTGGTTGTCCGTATAGGCGCGCTCGAACTCGTCGGCGACTTGGTCGAGGAAGTCGTCAACCTGGTTCGCGTCGTAGCCGCGGAATCCGTTGGAGAACTCTTTGCGCCTCACGTCAATCGGTCTGATTGCCATACCTGATCACCCCGTCGCTGGTCGTATGAACTGGTTTATTATGATCTCCAGCAGCCTGCTCGCTATCAAGAGTCCGATTATGGCGATTATCGGCGAGAGGTCAAGCCCGAAACCACCGAGCCGAAGCACCGGTATCCGCTCCCGTATCGGTGAGAGTATCGGCATCGCAACCGCCCGAACCGCCTCGAATATAGCCTGCATGAATGTACTAGACGGATACCCCGGAAACCACGAGAACAAAATGTTCGCAATGATGAAACCGAAGAGTATGTAATATCCGTAGTTCACCACCCCGAGCATGAGATCCGCCACGGAATACCCGAACTCCGGAATTTGCGCGAGCGTCCCTCTCATGACCCAAGCTCCCGCGCCTGCTCAGTCGCCGCGCTCACCCCGTCATAAACCGCTCCGGTGAACCGCGCCCTTTCCATCGCCACGAACGCCGCCGCCGTCGTCCCGCCCGGCGTCATAACCTCGTCCCGAACCTGGTGCGCGCTCCGATCCTTCAATAATTCCGCCGTGCCCTCGATCGTCCCGATGACGAGTTTCCGAGCCACATCCCGAGGTATTCCTTCCCGAACCCCCGCCTGTATGAGCGAGTCCGCGAAGAGCGCGACATAAGCCGGCCCACTCCCGTGAAGCGCGGTCGCCGCGTCGAAAAGCCGCTCCGGCAATTCCATAACCTGCCCGACGTGGCCGAAGATCTCCATGAGGAGCGGCAATGTTTTTTGTCCGGCTTCGTTCGCCGTGACGACCGCCGAGCCGAGTCCGACCGACGCGCACACGTTCGGCATCACACGAAGAACCGCCGCGCCGGGCGGGGCGTGTTTCTCCATCGTGGAGATCGGTATTCCGGCGGCGACGCTTGCCACGGCTTTGTTCGAGTTTTCGAGGGTCGGGGAGATTTCGTCGAGGACTTTCGTGACATCCCACGGTTTCACGGCGATGATGACGAGGTCGCTCGCCTCGGCGAGTTCCCTGTTCGAGGTCGTTGTTTTTATGCCGCCGTATTTCTCGTATCGGGCGAGATGGTCGATGTGGATGTCGGCGACGGTGAGGGAGAATTTCTTGGAGTCGGCGAGCCGCGTGAGGAGTGAACCCCCGATCTTGCCCGCCCCGATGACCCCGATGGCGCCCATTTATAGCTGGTTGAAGAACGCCCGCTCGGCGAGCTTCTTCCGCTCCTCCGCCGAGACTTCGACATCGCGGGGCGTGAGGAGGAAAACCCGGTTAGCCACGGTCTGAATGTTCCCGTCGAGGGCGTATGTCAGCCCCGCGCAGAAATCCACCATCCGCCGGGACAAATCCCCGTCCACGCTTTGGAGGTTCAAAATGACGGGTTGCTGGCGCTTGAAGCGGTCGGCGAGGGCTTGCGCGTCATTGAAGGACGAAGGCTCGAGGACGGAGACCTTCGCCGGGCGTTGATCCGGAACCGCCCGAAGATGCGACGAATTCGAACCCGCCCCATACTCCCCGGCGGCGGCGGAAGAACCGTACCTTTGACCGGACGCGCCCTCGCTCCCGAAGAGGTCACCGAGGGACGTACCGAACGCCGACGAGCGTTCGGCGCGGCCGAGTCGTCGGACGGCGGGGCTTGGCTCGGCTTCACGGTTTCTCGCTCCATTGGCGTACGGGTCTTTCACGTAGCGGTCCTCTTCTTCCTCATCGTCGTAGTAATCGTCCTCGACACCGAAGCCGAACCAGGCCGCGACCCGTTCTAGCTGGTCTCTAACTCCCATCCTGCCTCCTTACGGGCACATCCTCCTCGATCAGCGTTCGCCCGATTCTTACAATGGTGGCACCCTCCTCGACCGCCGCCGCGTAATCATTACTCATCCCCATGGAGAGTTCCGCGAGTTCGAAGTGAGGGCTCCAGCTTCGTTTTAGGCTATCACGTATTTCTTTGAGCTTCGCGAAAACATAGCGTACTTCCCTCGCCTCTTCAACCATCGGAGCGAGCGTCATGAAACCCCGAATCGAGACTTTCCCCTCGGTAACCGCCGCCGCCTCGAGAAGCTCCTCTATTTCTCCTTCCCCAACCCCATACTTCGACTCCTCCCCACTCACGTTCACTTGAAGCAATATTTCGACGCTCTCGCCATCGGCGGAACCAGCCCGCTTCGCCAATTCCTCGATGAGCCGCACGGAGTCAACCGAATGGATGAGCGACACCCTCGGGACGACTTCCTTCGCCTTCCGCCTTTGGACGTGGCCGATGAAATGCCACTCGAAATCATCGCCGAACTTTCCTTGCTTCTCCGCGAGATCCTCCGCCCGATTCTCCCCGAGAAGAACGGCTCCGGCTTCTTTCAAAGCGGCAATTTGTCCGGCGGAATAATATTTGCCCGCCACGAGGATTCGGACTTCCTCGCCCTCCCGACCACTCCGTCGGAGCGCGTCCTCTATGTTTTCACGCACGATTTCGAGGCGGTTCCGGATCTCCGACGCGACGACCTCCGTCATGCGCCCGCCTTCGATGTCATGGAAACGGAGGCGAGGTTCCGGCCCGTCACGGGCTTCTCCATCCGGTGCGAGAAGAAAAGGTCGGGGCGGCATCCGGCGCACATTCCGAGGTCGTGGATCTCCTCGACCCCGGCGCGTTCGAGATCCACGCGGATCGCATCCGGCAAAGAAAGCCGCCGACCGGAAACCACACCCTCCCCAAACTCATCAGCGAACTTCCCGGCAAGCTCCTCCGAAACCTCATAGCAACAACGCCGAATACACGGCCCGATATACGCCACGATGCTCCCTCCCCGCGCCGCGAAGTTCCCTTCACGCGCCGCCGTGGGAGTGAGATCCCCGCTGTGCGCCGCGGGGTTTCCGTCGTGCGCTGCGGGATCCCCTCCCTGCGACGTGAAGTTCCCTCCGCCCGACGCGAGGTTCCCTTCATGCGATGCCGCGAGATTCCTTTCGCGATCCGCGTGATCCCCTTCATGCGCCGCCGCCGCGAGACTTCCTTCGCGCGCCGTGTGATCCTCGCCATGCGACATGAGATTCCTTCCGCTCTCCTCGACCATCCCCTTCGCAGCCTCCCCGTACATGCCGGAGACATTCCTTCCGCCTTCCTCGATCATCTCCCGTGCGGCCTTCCCGGATATGCCGGAGAGAGTCCCTCGCCACCCGGAGTGGATCATCCCGACGGCGTCCTCCCCGACGAGCGCGACCGGGACGCAATCCGCCACCCCGACGACGAGGCTCAAGTTTTCCTCTCGGGTTATGAGCGCGTCCGCCTCCCCCGCGAAACCGCCCTCGGAAACGTGGACGACCGCGTCCCCGGCGACTTGCCTCACCCACGCCGACGGGTTTCCGTCCATCGCCTGTTTTATGCGAGAGAGGTTTTCTCCGACGTTTTCGGGGCTGTCCCCGACTTTAGTGGAGATATTCAGGGAACCGAAGGGTGGTTCGGATACACCGCCGAGGCGGGTGAAGAACCAGACGTTCGCGTTCTGTGGCGCGGGGTTCGGCTGTATAAAGACTGCGCCCCCGGCGTCGGTGGTAGCCGCGCCGGGGGCGAGTGTATCCGTGCGTTTCGGGGCCAACGGAGAAATCTCCGCGTCTCTAGCGGCGGCGCAGGAAGGCCGGGATGTCAAGGACGTCGCCCTCCTCCTGCGGCTGGCCGGGATCCTCATCCACATAGTCGCGCGTCGATTCACCGCGTGTCGCGTCCGGCTCCGCCGCCGGGCGAGCCTCGCGCCGCTGATTGGCGATCCGCTGATCGAAGCCCGTCGCAATCACAGTCACGGAAACTTTGTCCCCATAACTGTCGTCCACGACCGCCCCGAAGATGAGGTTCGCGTCTTGGTGGGCGGCGTTGTGGACGATCTCCGCCGCCTCGTTCACCTCGAAAAGCCCGAGGTCCGTGCCGCCCGTGATGTTCAAAATCAGCCCGGTCGCACCCTCGATGCTCGCCTCGAGGAGCGGACTCGAAATCGCCGTCTTCGCCGCTTCCTGGCCCCGGCTCTCGCTGCTCGACTCGCCGATGCCCATCAAAGCCGAGCCGGAGGACGCCATGATCGTCCGCACGTCCGCGAAGTCGAGGTTGATAAGCCCCGGAACGGTGATGAGATCCGTGATCCCCTGAACGCCCTTCCGCAAAATATCGTCGGCCATCTTGAAAGCGTCCATCATGCTCGTCCGCTTCTCCGCAACCTGAAGGAGCCGGTCATTCGGAATGATGATCAGCGAATCCACATTCTCCTTGAGGCGCTTTATGCCCTCCTCGGCGAACGTCGAACGCCGCCGCCCCTCGAACGTGAACGGCCTCGTAACCACCCCGACCGTGAGCGCGCCTCCTTCGCGGGCGACCTTCGCCACGACCGGGGCGGCTCCCGTTCCGGTGCCGCCGCCTTTTCCGGCGGTGACGAACACCATGTCCGCGCCGCGGAGGGATTCCTCGATCTCGGCCTTGTTCTCCTCGGCGGCCTCCATCCCTATTTTCGGGTCGGCGCCGGCCCCGAGGCCGCGAGTGAGTTTCTCGCCTATGTGTATCTTTTGGTCGGCGTCGCACATCTGGAGAGCCTGCGCGTCGGTGTTTATCGCAATGAACTCGACCCCCTGCAAACCAGAGCCGATCATGCGGTTCACCGCGTTGGTTCCCCCGCCGCCTATGCCGACAACTTTTATTACCGCCAGATAATTAGTTCCCGCGTCCAACATCTCTCCCTAGCCCTCCGTCAAACTGCTTTTTCCGTGCCGGATCCTTATCTTCCTCGGAACCAACTCTTGACCGCCTCCACAATGCTACCAAAACTGTTCGTCGCTGCACCTTTACTCTTTCCTCGAAGGTTATTGTTTTTAGCCGAGAAGTATAGCAAACCTATAGCCGTCGAATACTGAGGCTTCTGTAAAGGTTTAGAGTCTCCCTTTATAAGCTGCGGCGTGGCGGTCGCAGCCCGCACCCCGAGAGCCTCCTCCGAAAGCTCCGGCATCCCATCGAGGAGGGAGCCTCCCCCGGTGAGGACTACGCCGTGCGGGATCGAGTCGAGGAGGCGCGCGTCGTCCATCGAGTCGCGGGCGTATTCGAGGACTTCGCGGGCGCGGTATTCGAGTATTTGGCTGAGGAAGCTCGCGTTGTAGTGGCGGTCTCCGAGCCGGACCGGAGCCACCGAATCCACGATCTTCGAGAGGACGGTTCCATACCGGACTTTCAATTTCTCCGCGTCGGAGAATGGGATTTTGAGTCCGTATGAGACGTCGGAGGTGAAGCTCTCGCCGCCGAGCGGGACGACGGCGGTGTGTGTCAAAGCGCCCCTCACGAAGACGGCGATGTCGGTGGTTCCGCCGCCGATGTCTATGAGGGCGACGCCGTCCTCGCGGGCCTGTTCGGTGAGGCACGCCTCGGCGGAGGCGAGGGGCTCGAGGACGACGTCCGAGACCTTCACGCCGCAGTCCTCGACGGCGTGGAGGAGGTTTTGGATGCTCGACACCGCGCCGCTCACGATGTGCGCCCGCATCTTCACCTTTCGGGCTTCGAGGCCGACCGGGTTCCTCACCCCCTCCGAGCCGTCGAGGATGTATCCGCGAGGCACGACGTGGATCACCCGCTCGTCCTCCGCGAGGCGTACCTGTCGGGCTTCGGCCTCCAATTTCTTGAGGAAACGCTCGGAAATCTGGAGGTTCCGGCCGCGGTTGAGAAGGGAGACCTCCGTGTTCGTCGAGGAGATATGCCCGCCCGCGACACCGACGACGGCGCGGGCACTTTTGAACTCGCAGGCGGCTATCGCTTCGGAGATCGCACCCGCCGCGAGGTCGCGGTCAACGACGACCCCGCGCTTGAGGCCGCGGCTCTTCGCCTCGCCGACGGAGAGGACTTCGACGCGGCTCCGGCGGGGATCCACGCGACCCGCGATAGCCACGATCTTCGTGGTCCCGACGTCTATGCCGTATACGAAAGATTGAGCCACGCCCCGTCAGCCCTCGGGCTCGACATCCCCGCCGCCGACCGCCCCGGCGACCACCCGATCCGGAGAGCGGAGATCGAATACCGGAGCCTCCGGATTCTCCTCCATCACATCCGGCAAAGCACGAACCTGCCCCACCTCGACCCCACCGTAGAAAACGACCGGACGACCCTCGACGGTCGCCTCGACCCCGCCCGGCCCGACACCATCCACCGAGCCAAACCTCACGCCATTCTCCTCGAAAGTCCTCACCGCATCCAGAATTTCCGGCGCCTTCCCAATGTCCAATTCGACCATTCTCAAATCCGCTCCTCCGAGGCCGGGAAGCTCCGTCCCGTCGCCCGAAAACACCGCCCGCCGACCCTCGATCTCCGCGTGAAGAACCGGGCGGCGTTCCTCAACCTCAACTGAAACTATACTCAAATCCCACATCTTCCGCACCCGAGCGGCCTCGACCCACGGATGAGCCTCGACCTCCTCCTCGACCATGCGAGTATTCAAAGTGAGGAGGCTCGAATAATCCGAAGCGAGGCTCTCGGCCTCCGATTCCGGGTACATCCTCTCCCCCGAAACCTCGATTCCCTCAAGCGGAAAAAGCAGGTACGCGGCGACGAACACACACGCGACCGTCATCCCCGCCACCACGAGCGAGAACGATACCGCACGGAGGATCCTCATCGCGGCGGAGGGTTTCATGAGGTGGTCGCTTCGCTCCCGGTTGGTGGTTGGTGGTTGTTGGTTGTTGGCAAATACAAAAAACCAATAACCAATAACCCGGAACCAATAACCGGAGCGACCGAAGGGAGCGACCTCACAGTATCGCGAGGAGTTCCTCGCCGACGCGCGAAACGTCGCCGGCCCCGAGGGTTATGACGGTGTCATTCGGGCCGGAGATCATGCGGAGCACGTTCGGGATGGATTCTTGATCCGGCACATAATAAACCTCCGGGTGATTTTGCGTCTCGCATATCGCATCCACGATGAGCTTCCCGCTCACCCCCGGCTCGGGCATCTCCCCCGCCCCGTATACCTCAGTGATGACGACCGCGTCCGCCGCCCCGAACGACTCGCCGAACTCGCGGTGGAACTTCCGCGTCCGCGAATACCGATGCGGCTGGAAAACCGCGACGACCCGCCCGTCCGATGGAGTCGTCGCCCGCGCGACATCGAGGGTGGCGAGAACTTCGGTCGGATGGTGGGCATAGTCGTCCACGACACGCACCTCGGCCTCGACCCCCTTTATTTGGAAACGTCGGCGGACTCCCCCGAAATCCGAGAGGGTGCGGGCGGCGGCGTATGCGTCGTGGCCGAGCCAGCGGGCGATGGAGACCGCGGCGAGCGAGTTGAGAATATTGTGCCGCCCGTGGACGCCGAGCTCGACGAGGCCGAGACTCTCACCATCCTCGAAGAGCCGGTACATGTTCGAGGCGACTATTTCGGCCCGGAGGTCGCCGCCGAGGATCCCATAGCTCGCGACGCGGCACGGGGCGACGTCGGCGAGGTTCATGCAGTTCGGGTCGTCGGCGCAAAGCACGAGGTGTCCTTCGGCGGGGAGGGCGGCGACGAACTTCTCGAAGGTTTCGATCACATCGTCGAGGGACGAATAGAAATCCGGGTGGTCGAACTCGACGTTCGTGATGATCGCCGCCTCCGGGTGGAGGTGGAGGAGCGAACGGTCGCTCTCGTCGGCTTCGGCGACGACGAGTCCCGGCTTCCCGAACGCGACGTTCGAGCCGATGTCGTTCAGTTCGCCGCCGACGAGCGCGGTCGGGTCTTCCCCGAGGGCGCGGAGGACGTGCGTCGTCATGCTCGTCGTCGTTGTTTTTCCGTGCGTCCCGGCAACCGCGACGCCGCGTCCGTCCTCGATGATCGTCGCCAGCGCGGCGGCCCGAGGGACGATCGGGATCGAACGCCGCTCGGCCTCCAAAAACTCCGGGTTCGTCTTCGGGATGGCGGTCGAGACGACGACTTGCTCGGCGTCGCCGACCTGCCCGGCGGCATGTCCGATGAAAACCTCGATCCCCGCCTCGACGAGCCTCTCGGTATACGGCGACTCTTTCAGATCCGAGCCGGTGACCGTGTGTCCTTTTCGCATCAAAACCTCGGCGATGCCGCTCATCCCCGCGCCACCGATCCCGATCATGTGTATCTTCATGAGCCTCCCCCTTTATGTTCGTCGTCGCGCCTCATGCCGTATTCATCGTCGCGTCTCGAGCCTTTGCTATTCGAGCCTTCGTCTTCCACGTGTCCATCGTCGCGCCTCACGCCTTCGTCCTCGGCGTGTTCGTCTCTCGCAGCTTCGCTCTTCGAACCTTTGTCTTTCACGCCTTCTCTATTTGCGTCGTCCTTCGAGTGTCCGGCTTTCGCGCCTTCGTTTCTCGCACCTTCGTTCTTCGAGCTTTCGTTCTTCGAGGCTCCGGCTCTCGCTTCTTGGTTTTCCGAACTCACGCGCTGTGTGCCGTTTCCATCCTCGTCGCGCTTCTCGTCGTTCTCTCCGGCGGCGAGGAGCTTGTCGGCGATCTCGTCCGCCGCGTTCGGAGTGGCGAGTTCTCGTATGCGTTCGGCGAGTCCACTTCGTCTGGTTTCGTCTTCGAGCAGGTTTTCGATGCTCGTCTTTATGGACTCCGGCGTGACTTCGGAGTCCGGGAGGAGAATGGCCGCGTCCTTTTCGGTGAAATACCGGGCGTTGTGGAGTTGGTGGTCGCCCGTCGCGTGCGGGTACGGGATGAACACCGCCGCCTTCCCCGCCGCCGCGACGTCGAAGAGCGAACCCGCGCCCGCCCGGCTCACGACGACATCCGAGGCGGCGATGTACTTCCATATGTCGTCGGCGTATTCGAGGATCCGGTGCCTCGGATTGTCGGTCGAGAGGCGCGAGAAATCCCGCCTCCCGGCGATTTGGACGACGGTGTACGCCGTCTCCTCCCGGAAAGCCTCCATCGCGGCGAGGTTTATTTTGAGCGCGCCGCCGCTCCCGCCGAAGATGAAGGCGACGGGCGGGCGGAGTCCGAGTTCGGACAAAGCCTCGTCCCTCGACGTCTTGAAGAACGCCCTCCGGGTCGGCATGCCGACGGTTTTCGCGCCGTCGAGGTGTTCGGCGGCCTCGGGGAAGGTGGCGAAGACCTCCTTCGTGAAGCGGCTCGCGAAGCGGTTCACCCGGCCCGGAACGGAGTTTTGCTCGTGGAGGAACGTCGGTATTCTCAGCGTGTTCGCGGCGATGACGGCGGGCGCGCTCGCGTATCCCCCCACCCCGAACACGGCGTTCGGACGGGAGTTTTCCAGGATTCTCCGGCAGCTTATGACGGCTCGCATGAAAAGGAAGGCGGCTCGGATGCGGTCGTCAACGCCTCCGGCGAATCCGGCGAGGGGGAGCGAGTGGAGCTTGTATCCGGCCCTCGGAACCAAAGTGCTTTCGATGCCGCTTTCGGCACCGATGAACTCGACGGATGCGCCGCGTTCGCGGAGGGATTCAGCCACGCAGAGCGCGGGGATCGCGTGTCCCCCGGTCCCGCCCCCGGCTATCGTTATGTGTGCTTCGTCTCGGTTTCGCTTCTCTGGCACGTTCGCTATCCTCCGATATTCGATACAAAATTCCGACCATCGCGAAGCACGCGATGAGGCTCGACCCCCCATAGCTTATGAACGGCAATGTGATTCCGGCAAGCGGCAAGACTACCATCACCGCCCCCATGTTGAACACCGCCTGAACACAGATCATGGTTGTGAGTCCGGCGGCCAAACACCGACCCATCACAGTCGGCGCGTGGAGCGAAATCCGGAACCCCGCCACCGCGAGGAACGCGAAGCACCCGATGACGACCATCATCCCCGCGAGTCCGAGTTCCTCGCCTATGAGGGCGAAGATCATGTCCGTCTGTATCTCCGGCACGACGGGAGCCTGCCCACCCCCGCCAGCCCCCGACCCGAAGAAATCCCCGGCCTTTATCGCGACCATGGATTGAACGACTTGGTAGCCCGACCCGTCCGCCACCGACCACGGATCGAGGAAAGTCATGAATCTTTGCCTCCGGTACGGCTCGACGAGCATCACAAGGAAGAGGGCGACGAAGCCTCCGGCACCGCACAAAACGAGGTCGCGCGTCCTCACCTCCGAGGCCCACAAAGCGCCCGCGACCCCGGCGAGAAGAACCACCGAAGTCCCGAAATCCGGCTCGACGAGGACGAGTATGAAGAGAACCCCGACGGCGGCGAGCGGGCGAACCGGGAGTCCGGAGCCGGGCGGGACTCGGGCGAGGGCGCACGAGATGGTCAGGACGGCGGCTATTTTGGCGAACTCCGCCGGCTGCAAATTCATGAACCCGAAGTCGAGCCACCGCCTCGCGCCGCCGATTTCCTGCCCGACCCCCGGTATGAGGACGAGGATGAGCATCGCGGCCACCCCGAGGTACACCCACGGCGCGAACCTCCTCCACGCCGTGTACCTCACCCGGCTCGCCGCGAGAAACACGAGAACCCCGAGCGCGACATGCCCGCCACGGATCGCCAAATACTCCGCCCCATATCCTCGGTACGTCGCCGAATAAACCATCACCATCCCGAGCAGCGAAAGCCCGAGCGCGACAAAGAACATGTTTGCCCGGAGCGAGGTCATCCACCGACCGCCCCCCGCTCCGCCGACATATTCCGCGCCATCTCCGCGAACGCCTCCCCGCGCTCCGCATACCCGGCGAACGCGTCGAAGCTCGCGCACCCCGGAGAAAGCAAAACGGCGTCGCCTTCTTTCGTGAGGGAGGCGGATTTCTCGACCGCCTCCGAAAGTCCATCCACGAGAAACGAAACCTCGCCGAAACCCTCGCTTTTCAAATAATCGAAGACGCGCGTCCCGGCCTCTCCCTGGCAGACGACGGCGCGGCACACATCGAGATGCGGCAAAATCTCGACGAAATCCGTGTCCTTCTCCGAGCCGCCGAGGATGAGTACGACCGGACGCCGGAAGCTCCCGAGCGCCGCCGCCGTCGCCGCCGGATTCGTCGCCTTCGAATCATCCACCCAAAGTACGCCGTTCGTTTCGACGACGACCTCCATCCGGTGCGGTTTGAGGCGGTATCCGAGAAGCCCCGCCCGGACGCCATCGAGCGTCGCCCCGAGCTTCCGAGCCATCTCCGCCGCGAAGAGGGCGTTCTCATGATTGTGGATCCCGGCGAACGGGAGTTCATCCTCCGAGGCGATCTCCTCACCTCGTAAAAAGAGCTTCCCGTCCCGAACCACCGTCCCAGCATCGCCGCCGACGCCGACAACCACCGTTTCGGCGGAAAGTTTCGGCGCGGCTCCGGC
>JACDAJ010000222.1 GCA_013695475.1 Rubrobacter sp. | reverse complement strand
CGGTGGGATCTCGGAAGGTGTATCCGCGTCCAAACCCTCCCCGGTGAGGATCTCTTCCGGCGTCTGCCCGGCGGGCAACTCTGTCTCGGTGATGACCCTGGGAGCCTCTCCCGAGAGCCACTTCTTGATCGTGTTGCGGGAATGACCGGTCTGGCCGCCGATCTGCCGGATCGAGATCCCTTGCTCTCTGAGGGAAAATACCCTGGCTATCGCCTGCTTGTAGAAGGCGAGCTTCTCCGGGGATGGGTTCTTGCCTGGCAGCCCCTTGAGGGTCCTCTTTGTCTTCACAGGCGGCGGCTCTGGTACGCCCTTCTTACGCAACCTGGCTATCGCCTTGTAGATCTCGCCGGTCACCAGCCTACTCTCGTGGAACAGACAAAGCTGGTGTGCCGCTTGAGGCCACACTTCCTTGAGCGTCTTCGAGTATAGTGGGGAGCCGTCGGTGACTACCTGCTCAGGTTCGATTCCCGCCCGGCGCAACCTGGCGAGGAAGTCTTCAACCTTTTTACGATCCACCTCTGCATGAACCAACTGGTAACCCACCAGCCTATCGCCATTGGGCACGGCGGGGTCCACGGCTAAGAGCAATGCCAACTCACCCTGGTAGACCTCGTCGACGCACAGGATCCCGGAGAACTCCTCGACGACGCAGTGCTGATAGTCGCCCGAGAAGTCCAGGCTCCCGGCGTACTCATGGCACCAGCGGCGGATCATCGCCTCGCTCGGGGACACCCAGAAGTCCCTGGCCAGCCTGTCGGCCACCCGCCTTATTGCCATCCCATCCTCGTAGACCGACAGGATAGCCTTTTCGCGGACGCGCTCGGTGTAGACGGCACCCTTTCTCAGAAACGGCGGTTGGACTCGGAAGTGTCGGTTGCAGTGCCGGCAGTGGTGGACGCTGACGGTGACGAGCAGGAACACGGAACCGTCAAGAGCGATGTCTATGGCCGTGCGGGAGGTCTCCCACGCTCGCGGCGCGAACCGTCCACACAGCTCGCACCGGGCGCGGCGATGGCTGCAGTGGACTCGCTTTACTCTGCAGGCGGTGACGTTGATGGAAGGTGTATTGGGGGGCAAGTTGCGGCTCCGGATAAGATTTGGTGACTCATTTGGTGACTCGACGCCCCTCAATCTACCATCGGCTGGCTACCCGATCTCCCGACCAACGTCTATTACGCAGTCTCGTCGAAAAGATTAAAGATTACCTCTCCGATTATTATTCGCTCGGAAAGGCCGACCTCGCCACCGCTTTCGTCCTCCGTTGCCGCGACTTCACCGCACTCGGAGGATCATGCGCCCTCGTGACCCCGCAAAACTGGCTCTTCCTCGGCACATACAAAAACCTCCGGCGGCGGCTCCTCGAAACCCAAAGCTGGAACCTCGTCGCCCGACTCGGGGCGAGGGCGTTCGAGACGATAAGCGGTGAGGTAGTGAACGTCGTCTTGCTTGAACTCGCAAACACTCCCGCCCCCGACTGCCCCATGTCCATTCCCGGCCACCGCACGTCCGTTTCGGGCCATCGTACATCCATTCCGAGCCATCGCATATCCGTTCCCAGCCACCTCATGACCGGCCTCGACGTGAGCGAAGCGAAGACCCCGCGAGAGAAGGCCGAATCCCTCCGCGCCGCGAGATCGAGCGTCCTCCCGCAATCCGGGCAACTCGAAAACCCGGATTCACAAATCAGTTTCGAAGCCTTAGAAAAGTACGAACTTTTGTCATCCTATGCGTCAGTGAATTACGGTTCGAAGCCGGGCCAGACAAATCGCGTTACCCGCTTTTTTTGGGAGCTTCCTTTCATTGACGAGAAGTGGGTGCTTATGGAATCCACGCCGGATGAAACAGGTTTATATCGAAGCAAAAATGAAATCGCCATGAGCCTCGCTTCAATCGAGAAAGAAGGCATAACCGAATTTGGCGTGCGAGGTGCGGATGCGTGGGGCAAAACGGGTATTTTGCTTTCACAGATGCGAAACTTGCCATGCTCCGTGTATTTGGGAAACTTTTTTAGCAACAATACGAGCGCGATCGTGCCAAATGACAAACGTTGGCTCGCTCCCATATACGCATTTATGTCCTCACCCGAGTTTCACGTTGGCGTCCGAAAACGCAATCAAAAACTGGATGTCGCGGCTGGCATGATGGCGAAAGTCCCCTTCGACCTCGAACGCTGGCGGAAGGTGGCGGAGGAACGGTACCCGGACGGGCTGCCGGAGCCGTACTCGGACGACCCGACGCAGTGGCTCTTCCACGGCCACCCGGCGAGGGCGGCGGAGGGGACGGCTCTCCACGTGGGGGTGGCGAGGCTCCTCGGGTACCGGTGGCCCGCCGAGCTTGACGATGGCGAGGCCGCGAGGATGAAGCTCTCGGGCGAGGGGCGCGAATGGGTGTCGCGCTCCTCGGCCCTCGATCCCCACACCGACCCGGACGAGGCGGGCGTCCTCCGAAGCAAATTCACCATGAACTGGAAGAAAGACCGTGGGAAGAATCCCGATGGGAGTGAGAGGCATAATGACCTCCATCTCACTCGGGGGAGAAAGAGGCGGCGAGGAGTCGGCGGGGGTGAAGCTTCCGAATGCCGGGCGGGCGTTCGTCGAGGAGGCGAAGCTCGGGTATTTGTTGCGGGCCGGAGAAGGGGGGATTCTTCGAGGTCGTCGGGTTCTCCGTGGAGGAAGCCGGGGTGCTTCGGAAGGCTTTGCTCGGTCACGCCGGGAGGGGTGATGCGGCCCGAACCGTCGAGACGGAGTTCGGCGTAAAATATGTGGTCGAAGGTTCGTTGGAAAGCCCGGACGGGCGAAACCCGGAGGTTCGGAGCGTGTGGATCGAGGAATTAGGGAGCGAGAGTACCCGGTTCGTCACGGCATATCCGGGTGAAAGGCGGCGGACGTGATCCGCGAATTCGAGAGGGTCGCGCTCACCCGCGACATGCCGGAGGAGAACCTCGTGGCCGGGGACGCCGGAACGGTGGTTCACATATACGAGGGCGGAAAGGGATACGAGGTCGAGTTCTTCTCGCTCAGCGGGCGCACACTCGCGGTGTCCACCGTCATGGCGGAAGGCGTGCGGCCCGTCGGCGACGAAGACATCACCCACGCGAGAACCCGCGCCGGATAATGCGCCTCTCACTCGGGGGGAGAAAGAGGCGGCGAGGGGGGTTATTGGTTCTTGGTTCTTGGCTAAAAACTAAAAACCAAGAACGGCGGCGAAGCCGTCCGACCGGAGAACGTTGGTAAACTTCGTTCATGGAGACTCGATGGGACATAAAGGTGGATGAAGAGGTGGATCGGGAGCTTCGGGCATACCTCGCCGGGCGCGGGGGGCGGGGCGACATCTCGGGCTTCGTCGAGGAGGCGGTGCGCGAGAAGCTCTTCCGCGTGAGCGTCGAGGAAGTGAAGGAGCGAAACGCCTCGTATCCGCCGGAGGAGGTCGAGGCGGTCGTGGCGGAGGCGGTCGCGGAGGCCCGCCGCTCGGAGGCTCGCGGTGCGGGCGGCTCTCGATACTAATCTCCTCCTCTCCTCGCTCATAAGCTCCGGCTCCGTCCCCGACCTCGTATACCGGGCGTGGCGGGATGGACTCTTTGAACTCGTGACCTCGGAGTGGCAACTTGGGGAACTCGAAAGAGCCGGACGATATCCGAGGCTCCAAAAATACATGAAGCCCCGTGAGCTGGACGCGATGGTCGGAGGCATACGACTCGGCGCGGTGGTTCTCGAAGAGCTTCCCGAAGTGGACGCCGCCCCCGACCCGGACGACAATCCGCTTCTCGCCACCGCGCTCTCCGGCGGGGCGGAATATCTCGTCACGGGAGACAAAGGAGTTCTCGGTTTGAAACGATTCGAAAGCGTTGTGATCCTCACGGCGAGGGCATTCCTCGAAGAAGTCATCGAGCCGATCCGGAACGAGTGAAAACCGCCGACCGAACCCCGACGGTTCCGAACTGCATAACGATCTCCACCTTACGCGGGGGGAGAAAGAGGCGGCGAGGGAAGCGGCGAACGGCTAAAAACTAACGGCTCGAAACGAAGTCTTCCACATTGCTTATGTGGCGGGCGAGGACGGCGAAGGGCGTTCCCTTCAATGCCCGGAGAAGGCGGTCGTCGGCGGTAGTCACGATGGTGTGCGTCGCTTCGGCGAGGGAGATGAAGAGGGCGTCGTAAATGATGATTCCGGTGTCGGCGATTTCGACGGCGCGGGGCATGAGGTCTTCGGGCTTGTAAAGAGAGACGGGGTCTTCGGCGAACTCGTCCCATATCCTGTGAGCTTCTTCGGGCGAGAGTTCGTTTCGGCGGCGCTTTTGCCAGAGGGCGTTTCAGAATTCCGGGTGGATGGTGCTCGGGGCCATCATCTCTACGAGGCCGTCGTCCACGGTGTCGCGAAGTCTCCGGGCTTCCTCCATGAATTCCTCGGGGAGATAAAACTTCACCGCCACGGAGGTGTCCACCACGATCGGGCGCGGGGCTTCGCTCACCGGGAGTCGCGGTCAGCGCGGATGGTCTTCGCGCTGTCGGAGAAGACGCGACCCTCGGCCACGAAGCGGTCTTGAATCTCTCGCGCCCGGCGGGCGAATTCTCCGGGGGTTTTGCGGCCTTTGCTGCTTGGTTTCAATTCTAAAGTTTTCTTGCTCGTCATCTCGGATCACCTCCGCGAAACATTATACGATAGCCGTGCGCCCGCCCCTTCGTGGAGGCGGGCGTCCTCCGAAGCAATTTCACCACAAACTGGAGGAAAGATCGGGGGAAGAACCCCGACGGGAGTGAGAGGCACAATGATCTCCACCTCACGCGGGAGGAGAAAGAGGCGGCGAGGGGGGCGCGAATAGTTGGTAGCGAATAGAAAAACTACTCGCTATTCGCTACCAACTATTCGCCGGAGCGAAGCGATCCGCTAAAATCTACCCACAATGTGGCCACAAACAGCGAGGGTCGAATGAAGGAAGTCGGGATCAGGGAGTTTCGGGATCACGCCTCGAAGTATTTCTCCGGCGGGGAGCCGCTGGAGGTGAAGCGTCACGGGGAGGTCGTGGGGGTTTATTTGCCCGTGAGGCGGAAGAGCGGCGGGGAGGAGCTTCGGGCGGCGCTCGGCGGGCTTTCTGAGAGCCTCGAAGAGTTGCGGCGCGACACGGGCATGAGCGAGGAGGAATTGGTGGAGGCTTTGGCCCCGAAGTCTGGGCGGGGCGAAAGTTAGCGGGTTTGCTACTCACGGTGGACGCGAGCACGCTCGTCGGGGAATTGCTTCGCCAGCGGGGGCAAAAACTCTTCTCGACGGACGAACTCGAGTTCTTCGTCCCATCGCGGATGTGGGACGAGACGGAATACGAATTGCGAAGGCGGCTCGGGATCATGGTCTCGCAGGGGCGCGCCGAGGAGGGCGTGGTCGAACGGTATCTCCGAAGGGCCGTTCGCGCGAAGGAAGAGAGGATCATCGAAGTCCCCGAACCCGTCTACGAGCATCTCGAAGGAGAGGCGACGGCGAGGCTGCCGAGGGATCACGAAGATTGGCAAGTGGCTGCGCTCGCGCTCCTCTCCGGCTCGGACATCCTTCCATGAGAAGGTCGCTTTTGTCAAGGCCGACGTGGCGTGAACCATGACCATCCTCGAAGAACCTCCGCGACGCGCGCCCTCGACGCTCGCTTCCATTCGCACTCTCGTGGGGCCGCCTCTTCCGCGGCCCGGTGCATGATGATCTCCGTCCAGAAGGCGGGCGCTGCAATCTGACGAACGGCCTCCCCAATAAAACGGGGCCATCGCAGTCCGCGCAGTCGCCCGCGCGACGGTCGGGCGCCTCTCGGCTCGCTCGCCCGCGGCCTCTCTTCTTGATGGCCTCTCTCGCTCAACGCTTTCGTCGACTCCGATCCGTGCGGCTCTCTCCCGTCTGTTCTCTCAGGCGAGCGCCTCCTCTTTCCGAACCTCCTCTCGCCGAGCCTCCTCCTTGCTCCGGTGGGTGTTTCTCAGCGGTTCGTACTCCTCGCCCGTTGCCCACAGCCGATGAAGCACCACCGATAGCTTCCTCGCCACCGCCACCGACGCCCGCTTTTTGGCGCTCTTGCCCCCGCGGGAGGCGATCTTCTCGCCGTGGCGCCGGAGGTCCGAGTCGCCTCCGAACGGGCCGAGTATGTAGTTGGCCGAGCCGACCAGAAGCCTCCTGAGCATCTCGCCGCCCTCTTTGGTGATGCGCCTCTGGGGGTCTCTGTCGCCGGATTGCTCCGTGGCGGGCGCGAGCCCGAGGTACGCCCCCACCGAACGGCTCTTTTTGAAGCGGGAGGGGTCTTCGAGGGTGAGTACGAACGCGAGCGCCGTGATGGGGCCGACCCCTGGCACTTGGCGCAGCCTCCCGCTCTCGGGGTAGTCCTCCCCGCAAAGCGCCTCGATCCTCTTGTCGTGGGACTCGATCTTCTTAGTGAGCGAGGCGATGGCCTCGATGACCTCGTCGAGGGCTTCCCGAAGCTCGGGCGGGATGTGGCCGGGGGCTTTCTTGTGAAACGAGGCGCTCGAACACGAGGGAAGGCGAGACCCGAAGGACTTCACCGTGCCGCGGACGTGGTTGACAAGCCTCGTCCGGCTGCGGACCAGAGCCTCGCGCGAGTGGATGAGGGCCGGATGCGCCTGCGACTCCTCGCCCCGGTGCGAAACCGGATACAGAAGCTCGGGGTCCGAGCGGAGCAGGCGGGCGAGCTTCTCGGCGTCTATCCTGTCGGTCTTGCGCGATCCTGAGTAGATCAGGCGCGTCTTCCTGGGATTGGCGACGACGACTTCGTGGCCCGACCCTTCCAGCAGTCTCGACACCCACGGCGAGTGGGTTCCGACCTCGAGGGCGATGGTGAGTCGCTCCGATCCCTCGAAACGGCTCTCGAACGCCTCTGGGGTGGTGCGGAGCCGCCCCTCCTCCATGACCTCGCCCGTCTCGGTGTCGAGGATGCAGACGTGGGTGTGTTTGTCGCCGAGATCCAGCCCGACCGTCATCGTCGTGCGCTCCTTGCTAGAATTGGCCATGGGTCGATCCTTCTTTCTGGGACGCCTACGCGACCCCGTCTATCTTTGCAGACCCTCACAGGGTACTGCGCGGGGGATCGGCCTTCTCATACCATCTACCTTGTCGGCGTGGACGAATTCGGCATTGCCGTACTCTGGCAGTCGCTCGACCCTGTAACCCATCCTGCGGACGACGGGGGGGACATCTCGACTTCTAAGCCCCTCATCCCGTGCAAGATCGCA
>JACDAJ010000217.1 GCA_013695475.1 Rubrobacter sp. | reverse complement strand
CCGTCCCCGCCTCGCAGCGACGAAAGAGCCTCTTTGTCGAGGGCGTTCGGATTGAAAAGATCGGTGTCCACGCCGCCGGAGAGGGCGAGGGTTTTTCCTTCCATGTCCGGGAAATCCTCGACGATGGTTCCCGCTCCGTGGGGGGAGGGCGAGATTATTTTCTCCGCCCCGGACAAACCTTCGCGGGCGACGCTCATATACCGTTCGCTTTTCCGGGCCAGATATTGGAGGCAGCTTCCGTGGACGATGGACAAAAGAGGCGCGCCCGTCCCTTCGAGGGCGTGGCAGGCTATGAAAGGCCCCGGAACCGAGTGGTTCGTCACGACCGCCTCGATGTCGGAATGCTCCATCACCGTTCGGATCGCCTCGGCGTTTCGTTCGACGTAAAACTCGAACTCGTCATCGGAGAGGTCGAGGAAAGTTTTCACTCGCCATCCCGGATAGTCATCGTATACGTATACGGGGAGGAGGTCGCCGATGTCCGGTTTATAGAGAACGCACCGCCCCGGATATGGGCTTTCCTTTTCACCTTTTCTCTCGATGCCGGATTTGGAGACGACGGCCCATTCGTCCACGAAATCGTGGTCCGGGGGGATTGTTTCCTGGCAGAGGAGATGGACGGTGTGGCCTTCTTTGGTGAGGGCGCGGGAGAGGTTTTGGACGTATACGTTGCTTCCGGAGCCGGTGAGCATGTATCCGTGGGTCATGAGGAGTCGCATGGCGGAGAGGATAGCAAGCGGGGCGGGTGGAGGCGTGTCATTGCCTGTAAAATTTGCGGGAGGCGATTTCTTTCATTCACAAGGAGGCCGGGTATGGCTCGCACGAAGAACGCGAAGGTGCCGGAGGTTGGGGCGGAGGTTCCGGAGTTCAATTTGCCGAGCGCGCAGGGAGGGGTTCTCAGGCTCGGGATGCGGACTGCGACGGGGCCGGTCATAGTCGCCTTTTTCCGGGGCGAGGGGGACGAGGAGGACATCTCGTATTTCAAGAAGCTCGCCGGGAAGGAGGATGAGATCAACCTCGCGCTCGGCGACGTCGTCGGCATCGGGGTCGTCGAATCCGCCGCCGCTCGCGAGTTCGCGAAGGCGACGGGGATGAAGTCATACATCCTCTACGACTACGCGAAGGTCGCCACCCCGGCGTGGGGGCTTTTGGAGAGGGACAAAAAGAACGGCGACCACGCTCGGGCGGCGACCTTCCTCATAGGGACGGACAACAAAGTGGTCGAGGCGTGGATGGACGACCGTCCGAATCCGGACGAGCTTCTCGCGAAAATCACCGAGATCACCGGCCTCCCCAAAGAGCCGGAGGAAGAAGTCGCGGACGAAGGCGACGAGAAGCCGAAGAAGGGCAAAGCCGCGAAAAAAGACGAGTCGGGAGAATCGGGGGAGTCCTCCGAAGCCTCCGAGAAGCCGAAGGGCGAGAAGCCCTCGCCCGAGGATCGCGAGAAGCGCCGGGCTGAGCGGAAGGCCGCGAAGGAAGGCGACTCCGGCGGAGATGGCGGAGACTCCGAAGCAGCCGAGAAACCGAAGGGCGAGAAGCCTTCGCCGGAGGAGAGGGAAAAGCGGCGAGCCGAAAGGAAGGCCGCCCGCGAGTCGGGAGAGGGTTCGAAGGCGGGGGGCGACGCGTCGGACGGGGAGTCCGCCGAAGGCTCGGAGACGGACGAAAAACAAGCCGAGGCGGGAGGCAAGCCGGAGACGAAAGGCGAGGCTTCGGGCGGGGACGCCGGGGAATCCGCGAAAGAGGATGGAACGAAGCCGGAGGCAAAGGAAGAAAAGCAGCCCGGAGCGAAAGGCGAGCCGGAGTCCGGGGCGGAAGGGGAGTCCGGCGAGGCGGAGGCGAAAGGCGAGTCTTCGAGCGGAGGTTCCGTGGATTCCGCCGAAGACGGGGACGGGGCGAAGTCGGAGGGTGAAATTTCTTCCGATGAAGAGAATCGGGAATCTTCCGGTGGCGGGCCTCGGGGAGAGAAGGAAAAGGGGGCGTGAGGACGTATGGATGAGTCGGGTGCGAAAAATGGGAATTCGGAGAGCCGGGAAGAGGCGCGGCGTATGGACGAGTCAGGTGTGAACAATGGGAATTCGGAGGCGGGCGAAGGTTCCGGGGCGGGCGAGAACTTCGGGGCGAATGCCGGGGAGCTTTCGGCTCGGGTTGGGATCAAGGACAATCACATCCGGGAGCTTTATGAGAAGCTGACGGAGAAGCAACTCGAAGCGGACGAGGCGCGTGCCGCGAGGGAGGCGGGGGAAGGTCGAGTCGAGGCTCTCCGGCGAGAGCGCGGCACTTTGAAAGAGAAGGTCGCCACTTTGGAAGAGGAGCTTCGCGGTTGGCGGCGGAGCCGGGAGGGGCATGAGCGGCGCATCGAGCGTCTCGAGCGGGAGGTCGGGCAGCGCGAGGCGGAGATCTCCCGCCGCGACTATCTTCTCTCTCGCCGCGACGACGAGATGGAGACGCTCGCTTTCGAGACGGACACGCTCGTCTCCCGGAAAGAGGGCGCCCTCGACGACGCGATGCGCCGGGTGGCCGGACTCGAACGGGACCTCGAAGAGCGGGAAGAGAGGCTTTCCGACCTCGAAGCGACGGTCGAGGAATTGCGGGCCAAGCTCGAAGAAGAACGCAAATCGAGGGAGCGGCTCGCCGAGCCAGCGAACCGCCTCCGCTCCGGCATAGACCTCTTCAACGAGTCGTCCCACTGCGGGACGATGAACTCGCTCTCGCGGACTCTCGGCCAGCCGAACGTCCATGTCCATCTCGACGAGGGGGAGGAGCCGCCCGCCGTCCTCACCTTCACGTGGCGCGGCGTGACGTGGCAAAGATACGCCTCGAACCCCGGCCTCGCCGTCGAGGAGCCTCGCGTATACCTCTCCGGG
>JACDAJ010000208.1 GCA_013695475.1 Rubrobacter sp. | reverse complement strand
AACCGGAGCCTCACACCGGACGATGTGGACGGAGTCGCCGACACCATACGAGGCTCCCGCGTCCTCGTGGCGCAAATGGAGATACCTCTCGAAACCGTCGAGAGGGCGGTGGAGGTCGCCGCCTCCGGCGGAACGCGCGTCCTTCTCAATCTCGCGCCGTCGCGGGAGGTTCCGCCCGCCCTCCTCGGAAAACTCGATCCGCTCGTCGTCAACGAGCACGAGGCGGCATTCCTTCTCGGCGCGAAGGTCGAGGGCGCGAAGGAAGCGGCCTCCTCGCTCCTCTCGCTCGGCCCGAAGTCCGCCGTCGTCACCGTCGGCGCGTCGGGGGCGGTGTTCGCGTCCGGCGAAGCCGACTTCGTTTCGATCGGCCATTTCGCCGCGCCGAAGGTCGAGGTCGTGGACACGACCGGGGCGGGGGACACGTTCGTCGGCGCTTTGGCGGCGAGGTTGTCGAAGGGCGACGCTCTCCCCGACGCCGTCTCATACGCCGTCCGGGCCGGGGCGGTCGCGGTCACGAAGGAGGGGGCGCAGGGAGGGTGTCCGACGCCGGAGGAGGTCGAGAATCTGTGACTCCCGCCGGATTTCGTCAAAGGGAGTTTTTATCGGCGCGCGACTCTTCCGTATCGTCGTCCTCTCGCATCGTCTCTTCGCCTTCCCTGTCCGGGTCTTTGGCGGGGGAGGCGGGGAGTTCGCCTCGGGGCGAGGCCGGGCGGTGGTTTGTTCGGGAGGCTCGGGCCTCGATGGAGCGGGAGGCGATCTTCCCGATGAATGCGGCGATCAGCCCGACTCCGACGAACACGTAAACGATGGTGAAGATTTTGCCGACGTTTGTCGCGGGGGCGAGGTCGCCGTAGCCGATCGTGGTCAGGGTTATGACGCTGAAATATAGCGAGTCGAGGATCCCCCATCCCTCGACGCTCCGGTAGAAAAGCGTCCCCGAGAGGAGCGTCACGGCCACCAGAAACGAGAGAGCCTGAAACTCCGGCTCTTTGAGAGAGGCCCGTATCGTATTGAAGAACCGCGCCAGAGTCACGAGGAACGAGATCACGGCCTCCCACTAACGACTCGCCGCCCCCGCGAAGAACACGGAGCCGAACGTCCGAAATACGTCGGAGTCGAACCCGGAGCGAGCGAGCATGCTCCGGATCTCGTCCTCCTCGAAGAACCTCACGCCGCCCATGGAAAGGAGTTTTTGCAAACGGAGGCCGTTCTTCGTCCTCGCCCGGAGAATGCCCATTATCGCGATCCGGCCCTCCGAACGAAGAACCCGGCGCGTCTCCCGGAGAACGCGGCCCGGGTCCCCGAACTCGTTGAGTGAGCCTCCGCACAACGCGCCATCCATGCTCTCGTCGGCGAACGGAAGGTTCTCCGCGTCGGCGCGGGCGAAGGAGGGGAGACTCGAGGACGAAGCCCCGAAACGCTTCGCCCTCCTCGCGGCCTCGCGGAGCATCGAGGGCGAGATGTCTATGCCGACGACGCTTCCCTCGCCGCCGAGAACCTTCGCCAAGCTCCGCGTGTAAAGCCCCGCCGAACATCCGAGGTCGAGGAAAACTCCGCCCTTCTCGACCCCCGAAAGCCCGGCCATTATCTCCACTTCCCGCTCGTTCGAGAACTCCTCGCCCGTGAGGATGTCGAGCGACCTCACACGCCACAGCGGCTCGTACCCCCGCCCCGCCCCCGGCAGGAAGTTCGTCAAATTGGCGATGTTGTCCGCCCCCGACCTCCGCCCGAGAAGGTCGAGGTATCCGCTCTTCACCGGATACTTCTCACCCGAAACCAGAGAGACAGCCTTCCCGGAGAAGATCATTTCACCCTCCTCCGCACCTTCGAGCAAAACGAGACCTTCATCGTCCGTCGGCCTTGGATGCGCTATTTGCAGCAATTTCTTCTCGAACATGACCCGCCCTCACCCCCGGTTCAATGTGTGCGCCGCCGACTCTTCGGCGTGTGCCTTGACTTCATGTTCACGGTAACCTTGAATCGAACGTTCACTTTCGTTTGCGTCTCTGGAAGTTTTGGAGGCGGGCGTCGTAGCCGCGGGGGGAGTCCATGAAGGCTCGGTTCTCATCGTGGGAGTCGCCTTTTTTGAGTTTCGGGTATTCGCCCTCGTGGTAAACGAGGGGGTTTTTGCGTGTGTCTCCGAGGTGGACGTTGGTGACGCGGCCCAGGAACAAATCGTGGTCTCCGCCGGGGTACGTGGCCGAGAGTTCGCATTCGATGGCGGCTATGGCTCCCGAGGCGAGGGGCGCCTCCTTCTCGCCCCGGTCGTGGCCGAGGGAGTGGGTGGCGTGGAGGCCGCTCGATCTTTCGGGGGAGGAGAAGAGGCGGGAGTGTCCTTCTTGATCCTCGGCGAGGATGCTTATGGCGAAGCGTTTCTCTTCCTTTATGCGGGTGTTCAGGCGGGCGTCTTTGTGGACGCTCGCGAGCATGAGCGGGGGTTCGAGCGACACGGAGAGGATGGCGTTCGCCGTCATGCCCTCGGCGTTTTCACCGGAGCCGCTCGTTATTATGGTGACGCCGGACGGGAAATGGCGCATCGCGGCTTTGAGGGAGTCGGGGTCGCCTCCGAGGGTTTCCCAGCCCCTGTTTCCGGGGCTTCCGGTTTCGTTGTTCGGGTCGTTGTTCGGGGTTGAGTTCATCCGGTGATTCTATCGTCTCGGCGTTCGTTCCGGCGCTCGTCGAGGCGAAGCTCCTCCGGCCACCACCGCTCGACGGCTTCGCGGTCTCCGTACCATCGTCCGCCTTTCTCATCGTGGAAAAGGTCGTCGAAGACGAGGTGTTCGGAGTCTGGCAAAAGAGCCGATGAGACCGTGACGGCACCGTCTCCCCGAGCGTTTCCGTCCTCGACCATCTTCTCGTATGCTCTCCGGAACTTCGGGTTTTTCTGGCCGTCGGCGGCGGCCCCGGCCACCGAGATGTATCGGATTCCGGAGTCTTTGTGGAGGGCGCCGGGGAAAAGCTCGTTCGCCTCGTTGAGGAGCGAGAACGGCCATTTGTCCTTCACGAAGTGCGGCGAGCCGAGCGTGATGAGGTGCGACACCCGGCGGTGGCCGGAGTACCGGCGTCCGCCGTATGGCGCGTCGCCGCCGAGGTATGCGCGGCTCGCCACCCCGCCCGACGAGTGGCCGACGATGACCGCCTTCTTCGAGTCGCTTTCGAGGAGGGCTTTATCCACCGTCGTCGCGATCTCGAACACGAGTTGTCCGTGGCCTCGGACGAAGCCGAGGAGCCAGTCGAGGGGTGTGATCGGGACGATATGCACCTCGGAGCCCGAAAGCCCGCGCAAAGTCTCCGCGAGTTCCTTGTACCTCCTCGGCCACGACACGAAGCCACCGACGATGACGATGGGGCCAATGGATGAATTTTCACTCTTCATGGTCGAGAGTATATAGCGGCTCCGCCGCGCACGCGCTCCGCTTCGCGCGTCGACATTTCAGCTAAAAACAGCGCGTGGCGAGGCCGTGTTTCGGGGAAGCATCGGTGTTCCGGAGGCGGGTCGAGAGGGAGTCCTTCACTCGCAGTCCGGACATTCACTTCCCGGAAGCCGTGTTCTTCGCCGGGTCGCTCCGCCGTCCGCGAAGCGAATCGCGCCTCACGCCATACTTCCCATCACGCCGTCGAGGACGAATTGGACGGCGAGGGCGGCTATGACCACGCCGAGGACGCGAGAGAGGACGCTCGCGCCCGTCTCACCCATGAGGGACATTATCTTCGGGGCGAGGAGGAGCGACGCGAGGGTGAGCGAAAGCACGAAGAGAAGCACGCCGATGAACGCGGCGATCTCGAACGGCTCCCGCCCCCCGGTGAAAAGAAGCACGGTCGCAATCGCTCCCGGCCCGGCGAGAAGCGGTATCGCGAGCGGGAAGACCGTGACGTCCTGGCTGAAATCGTCCTCTTCCTGTTCGCTGATGGTACGCGACCTCACGCCCCGCGGACTCGCGAAAACCATGTCGAGGGCGAGGATGAAAAGGAGTATGCCCCCCGCTATCCGGAACGCGTCGAGGCTGATCCCCAAAGCCCCGAGAAGCACGTCCCCGATGAGCGCGAAGACGAGGAGTATCCCCGCCCCGACGAGGACTCCTCGTATCGCTGTCTCGCGCTTCCTTTTCTCCGAGTATCCGCGCGTCAAAGCGGCGAAGATCGGGGCGAGGCCCGGCGGGTCAACGACGACGAGGAGCGTTATTAATGCGTTGAAAAGGAACTCGGCCATCTATATCGGCGGCTCCGGGTGAAGAATCCGACGCGAGGCGGATACGTGAGCCGCTTCGTGCCGTTCTCGAAGAATCCCACCGAAACGAAGTGAAGCGATTCCACCTCCGACGAACGATGCGAGCCATCTTCCCGAACCTCGCGTCATAAAAGCTCCGGCTTTTCCCACGCGCCGCCCCGTGCGTGATGCTCCATGAATCCGAGGACGGTCTCGTACCACAGCCGCGAGTTGTTCGGCTTTACCACCCAATGGTTCTCGTCCGGGAAATAAAGGAACTTCGCGGGTACGCCGTGCCTTTTCAAGTCCGTCCACAGCGTGAGAGCCTCGCTGATCGGCACCCGGAAATCCATCTCGCCGTGGATGACGAGCGTCGGTGTCTTTATGCCCGCGACGTTCGAGTGCGGACTTTGCTTCCGATACCGCGTCAAGTCTTTGTACGGGTCGCCGAACTCCCTCTCCCACCACGCCCCGAGGTCGGTGGTTCCGTGGAAGTTCTCGAGGTTCCACAGGCTCGCTTGGGTGATGGCCGCCCGGAAACGGTCGGTCTTCCCGATGACCCAATTCGCCATATACCCCCCGAACGAGCCGCCCATCACGACGGCGCGGGAGCCGTCAATTTCCTCGCGCCCCTCCGCTCCGTACACGGCGTCCATCACATCGCCGTATACGACGTCGCCCCACCGCCCCCACCCGCGCCGGATGGCGTCCATCCCGTACCCGGTCGAAAGCGCCGGGTCGGGGAGGAGGACGGCCCACCCTTCGTTCACGAAGACGTGCGGGTTCCATCGCCAATGCCACGAGTTCCACGAGTTGAGCGGCCCGCCGTGGATGAACACCGCGAGCGGCGCGGGTTCGTCCTTCGAAGCCCCCGGCGGAACGAGGAGCCACGCCGGGACGGAGCTTCCATCCCCCGCCTCCGCGACGACCCGCTCGACCTTCGCCGGGAGGTCGGGCGTCCCCTCGAAGGTCGGGATGAGCCTCGGCGATCGCCTTTCGGCGCGCGCGTCAAGTGCGACCGGACGAGGCGGCTCGGAAACCTTCGAGCGGAGCGCGAAAACAGTCTCGCCGTCCGGGGCGGGGCAAAGGTCGGAGTACGCGCCCTCCCCGCTCAGCCGGACGACGTTCCCGCTTTCGACGACATCGAGGCGGAAGGCGGGGGAGTGGCCTTCCGCGTCGGCGGTGAAGAAGAGCGTCTTCGAGTCGCCCCACACCGCCCCCGACGGCCACATGTCGAAGCCGGGAAGGAGGTCGCGCCCGCCTCCGCCCGCTTCGCCTCCGCCCGCTTCGCCTCCGCCCTTTCCACTTTCGAGGTCGAAGAGTACGAGCGTGTGGTCGCCCGGCCCTTCCGGCGTGGATTTCTCCTCCCGGATGGCGGCGGCGAGTTTCCCGTCCGGAGAAATCGCCGGGGATGAGTACCATGCGTCGGGGTCGTCGGCGAGGATGCGCTCTTTTCCGGTTTCGGTGTCTATGGCGATGAGGATGAGGCGGCGTTCGGTCGGGGCTTCGGTGTCGTTCCATCGGCTCGATACGACCGTCGCGCCGTCGGGCGAGATGTCGAAGGAGGAGAGGTCGAGGGAGCGGCCCGGCTCGGGGGTGAGGTCTTTCGCGCCGTCCATTATCCCTTCGCCTTCGGGCGTTTCAGCGACGAAATGGAGGCGGGGTTCGCGCGGGCCGAGGAAGTGATCCCAGAAACGGATCGGGTACCCCTCGAAAAGCTGGGCCGAAACCCCGGCGTCCTCCCGAGCCTTCTCGAACTTCGCATCGTCCTCGCCGCTCTCCGCACCCGGAGCCATCCCCGCCGAGAACACGATGGCCCCCGCCTCCCGCGCCACCGCGAACGAGGCGACTCCGCCGGACGGGGCTATGAGCGGCCGCGCCTCGCCGCCTTCGTTCGGGAGGAGCCACAAAGACGGCTTCTCGTCCTCCTCGTCTGCCTTTTCTCCGTCCGGGTTCGGGCGCTTCGAGGTGAAAATCAGGCCGCCGTCGGGGGCGAACTTCGCGCCCGACTCGCCGGGTCTCGAGCGGGTGAGGCGGCGCGGGGGCTTCTCGCCGTCTTTGTCGAGTTCGTATATGGCTGTGGCGAGCTTTTTGCCGCCGTCCGCCTCGCGTGCCGCCGAGACGACGAGCCTTTCTCCGCCGGGGGAGAGGGCGAGGCTCGAGAGGCGGGGGAGGGCGAGCATGTCGTCCACGGTGAAGGGGTTCGGGCGGGGATCGTCTGCCGGGGAGTTTCGAGTTTCGTTCGTCATGGCGGGTATGGTATACGGAATTCGGCGGGGGTTTCGAGTCGCGGCGCCGACATCGGAACGCGGACATACCGAGGCTTCCGCATTCCGGGTTTCAGGAAAAGATGCTCTTCGCGGATCGTGCTCTCCGCCGGGAATCTCTCGTGCGGAATCCGGGCGAAAGATTCCGTCGCTGTCATAGTCGGGAGTCTGAAAGAGCGCGGATCGCGGATCGAGTTTTCCGATTCGCGCTTCCGCGATTCGCTACCTTCGAGGTTTTCGCGGTTTTTCCGCGACACCCTCGCGAAAAGAGCGACGATCCCCCGGAGGGCATGCTCCGAGAGGCCGGGAGCGACCTCCACGCCCTCCATCGGCGAGAAGGGGGATGTTTCATGAACTTCGCCGTGATACGAAATCCGGCTAAAAACAGTTCCGCGCCCGATGCCCCGAATGATCGCAGAGACGCGACGATGGCGTGGGGATGCGGGCGTCTCGCCCGTATGAAGCGGCACCCATATCGTGGGCGGGATGCCCACGCCCCCACGGAGCCGTCCGGGCCGCGCCCCGAAAACGCGAAGCGTCCACCCGAATTCCGTACGAGTCTCTCGACGCGCCGAATGGAAGCGGCGAAGAACCGGATGACGGACGCGGCGTCCACCCGGATTCCATATGACTTCCTCGACGTGCCGCCTTCCGACGAACGGTGTGCCGGGTTCGAGGAAGGGGCGGGGCATTCGCCGCGAAGTGTTTCCCGGTTTCCGGCGGCGGAAACCTCCGATTCGCAAAGCGCGTGGCGGTTTCCGAAAGGAGGCCCGTGCCGGAGTCGAGTTCGCCGCGGCTCGGGAGCGACTCGGCTTCGGCGCCGGGGCGCGGGCTTCCGTCGCCTTTCGCGGCGCGCCGATGCGCGCCTCTCCCGGTTTGACCGCCGGAGTGCGCGCGGGTACGCTTGTCCGGGATGGTGGATATGCGCCCACATTCGCGTCGCGCCGGGTATTCCGCATGAGCGGAGGGATGCCGCGAACCTTCGAGGGGCGCGTTTGCGAGGCGGGGTTTTCGTCTTTACTCGGCTCCTCCGGCGTGGAGGCTCGGGTTTGCTGACGTTCGTCGCCGGACTTTTCGGACTCGTCATCGGGAGCTTTTTGAACGTCGTCATACACCGGGTTCCACTCGGCGAGTCGGTCGCGTGGCCGGGGTCGAAATGCCCGAAGTGCGGCGCGTCCATCTCCCCGTTCGACAATGTGCCGGTGCTTTCGTACCTCGTCCTCCGCGGAAAGTGCCGGAATTGCGGGGTTCGCATACCCGTCCGGTATCCGCTCGTCGAGGCGGCGACGGGGGCGCTTCTCGCGCTCGCCGCGTATCGTTTCGGACTGAGCTTCGAACTCGCCGTCGCGGTCGTCCTTGTGGTCGCGCTCGTCTCGCTCGCGATGACGGATCTCGAGCACCGCCTTCTTCCGAACGCCATCGTCGGGCCGGCCGCCGCCTGTGGACTCGTGCTTTCGGTCGTCGCGAGGCCGGAGTGGTGGTGGGTGTATCCGGCGAGTGCGCTCGCCGCGGCGGGGGGGCTTTTCGCGATCGCGCTCTTTTATCCGGGCGGGATGGGGATGGGGGATGTGAAGATGGCGGGGATGCTCGGGTGCTTCCTCGGGCCGTATGCTTTTCTCGCCGTGTTCCTCGGCGCGCTCGCGGGGGCGACTGTGAGCGGTGTTCTCATGGCGGCGGGGAGGATCGGGCGCCGGACCCACATCCCGTTCGGAACTTTCATGTCCCTCGGCGGACTCGCCGCGCTCTTCATCGGACCGTGGATGTGGAGCGGGTATCTCGGATTGTTTTAGCGGCTTCGCCTTCGGCCGCGCACGCGCTTCGCTCTGCTTCGCGGTTGGCACGCTTCGCTTGTCAGCTTCTGAGGTGCCCCCATTTCACCGGACCACGTCCGAGGTCAACTTCTCCACGGAAAGACCGCAGACTTGCGGTCAGAGGAAGGAGAGGTTCGAATGCCGGGAAGAAACCACAGCCGCCAGCTCAAGCT
>JACDAJ010000179.1 GCA_013695475.1 Rubrobacter sp. | reverse complement strand
AGCCTTCCGTCGGGCTTCACCTCGACGCCGCGCTTCCGAAGCTCGTCGGCGTGGGCGACCCCGAGGCCGTTCGGGACGGACACCGATGTCGAGCCGAGCTTTTTGAGCATGTCCGAGGCGGCGGCGGCGAGCGCGCTCCCCTCGCCCCCAAGCTCTCGCGCGAGCGCCCTCAAACCAAGCTCGTCGAAGGAGAGAAGCTCGTCCACATCGGCTTGCTTTTTTGCCCTCCCGTATTCGAGGGAGGAGACGGCGAGGTATCTCTTTCCGTTCACGCGGGCGCATATGACCGCGTCCGGGGCGAGGAAGCCGGAGAGATGGTACGCCGCCGCGTCGTCCTCCGGCGCGCCGATGATGAGGAGGTCTCGAAGGTCGTTTCGGGTCATGTCCGTCCCTTTCCGCGCATGAAAGTTCGTCGTCGGTGTCATCGTACTATGGAAAGAGCCGGGCTTTCAGCCGAAAAAGCCGACAGGCTGAAATGCGGCAAGCGCGAAGCGAGCAAAGCGAAGCGAGATATAATCGGGGCGATGAGTGAGATGAGAGATTTACGCAGCCGGGTACAGGAAAGCCTCGACAAGGTGCGTCCGGCGATGAAGGCCGACGGCGGCGACGCCCGCATCGTCGAGTGCGACGATGCGGAAGGTTTTGTGAGCATCGAGATGCTCGGGGCGTGCCAGGGATGCCCGCTCTCGCAGCTCGACTTCGCCTACGCCATAGAGAGTTTGATCCGCCGCGAAGTCCCGGAAGTGAAGAGGATCATCCCCGTTTAATTTCGGGGGGCCGGGGAAAGCGAGCGTCGGAACCTCCGCCGATGAAGCCCCGTTCGGGTTGTCCGAGAGCGACTCGGCTCCCGGTCATTGCTCCTGCCGCGTCGCTTTGAGGATGCCGGGCGGGAGGCTTTCGCGGACGGCGGAGAGGGACTCGATGGCTCCTTTGCGGCAGCGTTTCAGGCGCCAGCGGCGGAGAAGGGGGGATCCCGGCATCTCCTCGTTCACGAGGTGGGTCAATGTGATCATGTCGTTCGCACACTTGCGGTAGCCGAGGGCGCACATCTCTGTTTCTATCTCCGACGGCTCCTCGTCGAGGGCGCGTTTTATATGCGTCGCGCGCTCGATGATCGAGGCGGATATTTGCTCCACCGACGGATTTTGATCCTCGTTGTGGTGCGCGGCTATCTTCTCCGGCGAGAGGTTTCGCAGCTTGTACGCCGATCTGTTCAGGCCGCGCCGCACCGCGAGGTACGAGGCCGCGAGGATCGCGAGGAACCCGGCGACCGCGAGCGGAAGTATGAGCGCGGAGCGGGCGGCTATGGAAACGAAGCCGATCGCCGCATCCGGCGAGGCCGTCGAATGAAGATAGAAAATTTGCACGAAACCCTCCACCGCCGATGTGCCTGATGGATTTGTAAGTCTATGTTCCAGCCCCGCATTTCGCAAGATCGTTTTTACAGGACGCGGGCTTTCCGTTGTATATACTCCCCACCATGCCGAAAAACTCGAAGAGAAAATCCAACAAATCCAAGAAAACCGAAACATCCAAAACACCCGCGCCATCGAAAACGTCCGAAGTCCCCTCCCCCGAGTTCGACCTTTCGAACCCGCTCGCGAGCTTCTTTTCCGTGCTTCGGGCGGTCGTCTTTTCCCCGAGGCGTTTCTTCACGAACTTCGAGACGGACGGGCCGATGCGCGAACCCGCCATCTTCGCGTTCCTCGTCGGGGTGGCGGGCGGCATTTTGAGCCTCATAACCGCTCCGATCCTCGCCTTTTTCTTCGGGAGCGAGGTGAATATTTCACAGGGCGTGTCCTTCGGGCTTTCGCCGCTGGCCGCCGTCGGATTCGCGGTCCTCTCGCCCGCGCTCGTCGCGATAATGGCGACCGTGTACCTCGTCGCGATCCGGACGTTCATCGGCGGCGATGGCGACTTTCGGCGAATTTTCCGCATGTCGGCGTACGCATACGGCGCGATGTTCCTCGCCCCCATGCCCATCATCGGAGCCTTCGCCGTGACGTTTTCGCTCATGATCGTGATGGGTGTCGGCGTGCACGTCATATATCGGAGCGCCTTCATGACGACCCTCATAACCGCGCTGACGGGCTTCGTCCCCATAGCCCTCATCCTCGTCGCCCTCCGCGGCCTCGCCGCGTAAAGCGAGAGAGAGCGCCTTTCCGAAAACTGCGCC
>JACDAJ010000178.1 GCA_013695475.1 Rubrobacter sp. | reverse complement strand
TAGAGAGAAACGGGCTGAGAAGCGCGTGCGCGGGTTGCGCTCAGCGCTTGTGCAATCCGCTGTGAGGTCGTGAAATCGGGAGATCGCTCCGCTTCGTGATGTCGGGAAATGCGACCCGCGATCTCATGAATTGGAGCGAAGCGACCTCCCGACCCACGAACCCGCCGACGATGGAACTCTTGCCCGCCGTCAGCCGCCCGAGTGTCCGCCCGTCTCTTGACTTCGGAAAAACCTCACCATCTCCGCCGAGGCGTCGGAGCCTTTGGCGTCGGTGTGCGAGCCGGAGCGGCTCCCCCCCGACCAGGCGTGCCCGAGTCCCCGAACGGTCCATTGCTCCATGACGGCCCGGCCTTCTTCGTCGTGGCGGGTGGCGCGGACGTATGCGTATCCACCGGACGCCTGTCCCTGCCGAACCTTCACCGGAGAGGCGGACTCGTCGGCGCCCCGGAAGTGCGCGAGGATTTGATCGGCGTTTCGGGGATGGACGGTCGTGTCGCGGTCGCCGTGGAACGTGATCACCGGCACGGTACGGGCGGCTCCTTCGGCGACCCGCCCCGCGGAGCTTTTCCCTCCGCCTTGCATCGCGGAGAAAGCGGAGGCGAGATCGCAGGCGGCGCCGGGGGCGAGGCCGGAATGGACGCCGACGGCGGCGAAGAGGTCGGGGTACGCCGCGCCCATGATCGCCGCCATCGCCCCGCCCGCCGACATCCCGGCAACATAAACCCGGCCCGGCTCCACGTTGTATTCGCCGATGACCTCGCACGCGATACCCGCGATGATGGACGGCTCCCCCATCCCACGTCGCTGATCGCCCGCATCGAACCAGTTCCAGCAACCCTGCATGTTCGCGCCACGAGACTGAGCGGGATACGCGACGAGAAAAGTATGCTCCTCGGCGAGCGCGTTCATGCCAGTCCCCGCCGCGAAGTCGTCCGGATCCTGCGTGCATCCATGAAGCATGACCACGAGCGATACTTCCTGCCCCACGTAGCCACTCGGAACATACAGCTTATAAGCGCGCGTCCCCGCCCGGTTCGAGTACGACCTCTCGATGAACCGCCCCACCTCGGAATCGGTAGGATTTTCTGTCGCTCCGGGAACATCGCCCGGCATACGCGGCACTCCCCGGTGGCGGCGCTTCGGCGCCGGGGCGGGCCGAAGATTATGCGTCGCCTGACGCGAAGGAGCCTCGGGCCGCCGGGCTTCGGACTGCGAAGCCTCGGACTTTGATGCCTCGGATTGCGAAGTCTCATCCACGATGCGGGAGGTCGTTTCGATCACATCATCGGAACTCTCCGGCGAGGTCGGCGGGAAGCCCCCTCCGAGCGTGCGCTGGATGAGGGCGGTCGCCTCGGCGAGTCGCCCTTCTCGCGTGAGGCGAGTCGCCTCCGCCATGCCGCGCTGCATATCGCTATTCATAAATATCTCCGCCTCTCTCGTTGATTTACGATGACCGGGTTCGATCCGCCAAAGCCGCCTTCATCTCGGGACGCGCCCGGAAAGCTCCGAGCACGACGATGGATCCGATGGTCGCCAATGCCAGTTCCGGCTCCACGTCGTCGGCGATGCTCGCCAGACCCACTACTTTGATTTCCAGCATCTCACCCGCCGCTCGCACGGCTTCGAGGTCACGGCGGGCGTAATGCTGGAGGCCGTATACCAGTTCTTTGCGGGAGACAGTCTCCCTCACCGTCTCGGCGTGAGTGGATATCTGGTTCCGGATCGCCGTCCGGATGAAATCAGTGCGGTTTTGATAAAAACCCTCCCGCACCAAAAGATCCACCTTCCCCAAGTCCACCGGAGCCATGTTTATCGTGATCTTCTCCAAATCACTCGTCGCCATTTTTCAACCTCCTTTTGGCATCCATATACCATCCGTGTGGATGTTATCACGTTTGCCGGGTGCGTGGTGAGGCGAGGGGCGTTTTTGGAGATCGTCTGCTTTTCGAGATGGCGGGCGTGGACGGCGAAGATGTCGCCGAGATTCGAGGGTCGGCGCGGGATCGGGTATCCGGCCCGCTCCGCTCCGGGTGGCGGTTTGGCTTGCGTCGGCGTAGTGGCGGCTATGGTGCTGCGGATGGAGGATGCCATCGCCGATCATGGGTGCGCGCGAAAGCGCGTCTCACGGTTTCGGACGGGCTATGAATCTCTCCGGTCTTCTCCGCCTCCACTTTGCCCTCTTCGGAAACGCTCGATCCGGCCCAGGATTTCGGAGGCGATGTCGCGCACGGCGGCGAGATCGTCCGCTCCGAGGTGGCGCGAGAGCCTCCCGAGGATCGGTTCGAGGTCAAGGTCATAAGCCTGAATCAAAGTCGCAACGTCGTTCTCATAAAGCCCGACCCTCGCGAAGTTTCCTTGCCGATACAGCGAAGGGAGCGCATAAAGTTTGAGGAGCAAGAGACCGATCGTCGTCGCGCACGGAATTTCGCGCTCGGCGAATTGCACGGTCGTGGCGTATCTTATCCCGACTTCCTCGAAAAGGGGGTTGTCGGTGAGAAGCATATCCACTCGAAGACATTCGAACGCTCCCCTTGCGAAATCTGAGTCGCGGCTTTCCACTACAATCTCGGGCAGTTTTTCGAGATCGGAGGCGGCGAGGATCACGTCTATGTCCTCCGTGTTCCGTCCCTCGACATACCCGAGCATCGCGACCCCGCCGACGAGCAAATAATCCACCTCTCGCCCATGAAGCATCTCGAATAGTTTTTCGACGGACTCCGGCAGCGAGTCGGCGTTCATCATTTCTTCGCGTGAATTCTTGGAATCGAACGCGACGGCATTCCGGATGACCTCTCCTATGTTTGGCACCTTCGTCGGCCTCATAAAGCAACTTTACCAGACACGCTGAAGCCCGAACCTTCATTCCGCGTCGGCCGGAAGCACGGCGAAGTTCCCGCCACATAAAGGCTTCACCGCCCGGAACGACCTTTCGTCGAAGGTGGCAAAAAGCTGATGCCCGAAGCAGTTCAAAGCCACATCCCCCGACTCCGGGATACTTCCAACGCCCGCTCCATCGCCCGCGCCTTGTTCCGGCTCTCCTCATACTCGAGCTTCGGCACGGAGTCCGCGACGACACCGCCCCCCGCCTGGAAATGGACGACTCCTTCTTTGACGAGCGCGGTTCGGAGTGTGATGCACGTGTCGAGGCGACCGTCCACGCCGTAATATCCCATCGCCCCGGCGTATGGGCCGCGCCTCGTCGGTTCGATCTCGTCTATGATCTCCATCGCCCGTACCTTCGGCGCCCCCGATACCGTCCCCGCCGGAAACGCGGCGGCGAGCGCGTCGAGGGCGGTGAGGTCGCTCCGCAGATTCCCCTCCACCGTCGAGACGATGTGCATGACGTGCGAATAGCGTTCGATCTCCATGAAATTCGCAAGCTCCACCGAGCCGATCTCACTCACCCGACCGAGATCGTTCCGACCGAGATCCACAAGCATCACATGCTCGGCGCGTTCCTTCTCATCCGCGAGAAGCTCCTCCGCGAGAACGGCATCCTCCTCCGATGTCGCCCCCCGCCACCGCGTCCCGGCCACCGGACGAGTCATCACCCGGCGGCCTTCGACGCGCACGAGCGGCTCCGGCGAAGCCCCGACGAGCGAGAACCCCCCGAGCTTGAGATACGTCATATACGGTGAGGGATTCACCGTCCGAAGCCCACGATAAAGAAGGAGCGGATCGAGGTTCCCGACCTCCGCCGAGAACCGCTGCGAAGGCACGATCTGAAACGCATCCCCCGCCCGAATATACTCCTTCGCCCGCTCCACCGACTCCTCGTATTTCTCGCGTGAAAGGTTCGAGGAAACGTCGGGGGAACCTCCGTTCCCGTCGGGAAGGAGCCGCCCCGGAAGCGGCGCCGCGAGCCTCTCGGAGACGCGCCGGATGTCATCGGCGGCACGTCGGTACGCCGCCGAGAAACCCTCGCCTTCGACATCGCGCAAATTCGATGCGTCCACGAGGGAGACGACGAGAACCTTGTGGCGAAGGTGGTCAAAAACGACGAGCGTGTCCGTGACGACGAAATGCGCCTCGGGAACGTCGAGGTCGTCCGGCGGAGCGTCGGGGAGATTTTCGAGATACCGCACCGCGTCATACGAGAAATACCCGACCGCGCCGCCGACGAAGGCGGGGAGGTTCGGGAGTGGGGCGACGGTTTTTTTGCCCATGATCTCCGCCAGCCCTCGGAACGGGTCGCTCGCCGGAACCTCCCGAACTCCGTCCGCGTCCACGACGGTGTATACGCCGTCCCGGTACGAGAGCGTCCGTTTCGGATCGAAGCCGAGGAACGAATACCGACCGAAGCGTTCGGCGGCCTCCGCGCTTTCGAGGAGGAAAACATTGTCCTCGTCCGCGAATTTGAGGACGGCGGAGATCGGGGTTTCGAGGTCGCCGATAAACTCCGCATACAACGGCACGATGTCGTGCGCGCGGGCGAGGGAACGAGCCTCGGCGAGCGACGGCGTGAGGTTTGTTTTATCCGTGGCGGTCACTGAGAACCTTCGCGACATCCTCGACACCGACCCCCCGATCCTCGAGAAGAACGAGGAGATGGTATACGAGGTCGGCGCTTTCTTCGGCGATCCGGTCGTCGGTGAGCGCGGCGATGACGACCTCGACGGCCTCCTCCCCCACTTTCTGAGCGAGCCGCCCCGTCCCGCGCTCGAAGAGCGAAGCCGTATACGATCCCTCCGGCATGTCCCGATGCCGCTCGGCGATGACCCCCGCGAGCCGCTCGACCATCACCCCGAAACCGGGATGCTCGTCGCTCGCCGCGACCCCGACGCCATCCCCGGCGAGCGTCGTGAAAAAGCACGTCCTCTCCCCGGTATGGCACGCCGGGCCATGCGGCTCGACTCGATAAAGAACCGCATCCCCGTCGCAGTCGAGCCGGACTTCGAGAACTTTCTGCGTGTTCCCGCTCGTCGCGCCCTTCCGCCACAGTTCCTTTCGGGAGCGCGAATAAAAGTGGGCCTCCCCCGTTTCGAGGGTTTTCTCGACGGCCTCCTCGTTCGCGTATGCGAGGGTGAGGACATCGCCAGTATCTTTATCCTGTGCGACGACCGGAACCAGGCCGTTTTCGTCGAACTTTATCTTTTCGGTCGCGCTCGTCGTCATCGTATCGGAACCCCCGCCTTCGACATATGCTCCTTCACTTCACGAACCGTATATTCCCCGAAATGGAAGATGCTCGCCGCGAGCACCGCGCTCCCCCCCGCCTCCACCGCCGCGACCATATGGTCGGGATGACCCGCCCCGCCCGAAGCGATGATCGGCAAATTCGTCCTCCCCGCGACCTCGGAGATGAGTTCGAGGTCGTACCCGCTCTCCATCCCGTCGGAGTCCATACTATTCAAAACGTACTCCCCCGCCCCCCGCTTCCCCCCCTCGACGAGCCATTCGACGGCATCCATCTCCGTATTCAATCGCCCGCCATTCAAATACACTTCCCACCCCGAGCCGCCCTCTCTCCGCTTCACATCCACACTCAATACGACGCATTGACTCCCGAATCGCTCGGCTCCCTCGTTTATGAGGTTCGGGGTTTTCACGGCGGCGGAGTTTATGGAGACTTTGTCCGAGCCGGCCCGGAGCATCGCCCGCATATCATCCGCCGTCCGCACCCCCCCACCGATGGTGTACGGAATAAAAACCTCCTCGGCGGCGCGGCGGGCGAGGGCCGTCGCGGTGTTCCGTTGCTCATGAGAGGCGGTGATGTCATAGAAAACGATCTCATCCGCGCCCTCTCGGTCATACAAAGCGGCGAGTTCCACCGGGTCTCCGGCATCGCGGAGGTTTTTGAACTGGGTGCCTTTCACGACGCGCCCGGCGTCCACGTCGAGGCACGGGATGATGCGGACGAGGAGCATCAGTCGCTTCGCTCGGGTCGCTTCGCTCCCGGTTGGTGGTTATTGGTTATTGGTTTTTGGTTTTTGCCACCAACCAATAACCACCAACCAATAACCGGAGCGGAGCCGAAGGCGGAGCGACTAAACATACGGGACTTTCGCCGCCCGGCACTCCTCCGCGATCCGGGCTTGCAAATCCTCGTCCGCCGCGAGAAGCAACGAGCCTTCGTCGCCCGTTCCGACTACCATCGAGCCGTCGCGGCCTCTCCAGTGGCGGTGGACGGTGTATGCGGCGAGTGTTCCCTCGACGAGGGAGACTATTTTGTCGAGCTCCGCGTGGGAGAGCTTCGCGGAGACGTCGAGCTTCGAGACGTCCACGTTCCCTTCCGCTTTGAGGTCGGCAGCGAGGTTCCCGGTCCGGAGGCGGAGTCCCTTCGTGTCCCACAGGATGCCGATGGCGTTTTTGAGCGCGTCGGCGCGGGTCTCTTTGTTTCCTTTTCGGAACTTCGATTCGGGGATGTTTTTCAGCCTCTCGGAGAGGTCGTCGTTTTTGCCGCCGTTCCTTTCGAGGGCGAGGACTTTCAATGTCGCGGCGGAGTCCACTTCGACGGCCCATCGGCCTTTGTCGCGGGGGAAGAGATAGTCGGTGTATTCGACGGAGAGCTTCTCGAGTTCCGCGAGGAGGTCTTCGGTGAAAGGTTTGCCGTCGAACATGCGGCGGCTCGCGGAGTATGCGGGGAGGGAGAGCTTGGCGAGGATCTTCTCGACCCTCCGAGTCCCGCGCTCGTTCGGCACCGAGAGCGGCGCGTCCACCCCGACAAGGACACCTCGGCCCTCCCCGGCATGCGCTTTCACGAGCGCCGATATCTCACCGGATCCCGCGGCGAAGGCGTTCGCCACGATGCCGCCCCGCTCGTCGAGCACGACGACGCACGACGCTTTCTCCTTCGCCTCGCCCGGCCTCCACGCCGGAGCCATTCCTATGAATCTCATTTGGCCGCCCCCTTCGGTCGCTCCGGTGAATTGTGAACTGCGAATGGTGAATGGCGAAGTGCGGGCGCGACCTTCGGTTCCGGCGTCATGCGTTCCACCTCATGGCTTCTCCTTTGTATTCGATGCTTTCTCCGCGACTTCGCATGGCTCGAACGACGCGGATCGAGAGTCGCGATCTGAAAAAACACGGCCCGCGATCGGCGACTCGCGTTTCGAGCCGCTTCCCACTTCCTCCGAGAAGCGACGACGCCCATCGGGGTCACGCCCCCACCTCGGCCCTCGAAACGACGTCCGCGACTTCCTCGCATACTTCGCGGCACACGGCCTCGTCCTCATGCTCGACCATGACCCGCACGAGAGGCTCGGTCCCGCTCGGACGAAGGAGGATGCGCCCCTCCGAGCCGAGCTTCTCCTCGGCCTTCGCGACGGCCTCGGACAGCTCCTTCGAGGCGGAGATCTCCTTCGCGCCCTTCGAGCCTTCGACTTTCACGTTTATCAGCTTTTGCGGATATATCTCCATGACTTCGGCAAGTTCGGAGAGGGGCTTTCCGCTCCGGGACATCACATCGAGGAGGGCGAGGGCGGTCATGAGGCCGTCGCCCGTCGCGACGTGTTCGGAGAGGATGACATGCCCCGACTGCTCGCCGCCGATGGAGGCTCCGGTTCGGCGCATGGCCGTGGCGACGTGGCGGTCTCCGACGGGTGTGATCTCGTACGGAATACCGAGTCCGTCCATCGCCTTGAAAAACCCGAGGTTGCTCATGACGGTGACCACGACGCCTCCGGCGAGCGAGTTCCGTCCGGCGAGGTCGCGGGCGAGGATGGCGATGATTTTGTCGCCATCAACGACGTTTCCTCCTTCATCCACGGCGAGAACGCGGTCGGCGTCGCCGTCGAATGCGAAGGCGGCGTCATGGCCGGAGACATCGAGCTTGGCGATGTGCGTGGAGCCGCACCCCTCGTTTATGTTCACGCCGTCCGGTTTGTTTCCGACCATGGACAGCTTCGCGCCGAGTTCCGAGAAGGCGAGCGGAGCCGCCTCGAAAGCCGCGCCGTTCGCGCAATCGAGGAGGATGGATATGTCTCCGGCCTCCGGTCGAATACGTTCGAGGATGGCATCCGCATAAAGTTTCGCGGCGTCGTCGAGGCGTTCGACCGAGCCGATTCCGGCTCCGGTGGGGCGGTCGGGGTTCGGGTTCGAGGCGAGAGCTTCGAGTTCTCTTTCGTCGGCGTCCGGGAGCTTCCGTCCTTCCCTCGAAAGAAACTTTATGCCGTTGTCGGGGAAGGGGTTGTGGGACGCGCTTATGACGACCGCCGCCGAGGCTCCGAGCTTCGGGGCGAGCATCGCCACACCGGGGGTCGGGAGAACGCCGAGATCGAGGGCGTCCGCGCCACCGGAAGCGAGTCCGGCGACGAGGGCGGACGAGAGCATCCCGCCCGAGCGGCGCGTGTCCCTTCCGACGGCGACCTTTCCGCCGCCGAATACCTTCGCGGCGGCGAGGCCGAGATGGAAGGCGTCCTCCGGCATGAGTCCCTTGTTCGCGACGCCTCGGACGCCGTCGGTGCCGAAAGATAATGCGCGTTCTTTCAATCGGGCCTCCCGTTGTTTTTCGTGTGGGGGTTTGGATAAAGTCTGAACCCGGTTTGTTCACGGTGGGCGAAGGTTCGGTAAAAATCCAAAGCCTCGTCGGAGGAGGTGGGATCCATACGCGCCGCCCCGAGCCTCCGGAACCCCTCTTCCACAAGCCGACGTGCGATGCCTTTTCGCCTCCACCCTTCGTCCACCGCGAGCAGCGAGAGATGCGTTTGAAGCCCCACCCCGTCGCCCTGAATTTGGGCGAAACCCGCGACGGCTTCTTCGGGTGATACGGCCACGATCGTCGTCACGCCCGGCGCGGTGAGGGACTTCCGGGTGAGGTCGGGGTCGTAGTGGAAGTTGTCCCACTCGATGGCCCGGCAAATTCCGAGGACGCCGGAGAGATGCTCGTCCGGCGAGAAGGCTTTGTATTTGATCTCGGTTTCCATCGCCGCATATTCTATAGCGATTGGCCGTCGGCTTTTTGTTTGTGGCTGACAACCCCACACTCGCGCTCGGAGCGAGGCGGGCGCGGCGTCTCCGATTCGCTGTTTTCGCTTTACCCGGTCTTCATAGCGAGTCCGGCTGAATAGATCCGCATGCCACGAAGAAGCATGTCTTTCTCGACGAAGGAAGCGATCGGTCGGTCGGACTCGGCGTCACCCTTCTTCTTCCTCGATCTCCACGAGCGTCGCGCCTCCGGGAACCATGTCGCCCTCCGAAAAAGGGAGCGATTTCACAACTCCGGCATGCGGAGCGGACACGGGCTGCTCCATTTTCATAGCTTCGAGGACGAGGAGGAGCCGCCCCTCCTCGACCTCCTCACCCTCTTCGACCATGACTTTCACGACCGTTCCGGGCATCGGAGCGACGAGTCCGCCACCCGCCGCCCCACCAGATTCGAGGCCGTCGAGACTCGGCGAAGGGACACGCCGAACTTCATATTCCTCGCCGCCGAGCGAAACGCGCGCCGCCCCGCCCTCGGCGTCGAGCGACGCTTTGACCGCGCTTCCTCCGACGAGGGCGTGGAAAGTTTCTCCGTGGCGAGAGAGGATCTCGACGGAATGCTCGGAACTCTCACCGCCGCCGCGCTCCCCGTCTCCGACACGTGCCTCGAAGACACCTCCCCGGCGCGAGAGGACGACCCGGCGAGGTTCGCCACCGTCCGAGTACGCCGTTTGCGAGGCTCCGAGTTGCCGCCAATTTCCGGCCTCGAACGGCTCCGGCGTGAGGCGCGGAACACCCTCGAAAACAGCGGCGAGGGCGAGTATTTCGTCCGGGACGCGGGCTTTCTCCGGGGCTTCGAGGAGGCCGTGTTTCTCCAGAAAATCCGTCGTCGTCTCCCCGGCGGCGAAGGCGGGATGGGCGGAGATGCGCCGGAGGAGCGGCAAGTTCGTCGGGAGGCCGAGGACTGTGTGGTTTCCGAGGGCGGATGAAAGGCGCTTCACGGCCATCGTCCGGCTCGGGGCGTGGACGATGAGTTTGGAGATCATGGAATCGTAGTCGAGGGAGACCGTGTCGCCGCTCTCGACTCCGGAATCGTTCCGGACGCCCGGCCCTTCGGGGGGATCGAAGGCGAGGAGCCGCCCGCCCGCCGGAAGACCGCGCTCGTCCTCGGCGTATATTCGGACTTCGATGGAGCTTCCCCGGACGGAGATGTCGTTTTGTGAAACTGGAAGCTCTTCGCCGGAGGCGGCGGCGAGTTGCAAAGCGACGAGATCGAGGCCCGTTACGAGCTCCGTCACCGGATGCTCGACTTGCAAACGGGCGTTCATTTCGAGGAAGAAGAATTCCCCGTTTTTATCGAGGAGGAACTCGACGGTCCCGGCGTTCCGGTACCCGACCTCTTCGGCGAGACGCACGGCGGCGGCGCATATCTCGTCGCGCTTCTCCGGGGAGAGCGCGGGCGACGGACTCTCCTCGACGACTTTTTGATGCCTTCTTTGTATGGAGCATTCCCGCTCGAAGAGATGGACGACGTTTCCGTGGGCGTCGGCGATTATTTGAACTTCGATGTGCCGAGGCTCCTCGACGAGCTTTTCGAGGAACACCGCACCGTCCCCGAAGGCGGACACGGCCTCGCGCCTCGCGCCTTCGACGGCATCGGAGAGTTCCCTCGGCTCGTGGACAGCCCGCATTCCGCGTCCGCCGCCGCCCGCGCTCGCCTTCACGAGGACGGGATACCCGATGCGCTCGGCCTCCTCCGCGAGCTTCTCCGGCGAGTCGGCTCCTCCGGCTTCGCCCTCGCCGTCGTAGCCGGGTACGGTCGGGACGTTCGCGTTTCGAGCCATCTCCTTCGCCCGGACTTTGAATCCCATCGACTCCATCGCCTCCGGCGGCGGGCCGACCCACGCGATTCCGGCATCCTCGACGGCGCGGGCGAAATCCGCGCTCTCGGAGAGGAAACCGTATCCGGGATGGACGGCTTCCGCCCCGGACTCCGCGACGGCGGCCATGATCTTTTCGATGTTCAAATAACTCTCCGAAGCGGCGGCCGCTCCGAGGAGATACGCTTCGTCGGCCATCCGAACGTGCATCGAGGCCGCGTCGGACTCCGAATATACGGCGACGGACTCGATGCCCATCTCCCGGCAAGCGCGGATGATGCGGACGGCTATCTCCCCTCGATTCGCAATGAGAAGTTTTTTGAAACCCACGTTTCCTCCCTTTCGACCCTTCTCCGTTCGCAAACCGCGCGCCTCCCGAACCCACACGGATGGAACCACTCCCCCGGACTCCGTGTCAAACCTCGGCCATCATAGTGTCGTGGGCGAAAGTTATGTCCACTCCATCGCCCCGAAGACGGCCTTCGAAGGTTTTCAGATCGTCGTATGACATTCCGCACATCTCCTCGATGTGGGTGAGGACGACGCGCTTCGCACCGAGCTTTTCGATGATTCCGAGCGTCTCCTCGAAGGTCGCCTCCATCCCGAGGACGGGATGCTCCCTCGGAAAGATGCGCTCCCCCGTGAGCGAATTGACCTCGGTGATGCCTTTCGGAAGGATGGCGAGGTCGCAATTTTTCACCCACTCCGGCGGCTCCCACCCGAGCGTCTCGTCCGGCGCGATGAGAACCCGCTTTCCGCCGTCCTCGAAGAGAAAGGCGTATACGAAGTCCTCCGCGAGCGGGAACGGAAATATGCGGACGCCCCCGATTTCCACGCTTTCCCCCTCCTCCATTTCGACGATTCGCACGAGCTTCAAATATTCGAGGAACTCGAAATGCTCGAACGAGCCGAGCCGGTTTCGGAAATCCCGCCCGACCTTCTCCGGCAAATACACGTCGGTGCGGCGGCTGTTCGGCGGCCACCCGCGAACGTCCCAATTCAGGCTCTCGAACACGCGCCTTCCCATGACGTGGTCGGGATGCCAATGCGAATAAAGGCACGCATCTATATTCCGAACCTTCGAGCGGTTTATTTCGTCCTTTATCTCCTCGGGCGTGTCAATGAGGGCATCCGGCCCATGCACGAAAATGCTCGGCCCGCCCCGGCTGTACGGGACGCCTTTTTCGCGGGCCTCCGCGCAGACGCGGCATTCACACAACGCGCGCGGGGTCGAGATGGCTCCTCCGGTTCCGAGGAATTCGATATTCATGGCGTGCGCCATTAAGGTTTCAGATTGTTGTCCGGCGACACCGACGACCTCGCGGCAGACACCGAGCCGAGTCTGCGGCGAAATCTCGTATTCCTCCAAACACGCGACATATCTCCGTCCTTCCTGAAACCCGATGCCTAAAACCTGAAGACTCCGAACTTCGTCTCTTCGAGAGGAGCGTTCGCCGCCGCCGAAAGCCCGAGCCCGAGAACCATGCGCGTGTCCGCCGGGTCTATGACGCCATCGTCCCACAGCCTCGCCGTCGAATAATACGGGTTCCCCTCGGCCTCGTACTTTTCGAGGATGGGGCTTCGGAACTCGTCGCGCTCCTCGTCCGAAAGCTCTTTTCCTTCCCGCTCGAGATTGTCTTCCTGAACGGTGAGAAGCACGTTCGCCGCCTGCGTCCCGCCCATCACCGAGATGCGGGCGTTCGGCCACATCCACAGAAAGCGGGGCGAGTATGCGCGTCCGCACATGCCGTAGTTTCCGGCTCCGAAACTCCCGCCGACTATCACGGTGAACTTCGGGACGTTCGCGCTCGCGACGGCCATGACCATCTTCGCGCCGTCCTTCGCGATGCCGCCCGCCTCGTACTCGCGCCCGACCATGAAGCCGGTGATGTTTTGCAAAAAGACGAGCGGGACGCCGCGCTCGCAGCAAAGCTCGATGAAGTGCGCCCCTTTTTGCGCGCTCTCCGAAAACAGAATGCCGTTGTTCGCCAAAATTCCGACCGGGTGGCCGAATATCCTCGCGAATCCGCACACGAGCGTCTCGCCGTATCGCGGCTTGAATTCATGGAGTCGGCTCCCATCGGCTATCCGGGCGATGACTTCGCGCGCGTCGTATCCCGTCCGGTAGTCCGCCGGAACGACGCCGTATAGTTCGGACGGGTCGTGTATCGGCTCCTCCGGCTCCTCGACCGTCCACGGGACTTTCTTTTCGCGGTTCAAATTCTCGACGATTTGGCGCACGGTGGCGAGGGCGTGTTCGTCGTCGTCGGCGAAGTGGTCCGCGACACCCGAAAGGCGGGTGTGGACGTCCGCGCCGCCGAGGTCCTCCGCCGAGACGACCTCGCCCGTCGCCGCTTTCACGAGGGGCGGGCCGCCGAGGAAGATCGTTCCTTGCTCGCGCACGATGACGACCTCGTCGCTCATGGCGGGGACGTACGCGCCGCCCGCCGTGCAAGAACCCATCACGCCCGCGATTTGCGGGATGCCTTTCGCGGACATCCTCGCCTGGTTATAGAAAATCCGTCCGAAGTGGTCGCGGTCGGGGAAGACTTCGTCTTGAAGCGGGAGGAACGCGCCGCCAGAGTCAACGAGGTATATGCACGGGAGGTGGTTTTGCTCGGCGACTTCCTGCGCGCGGAGGTGCTTTTTGACGGTCATCGGATAATATGTGCCGCCCTTCACCGTCGCGTCGTTCGCGATGACGACGCACTCGCGCCCGGAGACACGTCCGACGCCCGTTATTATTCCGGCGGCGGGGACTCGTCCGTCGTACATTTCGTTCGCGGCGAGGGGCGAGAGCTCGAGGAAGGCGGTGTTCGGGTCGAGGAGGCGCTCGACGCGGTCGCGGGCGAGGAGTTTTCCGCGTTCTTCGTGGCGTTTTTTCGCCTTCTCGCTCCCGCCGAGCCGGGCTTCGTCGGAGCGTTCCCGAAGCTCCGACAAAACCCCCGCGTACGCCTCGGCGTTCTCGGCGAACTTCGCGCTTTTCGCGTCAATGAGGGTTTTCAGTTTCGTCAAATTTATTCCCTCGCTCCCGTCTTCGGCAATCTCTTCGCACGGGGGCATGGTATCCACATGCGGCCCCGGATGCCACAGACGGCGAAATCCGTGGCCGGAATCCGTGGCCGGAATCCTTTGTCGCCGGGGAATCTCGTATCGGGTACACTTCCCCTCATGCTTGTTCGGGAGGAGAGCGTAAAAGTACGCGACACTTCGGCGCGAAACCGCGTCCCGCGAAAGCGCGCCCCGCGAGAGCGTAACCGAGGCCGTGCGCCGTATCGCGACCACCGCCGCCCCGCGATGGGCGGGAGACGTCGGCGCCGGATCAGCCGCGAACCCGTTTACAAGCGGAGGCGGAGGATGGCGATGCTCGTCCTTCTCGTCCTCGCTGTGATCCCATTCCTCCCGATGCTCGGCGCGATCCCCGGCCTCTCGGGGAACCGTGTCGCCGTCGCGAAGGTCGAGCCGCCCGTATTCTCGACCGCCCCGGCCATGATTGACGGCGAGGAGACGACATACGCCCCGCCCGAAGACCCCTCGCTCTCCCTGACCGTCCCGAGCCTCGGGGTTTACGGACACACCGTTCAAGACGACGCTTCGGCGGAGGCGCTCGACGAGGGCGCGGTCAAAATCCCCTCGACCGGATTCCCGTGGGAGCGGAGCGCGAACACATACATCGCGGGCCACCGCGTCGGATACCGCGACACGGAAAGTTATTACCAATTCCTCGAACTCCCCTCGATGAAAAAAGGCGACGAAGTCATCCTCGAAGACGGCGACGGCGGACAATACGTATACGCAGTCACCGAAATATTCGCCGTCGAGCCGCACGAGACGTGGGTCACCGAGCCGGTCGCGGGCAAGGACATGGTCACCCTCCAAACATGCACCGAGTCCGTGGAGGACTGGGAGACCATCGGCCCCGAGGTCATGGTGTCGGGGCCGGACACGGGGAGGCTCGTGGTTCAGGCGGAGCGCGTATAGCGTCTCGCCCGGCGGCTTCGCCGCGCTTCGCTTCGCGCTCGTCAGTATTTCAGCACGCCGCCTTCGGCGCCTTTCAGCTTTCCTCCCGTGATTCCCGGAAGATGGGACGCAAATCTTCGAGGCTCTCGTATATCCACCACAGATAGTTTTCCGTGCCGCCTTCGCGGAGTGGGTGGAGGTCTTTGTGTTCCGGGTCTTCGAGGAATGCGTCGAACGATTCCCTCGACGGCCACTCGACGAGGATCATGGCCTTCCTCGGCTCGACCTCCGATTCGCCCGCGTCCCCGGCGAGCTTCCCGAGGGAGACGACTTTTCCGCCGTGCTTCTTCACCGCCGACACCGAGCGTCGGGAGTATTGTTTGTAAAGATCATTGTCTGCGAGGTCGAAGAGGTTTAGTGCGTAAAAAGACATCCGGCGAACCTTTCTATTTTCCGTTCATTGCGCCATCATCTCCGAGAACTTCGACGGCCTCCGATGTCATTCGGTGATGAAGGTGGCGGCGAATGACATCGAGTATACGCGCCGAACCCCGGAGATTTCTCGTTCGAAGGTGTCGCCGATCCCCGCCGAAAACTCCGGAAGCCTCCGGGCATTCCGCGTCCCACCGTTCGGAGGCTTCGGGGATTTCACGCGGGGCGCGGCGGGTCGCGCGTACCGGGAGCTCGCCGTTCAACCGCGCCTGTCCAGTTCGCCGAGAAGTTCTTCGCCGCTCACGGTTTCACCACGGTCGGCTTCGGCGATGGATCGCAAAATGGCCCTCTCCCCTTCGACCCCGAGCATAAACGTCTCGCCGCCCTCCGGTGAGATGACCGTGGCGACCGATCCTCGCCTCCACCTCACCCGGACATATACCGCGCGAGCATTTCCGTGACCCTTTTCTGGGCGGGGTCTTCGGCAAGGAGGCTCTTCGCGATAATCTGGCGGTTTATCTCGCTCGTGCCTTCCCCGATCTCGTTTATCTTCACTTGCCGCCAGTAACGAGCGACCGCGCTCGTCTCCATGAACCCCTCGCCGCCCCAGATTTGCACGGCTTGATCGGCGGCCCGCTTCGCCGTCTCCGACGCGAACACCTTCGCCATGCTCGCCTCCCGCGAGAAAGACCGCCCTTTGTCCTTCAGCCACGCCGCTTTCATCACCATGTTCCGCGCAAGCTCGACCTCCATAGCCATGTCCGCGAGCTTGAACTGTATAGCCTGGAACTCGGAGATGCTCTTCCCGAACTGCTCCCGCTCCTTCGCCCGGGCGAGCGCCTCGTCGAGGCAAGCCTGCGCGAGTCCCACGGACAACGCCCCCACCGCGACCCGCCCCCCATCGAGGATTTGAAGGAATTGATGGAAGCCGCGCCCCCGCTCCCCGAGCGTGTTCTTCTCCGGCACTTTCACATCGTCGAAATAAAGTTGCCTTTGGTCGGAGGCCCGCCATCCCGTCTTCTCGTAGCCGGGGCCGCGGGTGAATCCGGGGGTTTCCTGCGGGATGGTGATCGCCGTGAGTTCCGGCTTCCCGCTCTCGCGGGTTCCCGTCTTCGCGATCGCCGTCACGCCCCCGGTGATGTCCGTCCCGCCGTTCGTGATCCACTTCTTCGTCCCGTTCACGACCCACGATCCATCCGAGAGTTCCGCCGTCGTCTCCGTCCCTCCGGCATCCGTCCCGGCGTTTTCTTCCGTGAGTCCGAAGGCCCACAGTTTCTTTCCACCTTGAATCACCTCGCCGAGGAAATGCTCTTTTTGGGCCTCGGTTCCGAAGGCGGCGATGGGCGCGCACCCGAGGGAAATATGAGCTTCCATCGTGATGCCGACGGAGGTGTCGGCGCGGCATATCTCTTCGAGCGCGAGGTTGTACGCGACGAAATCCCCGCCCGTGCCGCCGTATTCCTCCGGCACGGTCATGCCCATGAGGCCGTTTTCCGTCATGTTCTCGATGATGTCGTACGGAAATTTTTGTTCTTTATCGAGTTCGGCGGCGCGTGGGCGTATTATTTCGCGGGCGTATTCGCGGGCGAGGTCGCGCCACTCCCTTTGTTCGGCGGTGAGATCGAAATTCATATGCTCCTCCTCGGATTCCCTGAAAAACTCACCGCATCATATCATCGGAAAGGGAGCGGGTTTCACGCCGTCTCAACCCCGGCGACTTTCTCGAGACTGGACTTCGCATTCGTGTTCGCTATCGTCGAGTTCCGTCATCCATCTCCCAAAGTAGTTCCACAGGATATTCGTCAAACGCTTCGTCTCTGCCGATCACAGGCGCACTTTCAGACAGGCTTTGAGCGATGATCAGTCGGTCGAATGGATCTCGATGGTGGAACGGCAACTTCACCATTTCATCGAGATGCTTCGGCAGCATGTCGAGAACCTCTATGGCATTGCCTCGGATCTCGCGTTCGACCATCTCCGGGAAAGGAAGATCCAGCTTCAACTTTCCGAGGCTTTTCTTGATCGCCATCTCCCACAAACTCGCCACGCTAAGAAGCCGCTCATTGCCGGTATCTTCGATCAAGCTCCTCGCATAGCCGCTCAAATCGTCATTGCCGCCAATGAACCACAGAAACGTGTGCATATCGAGGAGCAACCTCAAGGAGCATAATCCTTGAAATCTTCGAGTGGCTCGTCGAAGTCATCGTACATCTCGACGAGACCCCTCGCGCTGCCGAACCTCGGACGCGCCTCCGCGAATGGCACGAGCTTGAACGAGACACCGTCGCTCCGGGTGATGACGATTTCTTCGCCACGAGCGGCTTCGGCGATGAGTTCGGCGAGTCGGCCTTCGGCTTCCGTTATATCTACTTTTTGCATAGCCTGATTCTACGCCGTCTCGACCCCGGCGGCGTTTTCGAGGCCGAACTTTTCCACCGCCGACTCGCGGAGTTTGTATTTCTGGATCTTCCCGCTCGCCGTCATCGGATACTCGTCCACGAAATCCACGTACGCCGGAACTTTGTAACGGGAGATCTCCCCTTCGCAAAATTCCTTTATCTCCTCGATGGTTAGATTTTCGCCGCTCTTTGCTTTCACCGCGGCGGCGACTTGCTCGCCGTATTTCTCGTCCGGGACTCCGTAAACTTGAACGTCGGAGATCTTCGGGTGTGTATACAAGAATTCCTCGATCTCCCGCGGATAGATGTTCTCTCCGCCGCGGATGATCATGTCCTTCGCCCGCCCCGTTATTTTTATGTACCCTTCCCCGTCCATCTCGGCGAGGTCGCCCGAGTGGAGCCACCCGTCCTCGTCAATGGCCTCCCTCGTCTTGTCCTCCATTTTGTAGTATCCGCGCATAACGTGGTATCCGCGGGTCCACAGTTCGCCTTGCTCGCCGGGCTTCGCGTCCTCGCCCGTCTCGACGCTGACGATGCGGACTTCGACGTTCGGGTGGATCTTCCCGACGGTCGAGACTTTCTTCTCGATGGGGTCGTCGGTCTTCGTCTGGGTGATGACGGGACTCGACTCGGTAAGCCCGTAGCAGATTGTGATCTCATCGGCCCCCATCTCGTCCACGACCTTCTTCATAACCTCGATGGGACACGGGCTTCCGGCCATTATTCCGGTTCTCAAAGAACTCGTGTCGTACTTCTCGAAATCGGGATGCTCGAGTTCGGCGATGAACATAGTCGGAACCCCGAGGAGCGCGGTCGCCCGCTCTTCGTGGACGGCTTCGAGAACCTTCTCCGGGTCGAATTGCTCGACGGGGATCATGGTCCCCTCGTGCGTGACGACGTTCAAAGTCCCGAGGACGCACCCGAAGCAATGGAAGAACGGGACGGGTATGACGACGCGGTCATCGGGGCCGAGCTTCATGCACTCCCCGATCTGGAACCCGTTCCGCACGATGTTCGTGTGCGTGAGCTGAACGCCCTTCGGGAACCCCGTCGTCCCCGACGTATATTGCATGTTTATGACGTCCTCCGCATCGAGCGAGGAGAGCCTTTCGGCGAGTTCATCCTCCGAAAC
>JACDAJ010000165.1 GCA_013695475.1 Rubrobacter sp. | reverse complement strand
AGGTTTTCACGCTCGCGGTCATGCTCGGTTTCTCGCACATGCTCCCCGTCGAGGCGGCGGTGTGCCGGAGGGTCGGCGTGAGCGCGGCTCTCGTCGTCTCGACGCGGCTGGCGCTTTCGGTCGCCGCGGGCGTCGCCGTCGGATATTTTTGGGACGGCGGGGGCGAAATCGCCCGGTACGGACTCGTCACGCCATCCGAGAGCATCCCGGACGGGTGGGTGGAAATCGCCGTGAACGCCGGTTGGACGGCGGGGGTCGGGATTTTGCAACTCGCGCTCGTCGTCATCCCGGTCATGTTCGGGATACAAATATTGAAGGATCTCGGGGCGCTCGGTCGGTTCGGAAATCTCATGCGACCGTTTATGAGGCCGCTTGGGATCGCGCCTCGGGGAGCGGTCACGATGGCGGGCGGGCTGACTTTCGGCCTCGCTTTCGGGGCGGGAATTATTATGGAGCAAGCGCGGGAGCAGAAATTCACGAGGCGGGAGATCACACTCATCATCCTCTTCCTCTCGGCGTGCCACGCCGTCGTCGAGGACACGCTCATCTTTGTCCCGCTCGGCATAAACGTGCTTCCGCTGCTTTTGATACGGTTGACTGTGGCGGTCGTCCTCGTAGTCGCGGTCGCCCGCTTATGGCCGCCGGACGAAAAGGAGACCACCGCATGACGAAAAGCGAAGCGAATCTTCACGGCGTATTCGCCGCCTCCCTCACCCCGATGGACGAAAGTCTGAACGTGGACGACGACGCTTTCGCCACCCATTGCCGCCGCCTTCTTCTCGACGCCGGATGCCACAGCCTCGCCATATTCGGAACCACCGGGGAAGCGAACTCGCTTTCGGAGAAAGAGAAAGTATCCGCGCTCGAATCGCTCGTGGAAAAAGGCATCCCCGCAGAGAAGCTCCTCGCCGGGACGGGGGCATGCTCCGTGACGGAGACCGTCCGGCTCACCCGCGCCGCCATCGAAGCCGGGACGGCGGGGGTTCTCGTTCTTCCGCCGTTTTATTACAAAGACGTGTCGGACGAAGGAATATTCCGGTACTTCTCGGAGGCCGTCGAGCGCGTAGCCGACGAGCGGATGAAACTCTATCTTTATCATTTCCCGCAAATGACGGGCGGCGTCGGGTTCGAGATTCCGCTCATCGAACGCCTCATCGAAGCGTATCCGGACACCATCGTCGGCATGAAAGACAGCGAAGGAAATTGGGCGAGGATCGAGGAAATATGCCAGACTTTCCCCGGCTTCGAGACCTTCGCCGGGACCGAGCGATTCCTCCTCGACACCCTCGAAGCCGGAGGCGTGGGATGCATCTCCGCCACCACGAACCTCACCTCGCGCCTCGCCCGCGAAGTTTACGAGCTTCATAAAGACGGGGAAAAAGACGAGGCGAGAGCGTCTCAAAAACATCTCACCGAACTACGAAATACGATGGAGGGATTCCCGGCCATCCCCGCGCTGAAAGCGACCATGCGACATCTCACGAAAGAAGAAAGCTGGCGGAACATCCGGCCCCCGCTCGTGGAGATGGACGAAGCTCGAACGAAAAAGCTCCTCGAAAGCCTGCCGGAGGGCGAGCTCCTTTAGCGCGGAGGTCGTTGCATAGCCGCCGGGAATGGGTATCCTCGAAACAAAGTGGGAAAGAGGAGGCCGAAGATTATGAACATAGGCGTAGTGGAGCTTGCGGTCGTGGCGGCGTTCTTCGTTTTGGTGGCGGTGGTCGTTTTCCTTCTCGTTCGCCGGACTTCGCATTCGCACAACGCGCCGCCCCCCGGAGGGTCGCCCGAACTCGAAGCTCTCAAAGAGCGTTACGCGAAGGGCGAGATAGACCGCGAGGAATACGAGAGGGTGCGCCGGGAACTCGAAAGCTAAAAACCTTCGGCTCCCCCCTTTCCCCCCTTCGCCCGCTCGATGTATTTCTCAGCGGCCTCGGCGTTGTTGTAGCTGAGGACGCCCCCGGTCATCGGGTTGTTTATCTCGTAGTGGCCGCCCGCCTCCTTGTCCACAATGACCGGATAAAAACGCTCGCCGACTTGCTTTATCCCGTACTCCGCCTTCTCGCTCATTTTCTCCCTCCGGTTCGTGTCGAGGTGGTTTTACTCCCGATGGCCGATATGCGTCAAGCCGTAAGTCGAGGTCGAGGGTTTTGGTTTAACGAAGAAAGTGGGATGGTACGGTGAAAGAGAAATTGTGACGCCAGACAGGGAGAAACCTTGATTCAGGTAACCGAAGAAGCGAAGGATCTATTCCAGAACGTCGAGTACCCCGAGGGTACGGTTCTCCGCCTCGATCCGGTCATGGACGAGAATAGTGGACAAACCCAGATCGGGATAGCCGCCGGGGAGCCGCGCGAGGACGATCAAGTCATCGAGCAAGATGGCGAGGAACTCCTCCACATCGCCGCCCCCGTGAGCGAAGCTCTCGACGGAAGCACTTTGAACGTCGTGGATACGCCGGAAGGCCCGGGAATCGGCATCACCACCCCCGAGGAGGATATGCCGGGAGAAAACAGCGCGAACTAAGAAAACTCGAAGAAACACCTTTACCCACGGCCTCGCCTTTTCCGGCGGGGTCGTTTTGATACCCTCTCGCCCATGACCGAGTCCATAAGCTACGTCGTCATACTCGGCGGCCCGGAGCCGGAACCCGAACTCCTCGCCATCGTCTTCGACGACGGACAGGCTATCCCACTTTTTGACTCCACCGAAGAGGCCGAGGAATTCCTCGAATCCACCGGGGATTTCGGACGAGAGTGGTATGCCATCGAAATGTCGGCGGGGGATTTGGCGTCTCTCCTCGCCCACCAGTCCGAGGAAGTCCGGCACATCGCCATAAGCCCGCCGCCGGAGGACATGGCCGGTGGAATGGAGATTCAAGTCCTCGACATCGAAACCTTCACCGTCCTCCTCGAACGCCAAGCCGAGGTCGCCGAAGAGCCGGAGGAAAAGCCGAAGCGCGGGTTTTTGCGGCGACTTTTCGGAAGGTGAGAAATGCCGATAGCGGGGAGTCGGGAGTTCGCTCCGCTCGCTTCGGGAGTGGGAAGGCTCTCGACTCGCTCCTCCTCGAGACTCTCGCCTTCCCGTTCGACGAGCTCGGTCGGGCGTTTGGCGGCGGTTTTCCGGGGATGATCGCTCATGCGGAACCCGGGCGAATCGTTCCGCGCCCGGCGGGTTCGGAAGTCGGGAGCTCGCTTCGCTCGCCTCGGGAGTCGGGAACTCTCGGCTTTCACTTCGCGGGGCTTTCGCCATCGCGCTCGATGAACCCGGCCGGAAGTTCGACGGTGATCTCTCATGGCGACGCCGAATTCGGGCGACCGCTCCCTCCGCCGAGAACCGCGCTTTCCGATTCGCGGCTTCCGACCCTCACCTTTCTCGTCCGCGAACGTCGGAATGCACGCGCCGATCACCCGGTTTCCGTCCCGCATATACCTTTCTCGAACACGACCTTCGGTTTTCCGTCGCCGTCATAGTCGGGGCATGTTTCGGCGGTGAAGCCGAGGCTCCGGTGGAACGCGATCGAGGTTTTATTCACGGGCGAAGTTATGCACCGGACTCTCTCGCACCCGCGCTTTCGCGCCTCGTCGAAAAAGCGGTCGTAAAGAGCCTTCGCCGTGCCTCGCCCTCGATGCGCGGGATGCACTCCGGCGAAGTGGATGTATGCTTCCTCGAGCCTCGACTGTGAGACAAAGCCGATGAGGAAGGCGGCGATTTCCTCGTCCTCCTCGACGACGAAGCTCGTGTCCTCGAAGTGGCGGAAGAAAAGCCGGGGGAGATTGTGTGTCATCGGTCTCCCCCACCATTCGTCCGCGACGGAGACTATTTTCTCGTGGTCGGATTCGCGGAGGTTTCTCATGCTTCGGCCCTCGCTCTTTCTATGGCTTCGTTGTCCACGTATCTCCACGTTATTATGGCGATGGCGAGGAGGATGGCGGCCGCGGCCCACATTGGCGCGGTGAGTCCGAGTTCGCGGGCGAGGAGGCCGCCGAGAAGCGCGCCGAGCGGCATGCCGCCCCACCCGAGCATCCGGTACACGCTGTTCACGCGCCCGAAGAGGTGTTCGGGGACGATGGACTGGCGAAGGGAGACTGTGATGACGTTCCATATCACCATGACCACCCCGGTCATAATGAGCATCCCACCCACGAAAAAAGCGTTACCCGCCGTTGCGATCGCGGCGAAAACCACCACATCGAGCACGGCGCACAAAAACAGCGACCTCCCCGAGCCGAAAAAGCGGATGATCCTCTCCGACGTGAAGCTCCCGAGTACCCCGCCCACGGCGATCGAAGTCAAAAGCAAGCCGTATCCGAAGGAACCGAGACCGAGGACATCCTGCGCGAAGAGAACCATGATCGCGAACACCGCCGAAAACGCCATGTTCGTCACCCCGAGAATGACCGCGAGAAGCCGAAGAAGCCGATGCCCATAAAGCCACCGAAGACCCTCCCCGATCTCCGAGAAAAGCGACGACCTCGGAGCCGCGCCTTCCTCCTTCGCCGGACGAAAACTTCCCCGGAGCGAAAGAACCATCGCCGAAGCCGCCGCGAACGCCCCCGCCCCGAAAAGAAACGGAGCCGCCGCCGCGACCCCGAACAAAAACCCTCCGAGCGGCGGTCCGGCGAACTGGTTGTTCACAAGCTCGACCGCGTACAATCGCCCGTTCGCTTTTTCGAGGTTCTCGCGTCCGGCGACGGCGGGTATGATCGCCTGCGCGGCGTTGTCGTACATCGTCTCGACAGTCCCGAGAAGGAAGAACACGACATAAA
>JACDAJ010000144.1 GCA_013695475.1 Rubrobacter sp. | reverse complement strand
GTCAGAAATACGTCCAGATTGCTGATGGAGTTGGAGAAGAAACGCGTGCGTAAGATGTCGAATAACCCTTCTTCCTCTCCTGCTGCTTGTTAATGGATCGGACGAAGGTGCCGAAGCCGTTTGTCTGATCTAGGATAGAGTCGTGATTAAACATAGTGGGAGGGTAGATTTCGAGTTCTCAATAATTAATCTGACCGCACCCTTCCGTTGCTCGCTCGAACCATCTCCCTAACAAATCCTCGGCAAAGGATCTCCGACAAGCATGTCGATCATGCGCGTCCCGCCGAAGCCCGTGTGCATGAGAACCATCCGCGCAGGCTCCTCCCGAACCTCACCGATGATCGAGGCATCTTCCCCGCCCTCGACGTTTCGGAGGGCTTCGAGAGAGGCGTCGGCGACTTCGGGGGAGACGACGGCGAGGAGTTTTCCTTCGTTAGCCACATACAACGGGTCTATGCCGAGTATTTCGCATGCCCCGTTCACAACGTCCCGCACGGGCATCTTCTCTTCCCACAACGCGACGCCGAGGCCGGAATCACGGGCAAGCTCGTTGAGGACGGTCCCGACCCCGCCGCGAGTCGGGTCGCGCATGAATCGAAGCCCGGAGTTCGCGGCTCCTTTCAATGCCTCGACGAGCGGCGTGAGACACCGGGTGTCGGAGAGAACCTCGGCTTCGAGGTCGAGGTCGCCGCGAGCTATGAGGATGGCCGCGCCGTGGTCGCCGAGAGTGCCGGAGCAAAGTATTTTGTCGCCGGGCTTCACGGAAGCGGTGGAGAGGGCCAGTTCCGGGTCGGCGACCCCGACTCCGGTGGTTATGACGTATAGCCCGTCGCCCTTCCCGCGCTCGACGACTTTGGTGTCTCCCGTCGCGATGGAGACTCCGGCGGTTTCGGCGGCCCTCGCCATGACTTCGACCTCGCGGCGAAGCACGTCGGTTTCGAGTCCCTCCTCAATGATGAAGGCGCACGAGAGCGCGAGCGGGGTCGCCCCGGAGACGGCGAGGTCGTTGACGGTTCCGTTGACGGCGAGTTCCCCGATGGAGCCTCCGGGGAACTCGAGCGGACGCACGACGAAAGAGTCGGTGGTGAAGGCGAGCTTCGAGTCTCCGAAGGGAACCACCGACGCATCGGAAAGTGGAGCCAATGCCGGATTGTCGAAGGCGGGGAGGATGAGTCCCTCGATGAGCTTGTGCGTCGCCTTCCCTCCCGCGCCGTGGCTCATGTCTATGCGCGGCGCGTCGAACTTCGGGGGGCGGCGGCGGTTTTGCTCCAGCGCGTCGAGGACTCGTTGTTCTCTCTGGTCGCTCATTTCTTCGACCCGATCTCGACCCTCTCCTCGGCTCTCCGTCCGAAGTTGAAATACGCCGCACACGCCCCCTCCGACGATACCATGAGCGCGCCGAGCGGCTTCTCCGGCGTACACGAAGTCCCGAAAACCCGGCACTCATGCGGCTTCAAAACGCCCTTCAAAACCTCGCCGCACTGGCACGCCTTCGGGTCGGCGACGCGAACGCCCGGCGTCGAGTACCGAAGCTCGGAGTCGAAAGCGGCGTATTCCGGCGAGAGTTTCAATGCGGATTGCGCGATGAAGCCGAGGCCGCGCCACTCGAAGTACGGGCGAAGCTCGAATACCTCGGACATCGCTTTCAATGCTTGCAAATTCCCTTCCCACGGGACGGCGCGTCCATATTGGTTTTCGACCTCGCATCGGCCTTCGTCTATTTGCCGGATGAGCATGAGCGCGCTTTGAAGAAGGTCGAGCGGCTCGAAGCCCGCCACGACACACGGTTTCCCATAATCCATCGGCATGAACTCGTATGGTCGGCACCCGATGACCGTCGAGACATGCCCCGGCCCGATGAACCCATCGAGGCGAAGGTCGGGCGAGTCGAGGAGGGCGCGAACCGGAGGCACGATCGTCACGTGATTGCAAAATACCGAGAAGTTCTCGATACCTTCCTTTTTGGCTCTTTGCAAAGTGAGCGCGGTGGACGGAGCCGTCGTCTCGAACCCGATGGCATAGAAAACCACCTCCCGATCCGGGTTCTCACGCGCGATCCGAAGCGCGTCGAGCGGCGAATAAACCATCCGGATGTCCGCGCCCTCGGCCTTCACTTCGAGGAGGTTTCCCTTCGAGCCGGGGACGCGCATCATGTCTCCGAAGCACGTGAAGATGACCTCGGGCTTTTCGGCGATGGAGATTCCTTCGTCCACGCGGCCCATCGGGAGGACGCACACCGGGCATCCGGGGCCGTGGACAAGCTCGATTTGATCCGGCAGAAGATCCTTTATGCCGTGGCGGTAAATAGTGTGCGTATGACCCCCGCACACCTCCATGAGTTTGTAGTGGCGGTTCGGGTCAACCGTCGAGGCTATCTCCGCGGAGACCGCCCGCGCGAGATCGGCGTTGCGAAACTCGCTCACGTATTTCATTTCGCTCCCTTCGGTCGCGCTTTTAGCTTTTAGCCGTCAGCTTTTAGCTTGTCAGCTTCGTTCTTCGTGACTCTTCCGATGGCGACTCCCCCATGCGTTATGAGGATCTCCCCGATTTCCACCGGGGCGACGAGTTCGATGGCTATTTCGGCCCGCTCCCCCGCCTCGTCTTCGCAAAGGGCGTCGTCGCCCGAAAGCGAGATCACCTTCGCCGGAATTCCGGCGTCGGAGCAAGTTATGCACCCGTCATGCTCGAAGGTGCATACGCCGGAGATTGTCGAGAGTTCCCTTTCCATCGTCATTCGATCCGGGATGTTTTCAGTTCTTCGAGTTCGGCTTCGTATTCGTCGCCGATGTCCTTGAGGGCTTTCAGAGCCATATGCGCCTCCTCCTCGTCGAGCTTCGACATCGCAAACCCGACGTGGATGAGAACCCAGTCGCCGACCTCCAGCCTATGCTCGTCGTAGTGGATGAGGCCGATGTTTATGTTCCTGCGGACCCCGCTCACCTCCGCTTTGGCGAGCATGATGTCCTCGTCAATGATCTCCACTATCTGCCCCGGTATTCCCAAACACATGGTGTCTCCCTTCGGTCGAAGCTGTCAGCTTTTAGCTACTTCACTTTTCCCGGACATCGCGTTCGCAAGCGCCGCCTGTCCCAACGCCAATCCCCCGTCCCCCGTCGGAACCCGCCTGTGACGGTGGACGATGAAGCTTCTCTCCTCCAGAAACTTCGATGCTTGATCGAGGAGAAGCATGTTCTGGAAAGTTCCTCCTGAGAGCGCGACGGCGTTCGTCCCGCTTCGCTCCCGAACCCTTTCGCATCCCGCGACGACCACTTCGGCCATCGTCCGGTGGAACTTCGAGGAGACTTCACCCGATGCGCTCCCGGACATGAGATCCTCGACGGCTCCGGCCATGGCCTCCCGCGTCTCGACCACCCATCCTTCGCCATCGTCCCGGAGGCGGAACGGGTATCCGCTCTCCGAGACTCCTTTCGCGGCGAGCTCGAGTTCGATGGCTGCCTGCCCCTCGTATGTGGTTCGGTGAGAACCAGGCACCCCGACGAGCGCCGCCACCGCGTCGAAGAGCCGCCCCGCGCTCGATGTCGGCGGGGTGTTCAAATTCCGCTCGACGAGCCGGGCGATGAGCCGGACGTTCCGTTCCCCGGCTTGCCGAATGGCCGCGAGAGGGAGCCTCGCAGCCTCTTCCTCGCCGTAAATTCCGATGAGATGCGAGACCGCCATCCGCCACGGCTCCCGGATCGCCGCCGAACCCCCCGGCAAAGGCGCGTACTCGAGATGCCCGCGCCGCTCGAAACCTTCCGCCACACTCCCCTCGAAAAACTCCCCGCCCCATATGGCGCCATCGGTTCCATACCCCGTCCCGTCGAACGCCACCCCGATGGTTCGCTCTCCCGACGGCCTCTCGTTGTCCGCGAGGCAGCTCGCGATGTGCGCGTGATGATGCTGAATTCCCACGGCGGGCATCCCATCCTCCTCCAGTTCACGGGCGTATTTCGTCGAGAGGTATTCGGGATGGAGGTCGTA
>JACDAJ010000129.1 GCA_013695475.1 Rubrobacter sp. | reverse complement strand
ATGGATCTCTGCGTGGGATGCAAAGCGTGCAAAAGCGAATGCCCCTCGCAAGTGGACGTCGCCTCCATGAAAACCGAAGTCCTTTACCAAACCGGAAAACGAAGCGGCTTTACTTTGAAACAAAGGTTCGCCGGACGCATGAGGAGCCAACTCGCCATCGCCGCGAAGTTCCCGAAGCTTTTCAATGCCGTCGCCGGGAATTCCATCGCCCGCCTCGGAGCCTCGCTGTTCGCCGGAATAGACAAAAGGCGTTCATTGCCGAAGGTGACGGAGCGAGTATTCTCGGAGCTATTCCCGGATCTCCCACAGGGCGAAGGCCCGAAAGAGGTCGCCCTTTTCAACGATACATGGAACGAATACCAAAGGCCGGAGGTCGGCGAGGGAGCCGTCCGCGTCCTCGCCGCCGCCGGGGTGAAAGTCTCGCTCCCGGAGGTCGTTTGCTGCGGAAGGCCGATGCTCTCCGAGGGGCTTGTGGATGAGGCGCGCGAGAACGCGAAGAAAAACCTCGACCTTCTTTATCCGCTCATCGAAAAAGGAATTCCGCTCGTCGGACTCGAGCCAAGCTGTATTCTCACCATGCGCGACGACTACGAAAAACTCCTTCCGGACGACGAGAGAGTTCCGGCCCTCGCCGCAGCCACCCGGCTGTTCGAGGAGGCTGTCATCGAAGTCCTCGCGGATAACGGCGACGGCGGCCCGCGAGTACTCCCGCTCAAAGATGGCGACCCCGTCCTCCTCCACGGGCACTGCCACCAGAAAGCGCTCGTCGGAACGGCCATGACGGAGAAGGTTCTCGGGTTCGCCGCCCCGGAGGTCGAGACGGTGGATTCCGGATGCTGCGGGATGGCCGGCTCCTTCGGCTACGACCACTACGAAGTCTCGATGAAGATGGGCGAAAGAAGGCTCTTCCCGGCGGTGCGCGAAGCCGCCCGGCGGATCGTCGTCGCGCCCGGCACGAGCTGCCGCGAACAAGTCCTCGATGGCACCGGACGCCTCGCCCTCCACCCGGCGGAATACCTCGCAATGAACCTCGAAACCCCGGACGTTTCGGAAGTGCCGGAAACGAAAACGCCGGAGGAAACGGAGGGAACGGAAACGCCTGAAATTTCTGGAACTTCCGAATCCCCCGAAACCTCCGAATCCCCGGACACGCGGGAGAAATAGTGGCGTCGGGGAACGACGCGCTTCCGTTCGTCTTCCGGGGCGATGAGATGCTCGTCTCGGAAGATGAAGACGGTTCGGTCGGTTTGCCGCGGATGGAGGATGTCTCCCTCGACTCGGATTTCCGGCAGGAAGTGGGGGAACTCGATGGGCTTCCGTGCGTCGCGGTGGACGCTTCGCCGGAGGCCGAGGCTCCCGGTGGCGCGTCTTTCCGGAGCCTCCACGAACTCTCGGCGAGCCTCGAAGATCGGTACTTTCCGATGGCCGGAAGGGCGAAGCAGATCGTCGCGTGGAACCGGGAGACGCGGTTTTGCGGGCGGTGCGGGGCGAATCCCGAGAGGATCGAGAGCTTCGAGAAAAGATGCCCGAACTGTGGAATGCTTTTCCACCCCCGGATCAGCCCGGCCATGATTGTCCGCGTCCACCGCGGCGACGAAATCCTCCTCGCCCGCTCGCCGGGTTTCCCGCCGAAAATTTACAGCGTCCTCGCCGGGTTCGTCGAGCCGGGCGAGTCCATCGAGGACACCGTGCGGCGCGAGGTCGCCGAGGAGGTCGGCATCGAGGTGAGGGGCATCGAATATTTCGGGAACCAGCCGTGGCCGTTCCCGAACTCGCTCATGATCGGCTTCACCGCCGAGCATGTGTCCGGTGAGATCGAGATAGACGAGAAAGAGATCGAAGACGCCGGATGGTACAACGCCGAAAACCACCCGCCGCTCCCGCCGAAATTAAGTATCGCCCGGACGATGATCGAAGATTATCTCGAAAGATCCTCCATCCCGTGAGGCGCGAGAACATAGTGAGCGGCACGCCGTGGGAGGAGTCGGTCGGGTACTCGCGCGCCGTGAGGCTCGGGCCGTTCGTCCATGTCTCCGGCACGACGGCGACGGATGGGATGGGCGGCATCGTCGGAGTGGGGGATGCGTACAAACAAACCGTCCACACTCTCAACAACATAAAGGTCGCCCTCGAAGCGGCCGGAGCGTCGCTCGAAGATGTGGTTCGGACTCGGATATATGTCACGAACATCGAGGATTGGGGAAGCGTCGGACGGGCGCATGGGGAGGTTTTCGGGGAGGTGAAGCCCGCGAGCAGCCTTGTCGAGGTGAGTCGGCTCATCGAGTCGGAGATGCTTGTGGAGATCGAGGCCGAGGCGATAGTCGGGCGAGATCTGAAACTGTGAGTGGACGCTGTGAGCGGAGGGTGCGGGCGTGCATATAATCTCCTCCGAGCTATGTTTGGGAGGTTCGCATGAAGAGTCGCATAGAGCCGGGGCCGGGCCAGGAATCCGTGTGGGACTACCCGCGCCCGCCCCGGATGGAGGACGTGGAGAAAAAAGTGAAGGTCGTCTTCGGGGGCGTCACCATCGCATACACGAGCCGGGCGAAACGGGTTCTCGAGACGAGCCATCCCCCCGTTTATTATGTGCCGCCGGAGGATATTCGGATGGAATATCTCACCGAGTCGGGGCGCACTTCGTATTGCGAGTGGAAGGGGCGGGCGCGGTACTTCGACATCCACGTGGACGATGAGATCACGGGCGAGAAGAAGTCCGAGGAGGCCGCCGCGTGGTTTTATCCGGAGCCGACACACTCGTTCGCCGACCTCAAAGACCACGTCGCGTTTTATCCGTCGAGGATGGACAACTCATGGGTCGGTGGGGAGAAGGTCGAGGCTCAGGCGGGGGATTTCTACGGGGGATGGGTCACCTCGGAGATCGTCGGGCCATTCAAAGGCGCCCCCGGAACGTGGGGATGGTGATGGATCGAGATATATCGGAGCTGCGACAGGAATATGCTCGAAGCGGCCTTCATGAGTCCGACCTCGACCCCGATCCCGTCGAGCAATTCCGGGCGTGGCTCTCCGATGCCTTCGACGCGAACCTCGTCGAACCGAACGCGATGACATTGGCGACGGCGACCTCGGATGGGATTCCGTCCGCCCGCATCGTGCTTCTCCGGGGCTTCGACGAGCGGGGGTTTTGTTTTTATACGAACTATGAAGGGCGGAAGGGCGGGGAGCTTTCCTCGAACCCTCGAGCCGCGCTCGTGTTTTACTGGGGCGCCCTCGAACGCCAAGTTCGCATCGAAGGCGGCGTCTCGAGGCTCTCCGAAGAAGAGTCCGGCGAATATTTCGCGAGCCGCCCGAGGGGGAGCCGGATCGGAGCGTGGGTGTCGGAGCAAAGCGAACTCCTCGAAAAGCGCGAAGCCCTCGAAGAGCGCGTCGAGGAACTCGAAAGGGAATATGCCGACGGCGAAATTCCGCGTCCTCATTTTTGGGGCGGTTTCCGAGTGGAACCGGAGCGGGTCGAGTTTTGGCAAGGGCGCGAGAGCCGTCTCCATGACCGGCTTCTTTATGAGCGGGGCGGCGACGGGTGGGGGATAGTCCGGCTTCAGCCGTGAGCGGCGGTGGGTGGCGGTGTCCATCGCCGCGTCGTTGCTGCTAAGATTTGCGCTTTGGCAGTCGGACAACGGAGGGAGCGGGAGAGTTTTGAAGCTGGCAACGTATTCCATCGGCGGGAAGAAATTCGTCGGGCGCATCGAGGGCGACGAGATCATACCGACCGGGACGGCGGATATGATCGAGTACATCAAAAACGGCGGAGGCTCCGATTCCGGCGAGGCCGTCTCTCTCGAAGACGCGAAACTCCTCGCGCCCATCCGAAATCCCGAGAAAGTCATCGGCATCGGGCTGAATTACGAAGACCACGCCGCCGAGACCGGGGCCGACATCCCCGAGAAGCCCATCGTATTCGCCAAATACGCGAACACGATATGCGGGCCGGGCGACGACATCCGCATCCCCCCGATCACCACGCAAGCCGACTACGAGGCGGAGCTCGCCGTCGTCATCGGGCGCGAGGCGAGAAACGTCTCCGAGGCCGACGCGCTCGACCATGTTTTCGGATACATGAACGCGAACGACGTCTCCTCGCGCGATCTCCAGTTTTCCGAGGGCGGGCAATGGACGCGGAGCAAATCCATAGACACGTTTTGCCCGGTCGGACCGTTCGTCGTCACGGCGGACGAGGTTCCCGACCCGCAAAACCTCCGGGTTCGGTGCGTGCTCAACGGCGAGGTCATGCAGGATGGGAACACGGAGAAGATGATCTTCTCCGTCGCGGAACTCATCGCCTTTTTGAGCGCGGGGATGACGCTCGCTCCGGGCGATGTCATCGTGACGGGGACGCCTCCGGGGGTGGGGGCGGCACGCGATCCGCAGGTTTGGCTGAAGGACGGGGACGAGGTCACGATCGAGATCGAAGGTCTCGGCTCTCTCACGAACCCGGTCAAATCCGGGTAGAATGGTCGCCATGGAACGGACGATTCGGGTGGTGGTTGCGAAAGTCGGCCTCGACGGGCATGACCGCGGCGCGAAAATTATCGCCCGCGCCCTCCGCGACGCGGGGATGGAGGTCATATACACGGGCCTCCACCAAACCCCCGAGCAAGTCGTCGAAGCGGCCATTCAAGAAGACGCCGACGCCATCGGGATCTCCATCCTCTCGGGCGCGCACATGACTCTTTTGCCGCGCATCATGGACATCCTCAAAGAGAACGAGGCGGACGACATCCTCGTTTTCTGCGGCGGAACCATCCCGAAAGGCGACATCCCGAAGCTCAAAGAACTCGGAGTGGGGGAGGTCTTCACACCCGGCACACCGACGAAGCGGGCGGTGGAATACGTCCGCGAGGCGGTGCCTGTTTCTTAGCTCGCTTCGCTTCGCGCTTGTCAGCCGATCAGCAAAGACACGAACAGCGAAGCCGTCGCGCATATCCGCTTCCCGGCGCAAGTTCCGGCAAGGTTCCGACGAGAGGCGAGGAATCGCCGACAAGAAGCTGACAAGCTGAAATGCTGACGAGCGAAGCGGGCTGAAATGCTTAACCGAAAGGAGCAACTTTGGATTTCGTGAAAGTCGAGCGGGGTGAAAACGGCGTCGCCGTCCTCACCATTGATCGCCAGGACAAACTGAACGCCCTGAATCCGCAAGTCGTCGAGGAGATCGGGCAATCCCTCCTCGAGCTGGAAAGCGAAGCACCGCGGGCGGTCATCGTGACCGGAGCCGGGGAGCGGGCTTTCGTGGCGGGGGCGGACATCTCCGAGATGAACTCGATGTCGCCGATGGAGGCGAAGGGCTTCGCCGAACTCGCCCACGCCGCCCTCGCCCTCCTTGACCGAAGCCCCGTCCCGACCATCGCCGCCGTCAACGGCTTCGCTCTCGGCGGCGGGTGCGAGATCGCCCTCGCGTGCGACATCCGGGTCGCCTCCGAGAACGCCCTTTTTGGCTTCCCCGAGGTGGGTCTCGGAATTTTGCCGGGCATGGGCGGAACTCAACGCGCCCCCCGCCTCATCGGCCCCGCCGTCGCGAAAGAACTCATCTTCACCGGGCGGCGCATCGGGGCGGAGGAGGCGCATCGCATCGGGCTTGTGAATCGGGTCGTTGGCGAGGGCGAGGCTCTCTCGGCGGCGACGGGCATCGCCGAGGAGATCGCCGCGAACGGGCCGCTCGCCGTCCGGTACGCGAAGGCCGCCGCGAACCGCGCGCAGGATGTGGACATCATAAGCGGCCTCGAATACGAGGCCGACCAGTTCGCCCTCCTCTTCTCCACCGAGGACGCGAGGGAGGGCATGGGGGCTTTCATCGAGAAGCGGAAAGCCGCCTTCGAGGGGAAGTGATACGAACCCCGGACGGATGGCTCGGTCGTCGGCGACGGGATCGTGAGATGCTCGCCCGCGCTCGCTTCGCGAGGTCGCTTTTACCGAACTCACGAACGAGAAAAGCATGACACGTCCGAGCATCCACGACGCCACCCTCCGGGTCCGGTACTCGGAGACCGACGCGCAGGGAATCGTGAACAACGCGGCCTATCTCTCGTACTTCGAGGTGGGCCGCGTCGAGTGGCTTCGGGACGCCGGTTTCTCGTATGCCGAGTTCGAGGGGTGCGGCTTCGGCTTCGTCGCCGCCGAGGCTCTCGTCCACTATAAAAAGGCGGCCCGCTTCGACGACGAACTCACCGTCCGGACGAAGCTCGCGGAGATCGGTCGCGCCACCCTCCGCTTCGAGTACGAGATACTCCGGGGGGAAGAACCCATAACCTCCGGACACACGAGGCATGGGTGTGTCCGGATATCGGACGGGAAAGCCGTTCGGATACCGGGGGATTTATCCGCCGCTTTCGAGGGATGAACGCACACGATTCGGCTTCGCGGTCGGGGGAGGCGGGAATCACGCCTCCCCTTTCGTTCGTTCTAAATCCGCTCGATGACCGTCGCCGTCGCCATCCCATGCCCGATGCACATGACTTGAAGCCCGGCCGTCCCGTCCGTCGCTTCGAGACCCGCGACCATCTTCGCCATGAGGCCGCCGCCCGTCGCCCCGACGGGATGGCCGTGCGCTATGGCCCCGCCCCACGGATTGACTTTCTCCATGTCGGGTTTCATCTCGTCGGCCCACGAAAGAACGACGGAGGCGAAGGCTTCGTTTATCTCGATCCAGTCGAGGTCGTCCATCGAAAGCCCCGCCTTTTTGAGCGCGGCCCTCGTCGCCGGGATCACACCCGTGAGCTGCATGGTCGGGTCGTCCCCGACCGCCACGCGGGCGAGGAAACGCGCCTTCGGAACGAATCCGTCCGCCTCGGCCCTCTCGCGGTCGCCGACGAGGATTGCGGAGGCGCCGTCGGAAAGCTGGGACGAGTTTCCGGCGGTCACGACACCGTCGCCGTTCGGGCGGAAAATAGTTTTTAGCTGGGACATCTTCTCCGAGTCAACGACGCCCCGGATGCCTTCGTCGCTGGAGAATTCCGTTTCGTTTCCTTCCGAGTCGAGGCCGGGTACGGCGATGATCTCCGCGTTCCTCTCGTCGCGGACGGCGGCGGAGGCGCGATGGTGGCTTTGCGCTGAGAGGGAGTCCACATCGTCGCGTGAAATCTTCCATTTGTCGGCGATACGCTCGGCGCTCTCACCTTGATGGATGAGTTCTTGTTTGTCGAGGAGTTCGGGATTCAATTTCTCGAACCCGCCCCCGATGTCCGAGAACATCGGCGCTCGCGTCATGCTTTCGACACCGCATCCGATGGCGTACGTCATGTCTCCGGCGGCGATTGCCTGCGAGGCGAAGTGGACGGCTTGCTGGCTCGAGCCGCACATCCGATTCAATGTCGTCGCCGGAACCTCCACCGGGAACCCGGCGAGAAGAACCCCGAGCCGCCCGACGTTCGCGCCTTGCTCGCCCGCCTGCGTGACGCACCCGGTGACCACATCCTCGACCTTCGACGGGTCAACGCCGGAGCGCTCGACGAGTCCGACGAGCGCATGGGCGAGAAGGGCGTCGGGACGAGTCTCGCGGAACGCGCCGCCGCGCCTCCCGAACGGCGTCCTCACGGCTTCGATGATCACGGCTTCGCTCATAATGCCCTCCTCGTTGCGGATGGCGGGAGTGCGAGCTTCCGCTATCCGCGCTTGTCATCACGCTTCGCTTTTCAGCCTGTCAGCATTTCAGCAAGGACAAAAAGCCGAGCGGGTCGCGTGGGGATCGGCTCTCACGCGGCTCGCTTTCAGTCCGCGACCGCGAGTGAGACTTCGATGTTCCCTCGGGTCGCTTTGGAATACGGGCACTTCGTGCGCCTGTGCGACGAGTTCCTCGGCCTCTCCGCGCGACACGCCGGGAACCGAGGCGACCATCTCGACTTCGAGGCCGAAGCTCTTCCCCTCCGGGCCGATGCCGACGTTCGCCGTCACCGACGCGTCGCCGATGTCCTTGTTTTGCTTCGACGCCACGAGACGGAGCGCGCCCTCGAAGCACGCCGCGTACCCGGCGGCGAAAAGCTGCTCCGGGTTCGTGCCGCTCCCGCCCGGCCCACCCATCCCCTCCGGAGTGGCGAGGTCGTGCTCGACTTTCCCGTCCGACGATTTCACGCTTCCGTCGCGCCCTCCATGCGCGGTCGCCGTCGCCGTATACAGAATATCCATATAACCCCTTCCCATAGATTCATTCAACCATTCACAACGGACATTGTAACCCGGCTCGGATGCTCCGCGTCGTGGAAGACGCTTTGCCTCGCAACCTCCGTCCGCCCCGAAACCGCCCCGCTCTCGCCCGTGTTCAAATTCCGGTCCCACCTCGGAAACGAACTCGACGTGACGGCAATTCGCATCCGATGCCCCACCCCGAACGTGACTCCCGTCGCCCACAAATCCACGCAATATTCGTAAACCCGACCCGTCTCGATGGGACTCGGCCTCGTCGGACGAACCATGCCCGGAGCCGGATAACTCTCCCTCGCGCTCGCCCGGATTATCCCGTCGGTGACGGTGATGGACCGACCGTCGGGATGCACGTCGGTGAGGCGGACCACGAAGTCCGTGTCCGGCGCGGACGAGGCCGCGAACAATGTCGCATGAACCGCCCCGATGACCGTGTACTCCGACTCGAAAGGCTCGCTCGTATACGTGAGGACATCATCCCGAGCCTCGATATTTCTTTGATCCATCGGCCCCGAGCCGTGGATGGGCGCGAGCAAAGTCGCCCCGCCGACCGTCGGAACCGGGGAGCGTGGATCGTAGTCGAACTCGTCCGCCTCGCCCGCTCCGTCCGTTCCGCCCGCTCGACCCGATCTCGTCGGAGTCTCCCTCGAAAGCCCCCCGCCGGAGCGAAGGAGCCACTCTTCCTCCAAACTTGGTGGCGGCCACTCGTCGAAGCCGCGCCACCGATTCTCGCCCATCACGAAAACCTCGACGGGGGGATCGCTTTCGAGTGCGGCGTCGTCGTTTTTGAGCGTCGCATCGAACCACCGGAGATGCCTCTCGGTGAAATCCCCATTCGCGTTTATGAAGCCGCCGGAACTCGCCATCCCGAAGCTCATCCCCCCGAAAGTGTTCCCGAAGCTCGCGTGCGTCCACGGTCCGACAAGAAGCCTCGGAGGCCGCGTGCCACTTTCTTCCCCCCATTCTTTCATCGCCTCGTATTGGCGGAGCGTCTCCCCGATGAAGCAGTCATACCACCCCCCGATATGGAAAGACGGCACGTTTATCCGGTCGTATTTCCCGTCAATGTTCACCGCGTCCCACGCTGCGTCGTCCACGCTCCGTCCGAGTCCGAGAAGGAGCGTGGCATCGGCGTTCGGAAGCTCGGAGAACGGAAGTGAGTCGTATCCGCTTCCGGCGAAAAGTTCGTCGGCGGTCGCTAAAACAGCGGGAAGCCGATTCGCGATCTCCTCCCGGTTTCCGGCAAATTTCCGGAAGAGGTTTCCGGGTGCGATGGAGGCTTGCGCCCAATATTGGATGAGGCCGAGTTCCTGCGCCCCTCCCCGGAGGCTCGCTCCGTTGAGATGGTTCCCCCACGTTTGTCCGGGAACGATGCTTTTTAGCGAGGGCGGCCGCGTCTCGGCGGCGTGCCATTGCGTTTTCCCGAAGTATGAGAGGCCCCACATGCCGACGCTTCCGTCCGATCCCGGGAGTTTCGCGGCCCATTCGACGGAGTCGTGGCCGTCGGGGATTTCTTGCGGGAAGGGGTCGAAGTCGCCTTCGGAGGCGAAGCGACCGCGCACATCTTGAACGACGACGATGTATCCGCGCTCCACCGCCCGGACCGGATCGAAGTATGTGAAGTCGCGGGGAAGGTCTTTGCCGTATGGCATTCGCGTGAGGAGGACGGGGTACGGGCCGTCGTCCGTCGGACGGTATATGTTCGACATGAGGATTATGCCGTCTCGCATCGTCGCGGGGATGTTTTTCTGGATGAGGATTTCGTGCATTTTGCTCCCTTCGGTCGCTGGTCGCTGGTCGCTTCGCCTTCGGCTACGCTCGGTTATTGGTTGGTCGCTCCGCCTTCGGCTCCGCTCGGTTATTGGTTGGTCGCTCCGCCTTCGGCTCCGCTCGGTTATTGGTTATTGGTTTTTGTATTTGCCAATAACCAACCACCACCAACCAATAACCAAATCAACGGCCCACGGCACAAAGAAGGAGCCTCGAAACACTCGAGGCTCCCGATGATGCGCGTATGGTCTTCGTTATGTCGCCAGTTCGTAGCCTTCGAATTGTTCGCGGAGGGCCCTTTTGAGGAATTTTCCGGTGGCGGTTCGCGGTATTTCGTCCACGAATTCGAAGGCGTCGGGGAGTTGCCATTTGGCGAAGCTCGTTTCGAGGTGCTCGCGGAGCTCGTCCGGGGTCGCGTTCTTCCCCTCTTTGAGGACGACGACGGCGAGCGGCCTCTCGTCCCACTTCGGGTGGGGGATGGCGATGACGGCGGCCTCGGCGACGGCTTCGTGGCCCATGAGCGAGTTCTCGAGGTCAACGGAGGATATCCACTCTCCGCCGGACTTTACGAGGTCTTTGTCTCGGTCGCGTATCTCGACGTACCCTCTCGGGTCAATGGATACGACGTCGCCGGTTCGGAACCATCCGTCGTCGGTGAATTTGTCGGCTCCTTCGGGGGATTCATAGTACGAGGATGCGACGGTCGGGCCTCGGACTTCGAGTTCGCCCATCGCGTTCCCGTCCCACTCGACGAAGCCCTCGTCGCCTCGGGCGCGAACCTCGACGAAGGGGAGTTGTATGCCTTGTTTCGCCCGATACTTATATTGCACGTCCTCGGGTTCTTCGAGGAGGTCGGGGGTGAGGTATCCGGCTGTTCCGACGGGGGCCATTTCGGTCATGCCCCAGGCGTGGATGATGTGGAGGCCGTGGCGCTCCTCGAAACCCCGGATCATGGCTTCCGGGGCCGCCGAGCCGCCGACTCCCATCGCGTGCAAATTCGAGAGGTCGTATTTGTCGGGGTCTTTGTCGAGGATCTGGAGGATGCCGAGCCATATCGTCGGGACTCCGGCGGTGAAGTTGACTTTCTCCCGTTCGAGGGCGTCGAGGAGGCTTTCGGGATCCATGTGCGGCCCCGGCATGACTTGCTTGCAGCCGATCATGGTGGCGGCGAACGGTATTCCCCACGCATTGACGTGGAACATCGGGACGACGGGAAGCACGGTGTCTTTGATGCTTATGCCGAAGGCGTCGGGCATCGAGACGAGGAGCGAGTGTATGCACAGGCACCGGTGCGAATAGAGCGCGCCCTTCGGGCGTCCCGTCGTGCCGGATGTATAGCAAAGCGCCGCCGCGTCGTTCTCGTCGAGAGTGGGGTACTCGAACTTCGATTCGTCCGCGCCCTCGATGAAGTCCTCGTAGCTTTGAAGACCTTCGGGGGCGTCGCCGCTCGCTGAGAAGACGAGGATGCGTTCGAGGTTCACGTCGTCTTTGAATCCGGCTAGGAGGGGGGCCATCGTCTCGTCGATTAGGAGGACTTTGTCGTCGGCGTGGTTGAGGATGTATGAGATCTCATGCCCTTTGAGGCGGGGGTTTATGGTGTGGATTACGAGTCCCGCCGACGGCACCCCGAAGTACGCCTCCAAATGCTGGTACTGGTTCCACGCCAGCGTTGCGACGCGGTCGCCTTTTTCGAGGCCGAGCTCGCCGAGGGCTATGGCGAGCTTCTTCGAGCGGCGGACGAAGTCTTTGTATGTGTACCGATGGAAGCTCTTGTCGGGTAGGCGGGTGACGATCTCCCGCTTCCCGAAGAGGTCCTCGGCCCGTTTCAGCAACGCGGGCAGCGTGAGCTGGTAGTCCATAGTCAGTCCCTGCATTTTGCTCCCTTCGGTCGCGCTTTTCGGCCAGTAGACATTTCGGCCAGTCAGCTTTTATCCGTCCCTTTCCCATGAGGGATTGTGTATGGGCGATAGTAGCATTTCCCGGCGAAGCCCGGCAACCTCCGGGGGGAGAGGGAGACTCCCCGAGCTTGTTCGATGCATCACGGGCGGCGGGAGGGGTCGTGTCGTAGAATTGTCCACATTGCAGGGTTTGAAGACCAATTAAGAGGAGGTTCGGTGGCTTCGGAATTTTTGCAGTTCGGGGGGGCGTTGGTTTTGTTTCTGTCTATTTTGATCGGCTCGTACTGGTTCGTGTACGCGCCGACGCGCCGTGGCAAGGACAATGAAGGGAACAGGGGATAAGGTTTTGCAAGTTTCGGCGAAGACCGACTATGCGCTCAAGGCGACCCTCGAGCTCGCGCGTGCCTCCGCCGAGGGGGGCGGTCCGGTGAAAGGGGAGTGGATCTCCGAGACGCAAAACATCCCGAAGAAATTCATGGAGAACATACTCCTCGACTTGAAACGCTCCGGCGTCGTCCGCGCCCAGCGAGGAGCCTCCGGCGGATACTGGCTCGCCCGACCCGCCGACGACATAGTTTTGGCGGAAGTCATCCGCGCCGTCGAAGGCCCGCTTGCAAACGTCCGGGGCGAATGGCCCGAACTCGCCGAATACACCGGAGCGGCGGAGTCATTGCGCGAAGTATGGATCGCCGTCCGGGCGAACCTCCGGGCCGTCCTCGAAAACGTGACTTTGGCGGATATAGCCGAAGGCGACCTCCCCGACGCGATCACACACCTCACCGAAGACCCGGAGGCGTGGATCCACCATTGATCGACGGGCTGCTCCGCAACCCGCACCTGTCAGCCCGCTTCGCTCGTCGGCATTTCAGCTTTTTCCGACAGATGAGAAAGCATGGGCTTCCAAACTCCGCGCTCGCCGCGAGTCGGCTCGTCGGCTTTTCGTCTTTGCTGAAATGCGCGGGTTGCGCGAGAACGGCGCGAGCCGAGCGGCAAATCATCGCCGCATCGCAAGGGCGGATGTTTCATAGCCAAACTGCCGCCTTCCCGCAAAAAGCCAACCGCGAAGCACGCTGGCAAGCGCGAAGCGGCGTGCGTGCGCGGTGAGCCGAAGTCAGTCCGACTCACTCGAAGATTTCCCTCACCCGACACTCGAACCCCGGAACCCCGCCTTCTACGCTGAGTGTTTCTTCTTCGGTGAAGGTGGTGATGTCCTTCAGAGATTTGTGGACGACGACCGAGCGCGTCTTCGGATACACGACCCACACGAGTTTCACTCCGGCTTCGATCCACTCCCGAGCCTTTTCCTGAACCTCCGTCGCGGCGTCGTTCGGGGAGACGACTTCGACGGCGAGGTCGGGTGCGAGTTCCCAATATCCGTCCGGCGGCCCTTCCGTCGGAATTCGCTCTTTGCTTATGAACCCCGTGTCCGGGGCGCGGGTGGTGTCCGGGTTCCGGGCGATAATGAACCCGGTCCCCGCTGCGGGAACCCGCCCCAAACCGTTCGCTTTCACATGATTTTTAAGCAAAGCTCCGATGTTCATCGCTGCGTCTCCATGCAATGCTCCGGCGGGCGGCATCTCCCTGAGTTCCCCTTTCACAAGCTCGCGGCGCATGCCGTCGCCGGGCAACGCGATCAGTTCTTCGGCGGTCATCCCGGTTTTCGTCTCGGTCACTTCGGAACCTCCTCGTTCACTGAAGTTTACTCGCCGATGGACGTTTCAGCCTCTCGCGGAGGAGTCCATGAAGACCGATCCGAACCATCCGGCAAGTTCCACCCGATGATCGCGACCCGTCCGAGAAGTATTTGCCGAAGCCCGATTCCCGAAGCCCGGCCTGTGGAAGGAGCCATTTTCCACAAGCCGCCATCAATCCTCGTCGTCGTCGGAGATTTTGAGGTAGCCGAGGAACTCAAGCCTCTCGATGACTCGCCGCGCGCTTTCCTGTGGACTCTCCTCGTCGGTTTTGAGCGTGAGTTCGGGGGCGGCGGGGGCTTCGTATGGGTCCGAGACTCCCGTGAATTGCGGGATCTCACCGGAGTACGCCTTTTTGTAAAGTCCTTTCACGTCGCGCTCGGCGCACACTTCGAGAGGGGCGTCCACGAAGACCTCGATGAAGTCTATGATGCGTCGCCGGACTTGATCCCGCGACTCCTTGTACGGGCTTATCGCCGACACGACGACCCCGACCCCGTTCCGGGTGAGGAGGTTTGCCACGAACCCGATGCGAAGGACGTTCGTGATCCGGTCCTCCCGCGAAAACCCAAGCCCCCGCGAGAGGTTCGTCCGCACAATATCCCCGTCGAGAACCTCGACCCGCGTCCCCCTCTCCCGGAGATTCCGCTCGACTATGTCGGCGATGGTCGTCTTCCCGGCCCCCGAAAGCCCCGTGAACCACAACGTGAAACCGCGCTTGTTTGCCACTTTTCCTCCGATTCTCGACGTTTCGGGGCAGTATACCGACGAGCCACACCGATGTTCGATGCGGACGGAACCGCTTTATCTTTCGTTCCCATCGGCCACGAACGCGAAGACTTCCGCCCATTGATGGACGGTGAGCGACGACGGCACGTCATCTCGGTCGAAGCCGATGTCCTTCGCAAGTTTGCGCGCTTGTGTCTTCGTGAAAACTTGCCGGAGCCTTTCTCCGACGGTTCGCCCGCGCCCCGTGAACATGATGCGCGCGAACTCCCGGAAGCGGCCCTTGTGATGGGGCGCAACGAGGTATTGTTTTCGCCGGGCGGCTATGAGGAGCCGCCCGTCCACGTCGGGGATGGGATGGAACGATGTCGCCGGGACGCGCATCGAGGCCGAGAATTCGTACCACGGACTCCACATAAGAGTTTTCAATGTGGTCGGACTTCGACGGGCGTGCTTGACGGCGACCTCCGATTGAACGAGAAGGTGTGTCGTCTCCGGCGATGAAGCCGGGTCGTCGAGGAGTTTGTGGAGTATGTCCGTCGTTATATTAAACGGCACGTTCGCCACGACCCGGAAAGGCTCTCCGGGAAGCTCCACGGAGAGCGCATCGTCGTTCATGACTTCGACGTTTTCGTCTCCGGCGAACCGCTTTTCGAGATGTCCGGCCCAGTGGGGGTCGTATTCGACGGCGAGAACCCGCCCCGCCCGGCGCGAGAGGAGCCGCGTGAGCATCCCCGCTCCAGCCCCGAATTCCACGACGGTGTCGCCCGCCCCGATGTTCGCGTCCCTCACTATCCGTCGCGCCAAACTTTCGTCGCGCAGGAAATTCTGCTGCATGGAGCGGCGCATTTCGCGCAGCGTATTCCGGGACTCACGGTGCTTCCGCTTTCGGTTCTTCGGACACGCCTTTTTCGGCGTGCTTCGTTTCTTTCGAGGCATTCGGAGGTCGCCTTTCCTTCCACATGCTTGCGGCGTAAAACGGCACGGGAAAGGCCGGGCTTCTCCGGTGGGGGAATTCGTCTCGAAGCGAAAGCTAAGGTTCGCTCACGCGGACGGAAACCCCGTCGCTCGGGAGATGCTCCGGCCTATGAAAGGCGCAGTTTGATGAAAGTAATGCCCATGAGAAAACGTACGATACCACACCGCCCGACATGAAAAAGAATGGAAAAGAAAGAGCCGCCCCACGAGAAGTTCCATCGGCGGCGGTTCGGAGGTGGGGGAAGTGAGGCGCCGAAGAAAAGGAGGCCGGGAGCGGCCCGACCCCCTTTCCCAGACTTTCCGGCTATTTCACTTCGCGCAAACGTCCCGTCTCGACCTCGTATACGAAGCCGCGCACGCTGTCCTTGTGCGGGATGAACGGGCTGTTTTGAATCCTGGCGAGCGACTGGCGCACGTCCTTGTCGATGTCGGAGAATGATTCGAGTGCGAACTCGGGCTTTATGCCGACGTCTTCCTGGATTTGCGCTTTCACTTCGTCGTCCGTGAAGGTGAGCATCCCGCAGTCGGTGTGGTGGATGAGGACTATTTCCCGCGTCCCGAGGAGCCGCTGCGAGATGACGAGCGAACGTATCTCATCGTCGGTGATGACCCCGCCCGCATTCCGGATCACATGCGCGTCGCCCTCTTCGAGGCCGAGCATCCCATAAACATTGAGCCTCGCGTCCATGCACGCGACGACCGCTATTTGCTTCCCCGGAGGCATCGGCAACCCGCCCTTGTCGAACGACTCCGCATACCCCTCGTTGTTCCTCAATAATTCGTCGGTTATGGTCATGCCCGTCCTTTCCTTCGCTCTTTTGGGATCTTCGAATCGGCATTGTATTTCATTTCCGACTTTTTTTGTCGGATTTAATGTGGCGATTCGTGGATCGCCCGGATCGGGAAGCCCACGACGCCGCCGTACAAATATCCGAGGTCGTTGAAGGGCGGCTCCTCCGGCTGGGTGTCTCCATCGGTGTCGGTGGCGCGGACGCGGAGGGTGTGGCCGCCCGGAGAAAGGTTCACAGAAAAGCTCCACGTCGCCCACGCGCCGGGGAGGTTCGGGGCTTCGATGGCGGCTTCGCGCCATTCCTCGCCGTCGAGGGCGCATTCGACGCGGGCGATGGAGGCGGTCGGCGACCACGAGCGGCCCCGGATGGTGTTCTCTCCGGCGGGGATTTCGGCGTTCCATGCGAGCTCGAGCGCGCTCTTCACGACTTGCCTCGTGACCGGGGAGCCGTCGTGGCCGTCGCCGGTGAGGACGTATTGCTCGGTGTTCCACGGCGAGAAGAGCCGTTCGTCCGAGACGAAAAGCCTTCCGAGCCACTTCACGCTCGCGACCGCCGCCCATCCGGGGACGATGAGCCGCGCCGGGAAACCGTGGTCCGGCATGAGCGGCTCGCCGTTCATCCCATACGCGACGATGGCGTCGTCGAGCGCCTTTTCGACCGGGAGCGGACGTCGCATCCCCGCCCCGTCCAAACTTCCGGCCATGATGTCGCGCGCCGAGGGTTTCATGTTCGCCCGCTCCAGAATTTCCCGGAGAGGAACCCCCGTCCATTCCGCGACTCCGACGGCCCCGAGCCTCCACGGTGTGCCGGGGGCTTCCCTGCCGTGGTTCTCGTCGAAGAAAACCCTCCCGTTCCCCGCGCATTCGAGCGCCTTTGTGATCGAGACGGAAGGAAGCCCGAGGAGGTCGCCGTACCCGAGTCCGAGGCTCTTTCCGAGGGACGGGCCTTCGATTTTCAGTTCCCACGTCGCCGCGTCTATGAAGGGGGTCGGGGCGTGGCTGCGTACGAAAAAGTTCTCGGTGGGGGTGAGGTATTCCGCGCTGGATGTAGTCGCCCTCCATCGCATCTCGGCGTTGTATCCGGGGTCTTTCACGGGGTGGTTTTGGGAAGGGTCTTCGGCGCGATAGTCTATGAACCTCTCAGGCGGGAGGGGTTTGGCGATGGAGCGCGGCGCTTCTTCCGGTGTGTCTGGGATCCCCGCCTCCCCGGTCGTTTTATACATAGACGGCGACCTCGCCGTCGAGAACGACGCGGTAAGTTTTGAGCCGCATCCTCTCCGGTTCGCACGCCGACTTCTCGGTGTCGAGGTCGAACTCGAAGTTGTGCCACGGAGACACTATAACGCACCACCCATTCCGCCGATGCTCCCCGACCTCGTCCCCGTGCCACATCCTCTCGACCTTCCCGTCGGACATCCTCGCCGCCTCGTGCGGACACGTGTTCGCCACCGTCCGGTACGAACCATCCGCAAGCCGGGCGACGACGATGCTCCGACCATTCACCTTCACCGGGCGCATCCCACCCGGAGAAATCTCCCCGTGACGGCACACGAAATGCTGCCGGGCCGGACGTTCGACCGGGTGTTTGCGTGGTTCGACGAGCGGTTCACACACGGCATAAACCTCGGAGGCAAAGTTAGAATGGGAGGCGCGGCGGGTGTGGCGATGAATGGCTACGCGGTGCGTTTACTCGGCGCGGCTCGGTGTGGAACCCATCCCATGCGCTCGAAGTGGCGGACGTAATTCGAGAGGATCCCCGCGTCGAAGCGAGGTCGTTCGAGGCCGTTCTTTTCGAGGATTCGCCGGGTGTTCGAGTCGTCGTGGATATTCTTTTCGAGGAGGTTTTCCGGGCGTGGATCCAAGCCGAGAACGCCGCCGACGACATCTTCGCGGGAGTGTCCGGCTCTCGATCTCGCCTCCATCCAGTCGGGGAGTTCGAGGCGCTCGAGCGGTACTCCGAGGCTTTCGAGGAGGTCGAAAACCTCGGCCGCGAGGGGCGGCTCCGGGTGGGCGAGATGGTGCGCCTTCCCGAGCGAGGACGGGTTCTCCGCGATTTCCGCCATCGCCTTCGCGACGAAATCCACGGGCGTCATCTCCATCCGCCAGCCGGGAATCTCGGGCGAGGCTGCGATCCTCACCGACTCCGAGAGCATCGCCGTGAGGAAATCCCTCGGGTTCGACGCCCCACTTCCACTATGCCCCGAAATGTTCCCCGGACGATAAACGCACACCGGAAGCCCCCGCTCCGAAGCCTCCCAAACCATCTTCTCCGCGACCCATTTCGATACCGCATACCCCTCGCCGAGGCCGTCGAGGAGCGGGTCGAGATCCGCGCCTTCGAGGCATTCCCCCGCCCCGGGAGGAAAGACCCCGTTCGTGGATACATGGTGGAGCGGCTTCGGGCGGCCCTCGCAGCAAAGCCGGAGAACCTCCCGCGTCCCTTCCACATTCACGCCCCGGAGGGCAGAGTACGGATACACGAGATTGACCGAGGCGGCGGAGTGGAAAACGAGATCCATGTTTCCGGAAATCTCCTCGAAAACCTCCGCATCGAGCCCGAGGAGTGGTTTGCCGAGGTCTCCGGGAACGGGGGTGATCCGGTCGGCATACCCGCTTTCCCAAACCCCGTATCCCTCCATGTTCTCCCGGATGGGTCGGAGGGGGGAGCCGGAGCGGCGCCGGACGAGGCAATGGACTTCCGCATCGGAGCGTCGGAGGATCTCGTCGAGGAGGAATGCTCCGAAGAAGCCCGTCGCCCCGGTGAGGAAGACGGCGCGGGCTTCGGAGAGCCGGGTGGGAGTCGCTTTCCCCCGAGGCGAGATGTCCTCTTCGAGGATGGAGTCCGACCGCGGGTCGGGTTCATCTCGAACTTCGTCGTCGTTTTTTGACGACAGTTTTCTTCGGAAGGAGGCGGGGGTGGGGGATTCGAGGAGATAGCTCACGGGGAGCCGGACACCGAAGATTTCTTCGATCTTCGCGAGCGTTTCGGCGGCGGCGAGGGAGTGGCCGCCGATGTCGAAGAAATTGTCCTCGGCGGAGGCGTCGCCCTCGTCGAGCCGGAGTATATGTTCCCAAACGCGGCATATGACGGCTTCGATCTTCTCGTCGGAAGGATTTTCGGGGAGCGTCATATCTTCGATGGGCATTGGCTTCCGGTGGCTCCTTTCGGGCGGCGGGGGAAGCTCCGTCCGATCCACCTTCCCGGTCGTTTCTTGAAGCGGGAGCGAGTCCGCGACCACGACGAAGGCGGCGGGTATCGCATAGTGCGGAAGCGAGTTTTTGAGCGTGTCCCGAATTTCCGGGCTTCGTCCCGTACGGGAGTCCACATCGAAACTCTCGCCCTCTTCCGGCACGAGGTATGCGACGAGGCGTTTGTCCTCCCCCTCCTCGCCGTCGGCAACGACGACGCACCCTTTGACTCGGAGCGAATCCTCGATGGCGGCTTCGACGGCCCCGAGTTCGATGCTGTACCCGCGAACCTTCACCATGAAGTCGCAGCGTCCGAGTATCTCCAAACTCCCGTCGGGAAGAAGCCGCGCCCGATCCCCGGTCCGGTACATCCGACCCCCCGAGAACGGGTCTTCGGGGAACCTTTCGGCGGTCTTCTCCGGGAGTCCGACGTACCCTCGGGCGAGGCACTCCCCCCCGACGTGAAGCTCTCCGTCCTCGCCGTTCGGCACGGGGTTCGCGTCCTCGTCGAGGATGTATGTCCGGTTCGGGGAGATCGGGGTTCCGACCGGGCAATGCGTCGAGTGGGGGTTGTTTTTGAGCTTGCCGAGATCCCCGGCCGCGACCTCGTGCGCCTCGCTTATGCTGTAAACATTGAGAAGCCGCGTACCCGGAAAAGCCTTCGCCGCCCTCGAAGCGAGCGGCTTCGTAACGACCTCGCCGTTCAGCCAGAGAGTCCGGAGGTTCGGGAGCCTCTCCCCGACGGCATCATCCCCGACATTATTGAGGGTCGTCTCGAGGAGCGACGGAGTCATCAAAGTTTCGGTGATGCGACGCTCGGCGAGAAGCTCCACGAGCGCGTGCGGGTCGTATATGACATCGTCCGGGATGACGCGCGACGCGCCCCCCCAAAGCAGCGGACGAAGCACCTCCCACACGAAGAAAACATTGCATCCCACAACGTCTCCGGGACCATAGCCGCTCGTCTCGGAGCGCCACAAATACGAGGTCGCGGCGGCCCGATGCGAGTTCGAGATCCCCTTCGGTTTCCCCGTTGTTCCGGACGAATACGCGATAAAAGCGAGGTTTTCGGGGGAAAGTTCCGGAAGTTCCGGAAAAAACTCCGATGCGTTTCCGGTGGCCGGGGCTTCTTCGCGGTCGGTGTCGAGGGGGATGGTTTCGAGGTTCGGCGGGAGGTCTTTCTCGAATCTCTCTTTCGTGAGGATGGCGGTCGGTTTGGCTTCGGCGACGATTTGTTCGAGCATGGAGTTTGGATATGCGAGTTCGAGGGGGAGGTATGCGCCGCCGGATTTCATGGCGGCGAGCATGGCGACGACGTATTCGGCGGAGCGCTCCATGTATATGCCGACGGGGGAGTCCGGGGTGGTTCCGAGTTCGCGGAGGCGGTGGGCGAGGAGCGAGGATTTCTGGTCGAGTTCACGGTATGTGAGGCGGGTGTTCTCGTCGGAGAGGGCCGGGGCATCGGGGGTGAGGTTCGCTTGCCGCTCGAAGAGCTTGTGGAGAAGGAGTTCGCGGCCCGCTTCGCGGGCTGTCGCGTTTGGCGGCGGTGATTCGCTGTTCGCATGTTCCATCTCGCCTGTGCCGTCCTTTCGGGCTTTGTGTCTTTCGTCGCCGTGTCGGATATGCTTGGCTCGGACTCGAAAAACGTTCGAGCGTCCGGGAAAAAGAGGGATTTGCGGCGAGAGGGCCGCGGGCCACGCTCCGGATGGAAACCGACGAGCGATACGGCCCCGGAAAGTTCCGGCACATAGTACATCAAGTGCGAGCTATTTCACCCCGCTCGGGAGAAAATAAACCCCCGGTCGGAGAGAGTCCGGGTGAATGGTTCCGTCGTTCGCTCCGGGGGCGAACCCGTACCTCTCGACTTCCGCACAAACAGGGATGCGAAATCATTATCCGGATTCCGTATCCGAGGGGGAGTGAGGGGGAGATTTCTTATGCTTCGAGGAAGGGTTTCTTTTCGCTTTTCAGGGCGGAGATCGCGTAATAGAGGGCGGTGATCCACACCATGAGGATGATCGCGTACACGGCGATCCGCACTCCGTTCGAGTCGAGGCCGACCGCTCCGAGGAAGGTGTTCGCGTTTGTGAGGAGGATGAACCCGCCGACGGCGGTGCCGAGAACGCGGGCGTTGAGATGGCGGACGATCCACGCGGCTATCGGGGCGGCGATGAGTCCCCCGGCGAGGAGCGCGCCGACGATCCCCCACGGGACTTCGGCGAAACTGAGCGCGATGAGAAACCCCACGCTCGCCGAGAGCGCGACGAGGAACTCGCTCGCGTCCACGGTTCCGACGACTTTGCGCGGCTCCATCCGCCCGGACGAAAGGAGCGTGGGCGTGGAGATCGGCCCCCACCCGCCACCCCCGAGGGCGTCCATGAACCCGGCGAAAAGCCCGAGCGGCGAGAGGAATTTGCGCGATATGGGCTTCTCGGTGACTATGCGGCTCGCCGTATTGAAGGCGAAGCGAACCAAAATGTACGCCCCGAGGAGGAAGAGGAAACTCGCCATGATCGGGGCCGCCGCCTCCGCCGAGAGAACCCCCGCGAGAAAGACCGCCCCGACGAACGCCCCGATCGCCCCCGGCACCGCCATCCACCCGACCTTGCCCCAGTCAATGTTCCCGAACTTCCAGTGCGAGAGTCCCGAAGCCGCCGTCGTGCCGACCTCCGCGATGTGGACGCTCGCGGAAGCTATCGCCGGAGTCAAACCGACCGCGAGCAAAAGCGTCGTTGACGTCACCCCGTACGCCATCCCGAGCGAGCCATCCACAAGCTGCGCGAAAAAACCCACGATGCCCAAAACGATCAAACTCCTCATCGCTGTTTCCCTTCTGCTTTGTCTATTGAAATTACTTTGTCTACCAATTAAGTTCTTTTGAAGACTCGGGTACTTTACGTGGGGGACATGGGGAAGTCAAGGATTTGCTCCGGGAATTTATCGGGGGTGTTTTCGTCGTGTGCGGGCGGGGTTTTTGTTGTAAGTTTCGGTTTGGAAGGCGGGGATGACGGCGTTGTTTAAGGAAGGTGGATCGAATGAAAAAGGTCGAGTTTTATTATGATCTCGTAAGTCCGTTCTCGTATCTGGCGCAGACTCAGATAGACCGGGTTCGCGACGAGACTGGAGCGGAGATCTCATGGCGGCCGATGCTCCTCGGGGCCGTCCACAAATTGTCCGGGAACTCCGCTCCCATAACCGTCCCGGCGAAGGGGCGATACTCTTTCAAAGACATCCACCGATGGGCCGCGCATTATGGGGCTTCCCTTCAATTTCCGGAAGCATTTCCGTTCAAAACCATCACCACGATGCGGGCGGCGGTGTTTTGCGAGGAGCGCGGAAAGCTCGAAGAATTCACCCGCGAGGCGTTCAAAATGTACTGGGAGGATGGAAACTCCCCGGACGGACTCGAAGCGGACGAGAGCGGGCACGTTTCGGAGGTGGCGCGGCGGATCGGGATGGAACCGGAAGAAGTTCTGGAAGGGGCTTCCGAACAGCGTGTCAAAGACAAGCTCAAAAACGAAACCGAGCGGGCCGTCGAGCGGGGGGTTTTCGGGGCGCCGGCTTTCTTCGTCGGGGACGAGATGTTTTGGGGCAACGATCGGCTTCATTTCGTGGAAGGCGCGCTCGCCGGGAAGGCGTAGATTTTGAATCCCGACTCGCTCGCGAGGGTGGCCCGCAGCCGCCCGGAGCGTCCGGCAGTGTGGTGGAGGCATGGCTGGATTTCTTATGGCGAGTTGTATTCGAGGGCGCGCCACGTCGCCGGGATGCTCGCCGGAATCGGAGTCCGGGCCGGAGACCGGGTCGGTATTATCTCGCGCAACCACATCGCGTACTTCGATCTCCTCTTCGCCGCCCCTCTCCTCGGGTTCATCTTCGTGCCTTTCGATCCCGGCTCGAGCGTCGGCGAGCTTCGCGTTTTGCATCGCGGCGCGCGCCCGAAAGTCCTCTTTCATGGCCGGGGGCTTTCCGAGGTGGCCCGGAGCATGGACGCCGAGGCCCTTCCGCTCGAAACTTTGCAAGAAGGGCCGGAGGCGAACCCGTCCGGGCAGCTCGTCGGGACGGACGACCCCGCCGACCCTCATAACCTATACTGGAAACTCGCCGGAAAGGAAAGGGAAGAACATGAGTGAACTATCGAGCATGGCCCAAACCGTCAATGTGGATCTCAGCGGAAAAGAAGCCCTCGTAACCGGAGCCGCGTCCGGCATCGGAAAAGCATGCGCGAAACGTCTCGCCGAAGCCGGAGCTTCGGTGACGATTCTCGATCTCAACGGAGAAGCGGCGAGGGAGGTGGCGAGCGACCTCGGTGGGCGCTCCATCGAAGCCGACTTGTCGGACTACGACGCTCTCGACTCACTCGAAATATCGGCCGACATCGTGGTGAACAACGCGGGTTTGCAACATGTCTCGCCCGTCGAGGACTTCCCGCCGGAGATGTTCTCCACCATCCTCCGCGTCATGCTCGAAGCGCCGTTCCGGATCGCTCGCCTCGCGCTTCCCGGCATGTACGAAAAGGGGTGGGGGAGGATCGTAAACATCTCCTCGGCGCACGGACTGGCGGCCTCCCCGTATAAATCCGCGTATGTGTCGGCGAAGCACGGCCTCGAAGGACTCTCGAAAGTGATCGCGCTCGAAGGCGGAGACAAGGGCGTCACGTCGAACTGTATTTGCCCGGCTTATGTGAGGACGCCGTTGGTCGAAGGGCAGATAGCGGATCAAGCACGGACTCACGGCATCTCCGAGGACGAGGTGATCGAGAAGATCATGCTCACGCTGCCGTCCATAAAACGCCTCGTGGAACCGGAGGAAGTCGCGGAAATGCTCGCCTTCCTTTGCTCCGACCCATCGTCGTTCGTGAACGGCGCTTCGATCACGATGGACGGCGGATGGACGGCGAGATAGCGGTGCATAAAGGGAAAAGTACAGCGAACGCCGGATGAGGAGGAGGCTGTGAGCGAAGCGACGGAAGGGAAACTTCTCTGGAAACCTTCGGAAAACTTCCGAAAAAATTCCAGAATAGCCGCGTACATGAGGTGGCTGGAAAAGGAGAAGGGGAGATCCTTCGGCGACTACGCCTCGCTGTGGGAATGGTCCACGAGCGACCTCGATAATTTCTGGGCCTCCATATGGGAATATTGCGGCGTCGCCGCGTCGAAGCCGTACGAGAAAGTCCTCGGCGAGCGTGGGATGCCCGGAGCGGAATGGTTCCCCGGCGCGAAGTTGAATTACGCGGAGAACATTTTGAAGAACGCCGCTGAACGTCCCGACGAACCGGCGCTCATGAGCCGGTCCGAGGCGCGGCCCGAGCTTTCGACGACGAGTTGGCGGGAACTCGAACGGAAGACCGCCGCGTTCGCCGCCGGTTTGCGGAGACTCGGTGTGGAGCGTGGGGATCGGGTGGTGGCGTATATTCCGAACATTCCCGAGGCCATCGTCGCGTTTCTGGCGACGTCGTCCATCGGGGCGGTTTGGTCGGGGTGTTCGCCAGACTTCGGGGCGGGGAGCGTCGTGGACAGGTTCGCGCAGATCGAGCCGAAAGTCCTCATCGCGTGCGACGGATACCGATACGGCGGCAAGGATTTCGACCGCATGAACGTCGTTGCGAGACTCCAAAATGAGATGCCGAGCCTCGCCAAAACCGTCGTCCTCCCATATTTGAACGAGGAGCCGGACACGAGCGAACTCGACGACGACATCGTTTTCTGGGACGAGCTTCTCTCGGAGAACGAGGGCGCGGAGTCGTCTTTCGAGGCGGTTCCCTTCGGCCATCCGTTGTGGGTTTTGTATTCGTCGGGGACGACGGGGCTTCCGAAGGCCATCGTTCAAGGTCATGGCGGGTGCCTCGTCGAGCATTTGAAAGCGGTCGGCATTCAGATGGATTGCGGGGTCGGCGAGCGGTTTTTCTGGTTTACGACGACGGGGTGGATGATGTGGAACATCGTCACCGCGAGCCTCCTCACCGGGGCGACCGCGCTCCTTTACGACGGGAACCCCGGATACCCGGACATGGATGTGATGTGGAAGTTCGCCGAGGAGACGGATATGACCATCTTCGGGACGAGCGCGAGCTATCTCACAGAGTGCATGAACGCCGGGGTCGAACCCGCGAAGGAGTACGACCTCTCGAATTTGAAGGCCATCGGCTCGACGGGTTCGCCGCTCCCGCCGGAGGGCTTCGACTGGGTTTACGAGCATGTGCGGAAGGACGAGAGCGAAGATCTGTGGCTCTTCTCGACGAGCGGAGGCACCGATCTTTGCACGGCGTTCATCGGCGGGGTCGCGCTCCTTCCGGTCCGGAGCGGCGAATTGCAAGCTCCCTCCCTCGGCGCGAAAGTCGAATCATACGACGAGGAGGGAAACCCGCACATCGGAAAAGTCGGGGAACTCGTCGTCACCGAGCCGATGCCTTCGATGCCGATCTATCTGTGGAACGACCCGGATGGCGAACGGTACCTCGACAGTTATTTCGGCGTGTATCCGGGCGTGTGGCGCCACGGAGACTGGCTCCTCATAAAGGAAAGTGGCGCATGCGTCATATACGGTCGCTCCGACTCGACCATAAACCGCGGCGGCGTCCGCATGGGAACGAGCGAAATATACTCCGCCGTCGAGTCCGTGGAGGAGGTCGCCGATTCCCTCGTCGTGGACATCCACAAAGACGATGGCTCCGCGTTCATGCCGCTCTTCGTAGTTTTGAAAGAGGGCGAGGAGATGACGGGCGACCTCGAAAAGAGCATCAAA
>JACDAJ010000127.1 GCA_013695475.1 Rubrobacter sp. | reverse complement strand
CAACAAGCCCTCACGAAGGCGCTCGAAGTTTACTGGCGACAGCCCAACCTTTTGAAGAGGCTCACGGGTTACTCGTGGTGGGTCGAGGCCGTCGAGGGCTTATGACATCAGTATCCTTGATCGGTATAAGTACGCGGAACTGCTGTATCAAAACGATAGCATGTTGCTGGACTTCTTATAGAGTGCTTCAGTTTTTCCCTTCGCTCGGGCGCGACGCGGGGTTCGAGCCTGTCGCGCTCTCCGGGCGGCGGCGCAGCGCGATATTCAGTTCCTTGAGTTGCTCCTCGGCGACTGGGCCGGGAGCGTCCATCATCTCGTCGCGGGCGGCCTGGGTTTTCGGGAAAGCCATGACCTCCCGGATGTTCGGCTCGTCGCGGAGGATCGCGACGAGGCGGTCTATGCCGGCCCCGACACCGCCGTGTGGCGGCGCGCCGTATCGGAAGGCCGTGAGCATCGCGCCGAAACGCTGGTTCGCCTCCTCTTCGTTTATGCCCATTACGCCGAAGACTTTTTGCTGGAGATCCGGGCGGTGGATGCGGATGCTCCCCGAAAGAAGCTCGCTTCCGTTCGCCACGAGGTCGTAAAGTTGCCCGAGGATTTTCAGCGGGTCGGTGTCGAGGAGGGGGAGATCCCCCTCGCGGGGCATCGTGAACATATGGTGCATCGGCTCGATGCGGTCTTCGTCCTCGTTGTATTCGAAGAGGGGGAAGTCCGTGATCCAGCAAAGGGCGAGCGCGTCTTTGTCCACGAGTTCGAGGCGGTCGCGGAAGTGGAGCCGGAGGCGGTTCAAACTCTCGAAGACGACGGGGTCTTTGTCCGCCACGAAGAAAACCCAGTCGCCGGATTCCGCCTCGACTCGATTCGTTATGCCTTCGATCTCCTCCTCGGAGAAGAATTTGGCGATGGGACTTTTTACGCCGTCGGCCGTGATCTGGAAATGAGCGAGTCCTTTCGCCCCGCCTTCTTTGGCGACTTCCACGAGGTCGTCCACTTCTTTGCGCGAGAGGTCGCCGAGATCACTCACGGCGATGGCCCGCACCGAGCCGCCGCCCTCGACCGCGCCCCGGAAGACCTTGAAATCCGAGTCCGAGACGAGATCGGAGACGTCCCGGAGTTCGAGGCCGAAGCGGATGTCGGGCTTGTCGGAGCCGAAGCGCGACATCGCCTCCGCGAAGGTGAGGCGCGGAAACGGCTTCGCCATGACCTTCTTCTCGGTCAATTTTTCGACGATTTCGGTATAAAGTTCTTCGATCAAAGCGAGTATTTCGTCTTGTGTCGTGAAGCTCATTTCGAGGTCGAGCTGTGTATGCTCCGGCTGGCGGTCGCCGCGCTGATCCTCGTCGCGCAGAGCGCGCGCGATCTGGAAATATCGCTCGAAGCCCGCGACCATGAGAAGTTGCTTGAATTGCTGCGGAGACTGCGGGAGCGCGTAGAATTCGCCCGGATATAGCCGCGCCGGGACGAGGTAATCTCGCGCGCCCTCCGGCGTCGAGGCGGTGAGGAGCGGCGTTTCTATTTCGAGAAAGTCGCGCTCGGAGAGATAGTCGCGGATGTGTTTGACGACGTTGTGGCGGAAGACGATGTTCTCGCGCATCCGGGCTCGGCGGAGGTCGAGGTACCGGTATTTGAGGCGCGTTATTTCGTCCACCGGACGTTCGCGCTCGACTTCGAAGGGCGGCGTCTCGGACTCGTTGAGGATGGTGAGCGCGGACGCCTCGACCTCGACGCCCCCGGTCGGGAGGTCGGGGTTCGCGTTTCCCTCGGGTCTTTCCGCGACTTCGCCTTCGATGGAGACTGCCCATTCCGGGCGGAGTTTCTCGGCGGTTTGGAAGGTTTCCTGTTCGGGGTGGAACGTAACTTGGGTGAGGCCCCATCGGTCGCGGAGGTCTATGAAGATGAGGCCGCCGTGGTCGCGTCGGCGGTGGACCCACCCGGCGAGCCGGACTCCCTCGCCGACGTTTTCTTTGCGGAGTTCCCCGGCACTGTGCGTTCTATAAGGATTCATTTTGTCGTCTCCGATCTTCGATTCCGCTCGTTATGGTAGTCGAAAGCGAGGTCGGTGGGGGGCGTGTTCGCTTCGGCTTCGCTTCGCGCCCTCGTTGCGCCTCGATTTTCGTCGTGCTAAGTTAGCACGAGATTTTGGCCGGGGAGGTTTTCCCCGCGAGTTCGATGCGTTCGGGAGGTTGGGATCCAGGAGGGAAGTCCGAAGCTGTTTCGGGGCGCGAAGCCGCTCCTCGCCGCGCTTTTCTGTCTCGCCTTCCTTTTCGGGTGCGGCGGCGGGGACGGCGGAGACGCCGCCGACCCGCCCGCCGAGGAGGCCGATGTGGATGTTTCCCAGACAACGACGACGACCGACGAGTCGTCGGCGACCGAAGATACGACGCAGGTTCAGGAAGGGACGGCTGGCGGGGAGGCTGTGGGGGTCGGGCAGGATCAAGGCCGGAACCCCGTCCCGTTCGTACTCAACTTCGACCAGCCGATCCCACCGGATTTCCGCGCCGCGTACCAGAGGCGAACCCTCATCGCCGTGTATTTCTTCGAGACGGGGAGCGACCCGTTCTTCCCGCAAGGTCTGGAAGTGGATCGTCTCGTGAGCGGCTCGATGGAGGAATTGCAAGGTGAATATCCGACGATCGAGTTCTTCTCATACGACATCGCGAACCCCGGAAACGCACAGACGAGCGAGACTTTGGAGAATGGACAGTACGGGACCCTCGCGGCGCAACTGGGCGTCGGCTACACGCCGTTCGTGGCGACGATGGCCCCGTCAGGCGACGGGTATGTCATTCTCAACCGGCTTCAAGGATACGTCTCGCAGCCCGTCCTCAGCCAGGTTCTCTTCGACCTTTCGAGCATCGAAGTCGCCGACAACACGAGCGACACCCAAGTCGGCGTCGAGGCGGTCGAACTCACCGGGTCCGGTGGCGGCGTCGAATACTTCACCGTCTCCAACGCGGGCGAGAACCCTGTGGATTTGCAGGGTTTCTCCCTCCGCGTCTTCGACCCCGAGACCGGAGAGGTGACGAACGACTCGCCCGGCGTCATGGTCGAGGACAGCCTCGAAGCCCCGCCCGGCGAGTCCGTCGCCATCGGCCGCGTACCCGATATCACCGACGCCGACGGGAACGTCGTCGCCGGGACTTTCGGGGGCGGGCAAAGGCTCGATCTCTCGGAAGGGGATCAAGTCGCCCTCCTCGACTCCGGGGGCGCGGTCGCCGCGACGTTCTCGGTTTAGCCGAGCTTTGCTCGGCGGTTGTTGGTTGGTCGCTCCGCTCCCGGTTATTGGTTGTTGGTTTTTAGTTTTTGCCAATAACCACAAACCAATAACCGGAGCGACCGAAGGCGGAGCCGAAGGGAGCGGCCATCACGCGCCGTTCCTCGAAAAGAGCGATTCGATGTCCCATGAAGAGAGT
>JACDAJ010000110.1 GCA_013695475.1 Rubrobacter sp. | reverse complement strand
GAGGAAATCTGGGATCGGGCGAAGGACGGGTTGCCGGGGCTGGAATTGTCCACGGTGTATCGGTCTTTGGAGGCGCTCGGGGGGGCGGGGCTTGTCGCGGACAGTCGTTTGCCGGAGGGGCCGAGGGTTTTCGAGGCGAGGTCTTCGTCGCATCCGCATCTCGTGTGCGGGGTGTGCGGGGGTATTTCCCATCCGGAGGCGGACGGCATCGGGCGGAGTCTTTTGGAAGCGTTGAATGCGGCTTCGGAGGGGTTCGAGGTGAGTGAGCTGAATGTGGCGGGGAGAGGAATATGCGCGGCTTGCGCCGCCGAGAGGCAGTGAAAAGAACCGGGGAAAGGAGCGAAGGAATGGTCGAAGGTGATGGGATGAAGACGACGACTCGGGGGGTGGGGGCCGATGCACATTCCTGACGGACTCGTGGATCCCGCAACGGCGGTCGTCACGACCGCGGTCGGGGCGGGGCTGGTCGCATACGCGCTGAAAAAGTCGAAGGAGGCGTTGGATGACAGGCGCATACCCATAGTCGGATTGATGGCGGCCTTCGTGTTCGCGGCGCAGATGGTCACCTTCCCTATAGCGGGCGGCACGAGCGCGCATTTGCTCGGGGGGGCGATGGCGGGGATATTGCTCGGGCCGTGGCTCGGGGGCTTGGCGATGACCGTGGTTTATCTCGTTCAAGCCATCGGTTTCGCGGACGGCGGCATCACGGCTCTCGGAGCGAACGTCATCGCGGTCGGCTTCCTTCCGGCGGTCGGAGGATATTATTTATTCCGGGGCTTGACGAGGATATTGCCCGGCACGCGGATGTCGTACCTCGGGTCGGTCGCGGTCGTTTCGTGGGCGACGACGGTCGCGGCGAGCGCGCTCGTGGCGGTCTTCATCAGTTTCGGAGGGCCTTTGCCGCTCATCGCTTTCCCGATCATGGTCGGGATCCACTCCATCGTGGGATTCGGTGAGGCGCTCATCTCCATGAGCGTCATCGCCGCGGTCCTCGGCGCTCGTCCGGATTTGATCTTCGACCAGGATCGCCTGCCGGAGCGCGCCTCCGCGCCAGGCGGGGAGGTGGCATGATGGCTGCTTCGGGCCGCTCCGTCGTGCCGTTCGTGATCGTCGGCCTCGTCGTCTCGCTCGTTATCGGGATGCTCGTCGCGAACTTCGCCGCTAGCACCCCCGACGCGCAGCAACGAGCCGTCATCGAGAGCGCGTGCCAGAACGCGCCTGACGCCGAAGCCTGCCTCGCCGAACAGGAAGGGAACCCCGTCCTCGGGATACAGCCCGCCTTCCTCGCCGATTACGACGTTACGTGGGCCTCCGGCCTCGTTGGCGTCGCCGCGACCTTCGCCATCGGCGTGGGCGTGGCTTTAATCTCCCGCCGCCTCGGGTCGTCCGGCGCCTCGAACCGGGTGAAATGACTCCGTGGGAGGAACGCATCACGGGGGCGGCATCGAGGCGGTCGCGGCGGGTGATTCGCCGGTGCATCGGCTCGACCCTCGCGCCAAGATCGTCGGCCTCATCGGCCTCGTTGTCGTGGCGGTCTCGCTTCCGCCCGGCGCATGGACGGCCTTCGCCGCGATACTCGCGATACTCACGGGTCTCGTCGCCGCGGCCGGGCTTCGTCCGATGTACGTCCTCCGCCGCATGACCATCGAGATACCGTTCCTCCTCGCGGCGGCGATGCTTCCATTCACGGTCGAGGACGGACTCGCGCTCGGCGCGGCGGTCGGACTGAAAGTGACCATCGGCGTTTTGGCGATGGTCATCCTCAGTTCCACGACACCCTTTCCTCGGCTCCTTCGGGGCTTCGAACTTTTGAAAGCGCCGCGGCTCATCACTGTGATCGTGGCGTTCATGTGGCGATATTTGCACGTCCTCAGCGACGAGGTGTCGCGGATGAAGCGGGCGAGGGAGGCACGCGGATACTCGGCTGGCTGGCTGTGGCAGGCCGCCTCGACCGGGCCGCTCATCGCCACCCTCTTCATCCGGTCGCTGGAGCGCGGCGAGCGCGTATATCTCGCGATGACGAGCCGGGGCTACGAAGGAAGCATGCCGACGACGACCGCCGACCGCATGGCGATCCGGACGCGGGACCTCGCGTTCCTCTCCACCTTCGCCGTCGCCCTCGCCTCCATAAGAATATTTCTGCCGTGACAGGAAAGCCCCCCCCGGCCCTCGAGCTTTCGGACGTTCATTACTCGTATCCCGACGGACACGGCGCGCTGCGAGGAGTGTCGCTTCGGGTCGAAGCCGGGGAGAGGGTGGCGGTTCTCGGCCCGAACGGCGCGGGCAAATCCACGCTTTGCCTTCAATTGAACGGGATTCTGGAACCGACTCGCGGGTCGGTTTCGGTGTGCGGGATGGCCGTCGGGAGGAAGAATCTCAAAGAAGTTCGGCGTCGTCTCGGGGTGGTCTTCCAGGATCCCGACGATATGCTTTTCATGCCGACAGTCGAACAAGACGTGGCCTTCGGGCCGTCGAATCTGGGCCTCTCCGAAAAGGAGGCATGCGCCCGCGTCGAGGGCGCGCTCTTCGATGTCGGGATGGAGGGTATGGGCGGTCGTTCGCCGCACCACCTCTCGCACGGGCAAAAGAAGAAAGCCGCCACCGCCGCGGTCCTCAGCATGGAGCCGGAGGTGCTCGTTCTCGATGAGCCTTCGGCGAGCCTCGACCCTCGCGCTCGGCGGGAGTTCGGCGCGATCCTCGCGGGACTCTCCCAAACCATCGTCATGGTCACGCACGATCTGCCATACGCCCACGAACTCTGCGAGCGGTCGGTCATCATAGACGGCGGGCGCATCGCCGCCGACGGCCCGACGTCCGACATCCTCGGCGACGCCGAACTCCTCGCCGCACACGACCTCGAACTGCCCCACGGCTTCGTGATGAACCATCATTGACGAGCCGGACATGGCACGGAACCCGCGCGAAGGACTCCGACCCGTCGCCGCGGAAAGCCGAGGGTCGGGGAGGAGATCCACATGAGCATCGAAATGAATCCCATCGGACATGTCGAGACGGAGGCGGAGAGGATTCCGCGAAGCTGGAGATCCTCCGACCTCGAGGGCGACCTCATCATAAGCGAGGAATATGCGAAGGGACTCGCGGAGATCGAGGCCGGGGATCGCATAGTCGTCCTTTTCAATTTCCACCAAAGCCCCCCGTTCTCACGGGGCTTCCTCCGGCAAAATCCGCGGAGCGCGGGCGGCGGGGAGCGGGGCGTTTTCAAAACCCTCTCGCCCGTGCGCCCGAACGCCATCGGGATGTCCATCGTCGAGGTGATCGAAGCGGAAGGCTCGACCCTCCGCGTCCGGGGCATGGACATGCGCGACGGAACGCCCATCCTCGACATAAAGCCGTGGCGCGGGGATCTCCCCGGCTCCCCGGTCTTCGAGAAATAAGGCGCCGCCGTTTCGGCGAGGCCGACTCCCTTTATTCCGTACCTTCCGCGCAGTCGGCGCACACGCCGGTGGCGAAGATGTGGAGTTCGTGTGTCTCGAAGCCTTCGGACTCGGCCTCGAGCGCGCCGAGGATGCGACCTCCGGCGGCGGAGTCGAGGTGCGAGATGCGCCCGCACTTCTCGCACACGAGATGCGGATGCGGAGCGGAGCGGGCCTCGAAAATGCGCGGCCCCTCCCCGACCCGGCTCTCGACGACGAGTCCGGCTCCGGCGAGGGCTTCGAGCGAACGGTATACCGTGGAGATTTCCAGCCCCGGCAAAACCGCCCGCACGCGCTCCCAGAGTTCCTCCGCGGTGAAGTGGTCGTCCGAGCTTGCGAGAGCCTGCCAGATAAAGGCTCGCTGGGGTGTGATCCGAACCCCCCGCTCCCGCAATGGCTCCGTGAAATGCCTGTCCATAAAGCGATTATAAAGGTCGAAGCCGACCGATGTACGGGCGCGGCGCGCATGCCTCCGATTCATTTCCCGGTCTGCTAAACTCCATTTCGGGAAAACTATCGGAAAAGGAGAATGAATGCCGAAATACGTGATCGAGCGCGAACTTCCAGGGGCGGGAGACCTCAGCGCGGAAGAATTGAAAGGGGTTTCCCAGACATCGCGCGGAGTCCTCACCGAAATGGGGCCGCAGATTCAGTGGCTTCAAAGCCAGGTTACGGACGACAAGATTTATTGCACGTACATCGCCCCGAACGAGGACATGATCCGCCAGCACGCCGAACAAGGCGGCTTCCCCGCGAACCGTGTCTCCGAGGTGAAGTCGGTCATAGACCCGACGACCGCCGAATAAATAGCGGGAGTCGGGAGGCGCCCGCTAAAGCTCGCTTCGGGAGTCGGGAGTCGGGGTTTTCCGGCTTCCGGCTTTTTCACGCGCCAGAGCCTCGTATGCCTCGGCGACCATTTCCCCGGCCCTCTCGACCTCCTCGTCCGTCGTGAAGCGCCCGAGGCTGAAACGGACCGCCGCCGAGCTTCCGTCGTCCGCGCCCATCGCTTCGAGTACGTGGGACGGCTCGGCGTCGAGGGAGGCGCACGCCGACCCCGCCGAGGCCGCGACACCCGGCAACGCGCCGAGGAGGTCGCCGACATCCACGCCGGGAAAAGAGACGTTCAAAGTATTCGGGAGCCTCTTTTCAAAGTGGCCGTTTAGCCGGAGGTTCGATATTCCGGCTCGGAGGCGTTCGTGGAGGCGATCTCGGAACGAGAGAATCCTCTCCGCCTCCTCCGGCAACGACTTCGCCCCGATCCCCGCCGCGCTCCCGAAACCGACGATGCCGGGAACGTTGAGCGTGCCACTCCGGAGCTTTCTTTCCTGTCCGCCGCCTCGTAAAAGCGGCGATAGCCGGAACCTCCGAACCCCCGCCGCCGGACGACGCCTCACATACAACGCGCCGACTCCTTTCGGGCCATACGCCTTGTGGGCCGAAAGGCTCATCATGTCCACGCCGAGGTCTTCGACGTTTGTGGGAACCTTCGCCAAAGCCTGCGCGGCGTCGGTGTGGAACGGGACGCCGTGTTCGTGCGACACATCGGCGAGTTCCCTCACCGGGTTCATCGTCCCGGTTTCGTTGTTCGCGAGCATGATGGAAACGAGCGTTGTTTCGGCGTTCATCGCCTCCCGGAGAGAATCCGGGGAGACGACGCCATGCTCGTCCACCGGGAGAATCGTGACTGCCACCCCCGCCTTCGCCAGATAGTTCGCGGTTTCGAGGATCGCCTCATGCTCCGTCGCCGAGGTTATGAGATGGTCGCCGGGGCGGATAATTCCGAGAAGCGCCATGTTGTCCGACTCGGTGGCGCCGGAGGTGAAGGTTATTTCCTCGGACGAAGCTCCGACGGCCTCCGCCAATTTCTCCCGCGCCACGTCCACGGCGGCTTCGGCGCTCCATCCGAAGGCGTGGGTGGATGAGGCGGGGTTTCCGAACTCCCCCGTGAGATACGGAAGCATCGCTTCGAGGACGCGCCCGTCGAGGGGGGTGGTGGCGTTGTTGTCGAGGTATATGGGTTTCGAGGTTTCAGGCATCGGTTTTCGCGCTCCTCATCGGGGCGTTTCGGTGGAACTTTTCCCGGTGGCGCCGGATCCGATCATAAAGCCTTTCATTTGGGAGGAGGTCCGTCGGAGGAGGCACGTCGGTGGGGGATCGGCACGGCGCATCTCGTTCGGAGGCGATCCGGCGAGGGCTTTCCGGAAAGAGGCGCGACGGCGGGGGTCGGGGTGGGATCCACCACGTCTCCGGGTGGGATCGAGGCATGAATAGCCGACGACTCGTGGAGGACGTTTCGCGTCGTCCGCGTCGAGTCCCACACGGCGGGTTCCGGACGCGGCCCGACTTCTCCGCGACGACGCCGGAAGTACGCGAGCGACATGGCGAGACTTTGCGCCCCCGCTTCCCCGCCTCGATCCCACGACGGCGCGAGACGCCGGAAGGACGCGGCTTTCCCCGACCGGATCCGGCACGGGGAGTCCATCGGCGGAGCTTTGGCGCCGACTCGTTTCGCGCACATTCATTCGTGGTTTTCAGCGACCGACTCGAACTCGTCCCCCGACATCCGAGAGGCTCCGATACCCGTCGAGGCGGAAATGGCATCCCCGGCTCCGACCGTCTTCGAGGGCGTTTTCCATGACGGTTCGAGCGACGAGGAGCGAACCTCCGAGATCCGTGCTTCCAAACTCCGCTTCGAGGACATCGAGTTCCGAGAGTCCTTCCGAAAGCCCCTCCGCGTCCCGGACGAGTCCGGCTTTTCCCCACATGACGCGCCGGAGTTTCGACCGCGCGATTTCGGGGGCGGCCTTCGGGATGGGGGGAGGCTCGGAGAGCTTCCCTCCGGGCGGCGCGGCTTTCGCGGCTTTCTCCCCGGCCTTCCACCCGAAGACGAGTCCTTCGAGGAGCGAGGTCGAGGCGAGGCGATTGTGGCCGTGAAGCCCGTTGTTCGCGGCCTCCCCCGCCGCGAAGAGGCCGGTTACGTTCGTTTCTCCCCGGAGATTCGTCGCGACGCCGCCGCACGAATAATGGGCCGCCGGGACGACGGGCATCGGCTCGTCGCCCATTTTTATTCCTTCTTCGAGGCACCGGGCGTATATCGCCGGGAACCTTTCTTCGAGCCATTTCTCCGAGCGGTGTGTGATGTCGAGGAAGGCGCATGGGGAATCGGCTCGCTCCATCATCGCCCATATTTCGCGCGCCACGACATCTCTCGGGGCGAGCGAGCCGAGCATGTGATCCACGAACTCTTTTCCGTCCGGGTCGAGCAAAACTCCGCCCTCTCCCCTCACGGCTTCGGAGACGAGGAAACGATCGCCACCGGGCGAATAAAGCGCGGTCGGGTGGAATTGGACGTAGTGGAGATTCCGAACCTCCGCCCCCGCCCGGAGCGCGAGCGCGTACCCGCCCCCCGTCGCCCCCGGCGGGTTCGTCGTATGCTCATAAAGCGCGCCGAGACCGCCCGTCGCAAGCACCACCGAGTCCGCCGCGATAGTGAATGCTTCGCCGCCTTTCACAGCGTGGACTCCGGCGCATCGTCCTTCGGAGGTCGTTGAGATCTCCGTCGCCTCCATCCCCGGAAACACGGCGATGCGCCCCTCCTCCCGAACGGCGGATGCGAGCGCGAATTGTATTTCGCGCCCCGTCGTGTCCCGGTGGTGGAGGATGCGTGGGACGGAGTGCGCGCCCTCTCTCGTGAGATGGAAACCTTCGAAGCCATGTTCATCCCGGTCGAAGGGAACTTCGAGCTCCTCGATGAGAAGCCGCCGGACGAGCGGCGGCCCTTCGAGGGCGAGGGTTTCGGCGGCGGCTTTGTCTCCGCCCCCGGCGGCGAGGATGTCGGCTGCGAGGAGTTCGGGCGAGTCGTCGGGGGCGGTGTATATGATGCCGCCTTGCGCGTACCGGGTGTTCGTCTCGGAAGGGTCGGGGAGCTTGCTCAAAAGCGCGACCGATGAGCCCGACCTCGCGGCGGCGAGTGCGGCGGAGCATCCGGCGACTCCCCCGCCGATGACAACGATGCGACTCAACAAAGCTCCATCTCCAATGAGATGTCCGCCGCCGGGGCGGAGTGGGTGAGCGCGCCGACGGAGATGAGATCGGGGTCGGACTCGGCGTACGCTCGAATGGTCTCCAAATTCACGCCGCCGGAGATTTCCACGATCACGTCCGGAGCCTCGCGTCTCGCTCTCTCGACACACTCTCCCACTTCCTCGGGCGACATGTTGTCGAGAAGAACCGCGTCGGCCTTCGCCCGGAACGCTTCTTCGAGTTCGTCCATGCTCTCGACTTCGACCTCGACTTTGAGAAGGTGCGGCGAGCTTTCCTTCGCCCGCCGGACGGCTTCCGACACTCCCCCGGCAATGGCGAGGTGGTTGTCTTTTATGAGGACGCCGTCGTCGAGGCCGGAGCGGTGATTCACCCCGCCCCCCGCCCGCACGGCGGCTTTCTCGAGTTCCCGAAGGCCCGGCGTGGTCTTCCGGGTGTCGGTTATCCGGGCATCGGTTCCCGACACCGCCTCGACGTATTTCCCCGTGAGCGTCGCCACGCCGGAGAGGCGCATGAGGAGATT
>JACDAJ010000106.1 GCA_013695475.1 Rubrobacter sp. | reverse complement strand
GTAGAGCTATATCAAGAGGTTGCACTAACTCGCGACTTACCAGAGCATGGGCTGAAAGCTGGAGATATTGCCATGCTGGTTGATTTTGTTCCTCATCCCAGTAACGGTGAAGAAGGCTGTGTGTTGGAAGTTTTTAATGCTATTGGCGAATCTTTTACAACGATAGCTGTACCAATTTCTGCGGTAGAGGCTTTACGCTCTGATGAAGTTTTATCCGTTCGCCCCTTAGAAAAAGCAAGTTAATCTGGTAGGTTAACAAACCCATTGCACCTGATATATTAATTTTCTTCAGTGATTCTGAAAGGCGACTAGCGGCGGGTAAAGGGGAATGTTAGACCGCAAAAGGAGTAGACAAGAAATGCTTATCAAATAATTCTAAAATTCAAGTTCGGAGGATTTTAGTGCGATCGCGTTCCCGCACGAGAATTAGCTGCGGGGTTGCTTGAAGTTTGTTCTATCCCCCATCAACGCCTTGTTCATACTACTTACTCATTTGCGATCGGGACAACGTTAGAACTCGCAACACTACCCGAAGAAGCCAAAGTTAATAAACCTGCGAGTAGTGCGATCGCACTATGTCGCGCTCAAATTGCCCCTATTTCTCGTACTACCGATGTCAAAGAATTTATTACTACTGTAGAAGAAACTGCCAACGATTGTTTAGCAATAATGAGATAGAAACTAGGAGCAAGTGAAAATGTCTTACAAAGTCAGCATTGTAATTGAAAAAGATGAAAATGGATATTATACTTATTGTCCTGGGTTAGAAGGTTGTCAAACTCAAGGAGATTCTATTGAAGAAGCTACAGCAAATATTCAAGAAGCCGTCGAACTTTACTTAGAACCACTATCAACCGAAGGGTAGAAGCGATGCAAGCCAAACTCCAAGAGCAACTTTCCCCCAGTGATGCCGAAGTCATTTTAGGATGCTTACCTGAAAGAATTCGCACCGCTCTAATTGCTCGTGCTGCTAAAATTGAATATCCAATCGAAGCAGTTATTGAGATGGCGATCGCAAGTTTTCTTGATACAGATGCGTTATGTTTTGCAGATTGTAAGCCAGGGCGTGGACAATAAAAAGCGTCAACTGGCGATCGCGACGCTCTAACAATTACATCGGATAAGTTTTAAGAAAATGGATTGAAGGCTTTCATAAGGCTACCCACGAGAGAATTTCAAGGTTTTTTAAGCTTATTGTCCAACAGGTCTAATGACGATAATTTTAACTATGAACTACCGAAACTACATCACGATCGAACCAAATAAACGCGGTGGTAAGCCTTGTGTGCGTGGCTTGCGAATTACGGTTTATGAAGTGCTTGAGTACCTGGCTTCCGAGATGACTGAGGCAGAAATTCTCGATGATTTTCCCGATCTGACGCGAGAAGATTTAAAAGCCTGCATAGCTTATGCTGCTGACCGCGAACGTCGGTTTATGACTGCTCCATTATCCGCATGAAATTGCTTTTTGATGAAAATTTGTCGCCCAAGTTGCGGAATCGTTTGAGCGATCTTTTCCCAAGTTCGCTTCACGTTCGAGATGTGGACATGAAAGCAACGATCGACCCAATAGTTTGGGATTATGCAAAAGATAATAATCTAATGATTGTCTCGAAAGATGCGGATATGCACGACCTAAGCTTAGTATTTGGGAATCCACCGAAAGTTATTTGGCTTCGCATTGGCAACTGTTCGACATTACAAGTTGAAAATGTGTTGCGTCGAGATTTTGACGCGATCAAATTATTTTATGAAGATGAGAATTTATCGCTGCTTGCTTTAGCATAATGCACCAATGGCTTTAAACATTTTTACAAATAGAGAAAACATCATAGCGATCGCCGCATAACAAAACCATACAAGCCGACTGCCGAAAGTCGATCGGTTATGAGGCAAGGTTATCTACGGCGAGTGATGAACAACGTTACTAATAAGAGACGAATTTTGAGGGTTAATTAACTAAGCTGCTAAATTATTTAAGGCAGTTTCCGGGCCAACTATAGATACATAGGGATTTGTAAAGTAACGATTTGCTGCTCTTAAAGTATCTTCTGTTGTCACTTCCTTTACTTGCTGTTGAAACTTAATATCAAACTCAATTCCTAAGCCAATAATCTCGTACCAGCCGTACACTTGA
>JACDAJ010000097.1 GCA_013695475.1 Rubrobacter sp. | reverse complement strand
GGCGATTCGGATCGCGGCGAAGGTGACGGCGTACACCTACGGCCTTTACGTGAACAGAGTTCTCGGCAGGCCGCAGGGACGCATCAAGGAACTGTGGGCGTGAGATCTTCGCAACACTCATCTTGATAGATGCACAGGATGATTGAACACTCCCTCGTTCATCTGCCCCAGGCTATCAGGGATGTCGAATGGCGAGTGTTCAATCATCCTGTGCATTTATCTCGTGCATCTATCTAGACAAGTCTAGGCTTGACAAGGGGCCGATGTCAACAGGCTCCACCGCCTCCCACCTATATAATCCCCGCCATGAACAAAACTCTCGAAAACGCCCGCCTCTCCGTCGCCATCCTCGCCGCTCGCTCCGCCATGCTTGCGAGCCGCGCCCTCCGGACGGGCGGTGGCTCGACGATGCCGGGGGTCGTCTCGCGGCGCGTTGACCCGAAAGTCCTCACGAAGCTCTCGAAGAGGCTTCCGGGCGGCGCGGCGGCGATCACCGGCACAAATGGAAAGACGACGACCGCCCGTATGGTGAGCCACATCCTGCGAACCGCGAACATGAAGGCCGTGAACAACTCGACGGGCGCGAACCTCGTCACCGGGGTGACCGCGGCCCTCGTCGCCGACTCGGACTTCTCCGGGAAGCCCCGCTCCGACACCGCCCTTTTCGAGGTGGACGAGGCGAGCGTCCCGAAGGTCGCCGCCGAGGCCGAACTGAAACTCCTCGCCGTCCTGAATTTGTTCCGGGACCAACTCGACCGGTACGGCGAACTCGCGTACCTCGGAAAGATCATCGCCTCGTCCTTCGACGACCTCCCCCCGGATGGCTCCGTCGTCCTCAACGCCGACGACCCACTCGTCGCGAGCCTCGGTCGGCAGGCGCGGAAGGCCATATATTTCGGCGTGGAAGACCATTCGCTCGACATGGGTCGTTTGCAACATGTCGCCGACTCGAAAAGCTGTCCCGTATGCGGAACCGACCTCGTATACGAAGCCGTGTACCTCGGGCACGTCGGACTTTACGACTGCCCGAACTGCGACTTCACACGCCCGGAGGCGACGTACCGGGCGACGGACATCCGCTTCGACGGCGCGAAAGGGACGAGCCTCCGGCTCTCGACCCCATCCGGAGAGACGGAGATGAAAGTTCGCCTTCCCGGCTTATATAATGCATACAATGCGCTCGCCGCCGCCGTCGTCGCTATGGAGATGGGAGTCGCCCTCGAAGATGTGAAGGGTGGGATCGAGTCTTTCGGCGGGGCTTTCGGGAGGGTCGAGAGGATACAGGCGGGGGACAAGGAGGCGTTCCTTCTTCTCATAAAAAACCCGGTCGGTTTCAACGAGATCCTCCGCACGTTCGTCGCGGGCGAGGGGAGCGGGGCGAGCCACGTCCTCATCGCCATAAACGACAACGACGCCGACGGGCGGGACGTGTCGTGGCTGTGGGACGTGGATTTCGAGATGCTCGCCGACTCCGGAGACGTCCGCGAGCCATTCACCGTCTCGGGCATCCGGGCCGGAGACATGGCCGTGCGCCTCAAATACGCGGATCTTCCCGTCGGCTCCGTCATCCCGGATCGGGAGAAGGCCATAAAATCCGCCCTCGAAGCCACGCCGTCCGGCGAGACTTTATATGTATTGCCGACGTACACGGCGATGCTCGAGATCCGGCGCACACTGAGCGACCTCGGACACACGCATCCGTTTTGGGAGGAGTGAGCTTTCAGCCGTCAGCAATCAGCCGAAACCGTCGGCGATCATGCGGAAAGGAGACGACTCGACACGACGAAAAGCCCGCTCCGCCGGAAAGGCGACGAATGAGAGACAACGAACGCCCCCCACCAAAAAGCTGACAGCTAAAAGCTCACGGCTAAAAGCGGGAGCGACCGAAGGGAGCAACCATCAAACTCACCATCCACCATCTTTACGCTGACATGATGAATTTGTATGGAGACCGCGGAAACGTCATCTCCATCCAGAAACGCTGCGAGTGGCGCGGCGTCTCCGTCGAGGTCACGGACGTGCGGCTCGGGGAATCCATCCGACCGACGGAATGCGACATTTTCCTTTTCGGGGGCGGACAAGACCGCGAACAGGCTCTCCTCGCCGATGACCTCTCCGGCTCGAAAGGAGCCGACCTCCGCTCCATCTCCTCCGAGGGCGGCGTCGTCCTCGGGGTCTGCGGCGGCTACCAGCTCATGGGGAGCCACTACGAGACGGCGGACGGCGAGAAGCTGCCCGGCGTCGGCGTCTTCGACCTCCACACCGAGCCGAGGAAGCCGGAGGAAGCGAGGCTCATCGGCAACGTGCTCGTCCGAGTCCCGCTCGAAGACGGCTCTCACCGGGAGATCCTCGGCTTCGAGAACCACGGCGGACGGACGAGGCTCGGAGAAGGAGCCGAACCCCTCGGACGCATCGTCTCCGGCTTCGGGAACAATGGCGAGGACGGAACCGAGGGCGCGAGAAAGATGAACACGTATGGAACATACCTCCACGGCTCTCTCCTCCCGAAGAATCCGTGGTTCACCGACCGCCTCATCGAGACTGCCATCCGCCGCGCCGACGATACCTTCACCCTCGAACCCCTCGACGACGAGACGGAGAACACCGCTTTCGAGTCGGTGGCGGGGCGGGTGAGGCGTGGGTGAGGCGAGTTCGCGGGAAGCCTCGCCCGGACAATTCATGAGGCCGTGTGGGATCGGGAGCCGGGAAAGGCGAAGCGCGAGACATCCGCGCCTTCGCATCCCCTCCGAGCGCGGGGAATGGGTTCGCCGCGCGGGCCGGGGTCGTCCCGACTCCCGGATTTTCTGAAGGATGATTCGTGAATTATCCGGACTCGGCCCCCGCGACGGCAAAAAGCTGACGGCTAATTGCCGACAAGCGCGGCGAAGCCCCCACGCGAAGCCGCCTCAAAAACTCTCCACCGCCGGACGGAGATCGAGTTCCAATGTCCATGTCGTCGGGTTTTGCATATGGAGTTTCCAGTATTCCTCGGCGATGGCGTCCGGCGAAAGCATAGTGGACGTGTCCCGATCCGGCGACATCCCACGCACCCTTTCCGTGTCTATTTGCCCGTCAATGACAATGTGAGCGACATGAGTTCCCTGCGGCCCGAACTCCCGCGCCATTGACTGCGAGAGCGCCCGAAGCCCGAACTTCCCGACCGCGAGCGCGGAGAAGCGGGCGGATCCCCGCAGCGCGGCCGTCGCCCCGGTGAGGAGTATGGTTCCCTGTCCTTTCTCGACCATCGCGGGGAGGACTTGCCGCGCCGCATAAAACGCTCCGGCGCAGTTCGCCCGGAAGCACTCGTCGAACTTATCCGGCGTGAGGTCGAGGATGCCGCCCATCTCGAAAGCCCCCGCGTTGTATACAAAGATTTCCGGGTCGCCAAACTCGGCCCTTGTCTTCTCGAACGCACTCTCGACGGAGGCCGGGTCGGTCGCGTCGGTGAGGATGGAGATGGCTTTCCCGCCCTCGTCCTCGATCCCCCGCTTCACCCCGGCCATGCTCCCTTCGCGCCGCGCCATGAGGGCGACGGAGAATCCTTCCCTCGCGAAACGCCTCGCCACCGCCGCCCCGAGACCGGGGCCGACTCCGAGTATCGCCGCCGTCTTTTCGTTCTTCTCGCTCATGCCTC
>JACDAJ010000077.1 GCA_013695475.1 Rubrobacter sp. | reverse complement strand
GGAAAGCGGCTGAGAAACAACGGCGTCGTGGAAGTGTTCGAGCCGTGATGCCCGACTTTGAGAACGGTCAACGGTTCGTAACTACACACAGCTCCGCTTATCTCGTAGCCCTCCGCAGCTTCGCTAGATAGATGCACGAGATAAATGGACACTCGCCATTCGACATCCCTGATAGCCTGGGGCAGATGAACGAGGGAGTGTTCAATCATCCTGTGCATCTATCTAGGCGTCTCCTTCGCTTCTCTTCGCAGTGGTTGGCTCCAGCATGGGCTGCTCCGCATACCGGGCAGATGGGAAACCCGTCTTGCGCGAGTAACTGATAGAGTGCTTCCGGCGGGTCGATGTCCATACCTTTAGCTATCTCGGTGTCTGTGCGGCCTTCAAGACGCTGCGTAACGAGTCTTAGATACCGGAGATCTCTTTTATCCGGGTCTTTCTGTATACTCATCGTAGGTAGCGGCGCGGGTCTATGTCTTGGTGGATCGAAGCCCGCGCCGCGCCTCCTTTCTAGCTTCGCTAAGTTCGTATCAATTCTAACCGTTCGGCGCCGCCTTCAGACAGCATCGCCCCGAAGCGAACCTTCGGCATGAGCGTACTTGCGCTTCCCGCATGTGTGTACTTGCGCCCGTTGATAACCGTGAGCGGCCCCGTATACGGCCCCATCGCCATGTATTCCTCGGCTTTCTCCTCGGTGTCCCCGGCGAGAAGGACGCGAGCCGTCCCGTACGTCAATATGACCCCGACGGAGTTGTCGTTCGAGTTCTCGAAGAGACCCTCGCCGGAGGCGGGCGGAGGGTTTATGACATCCACGCGAACCCCGCCCCACTCCATGCCCATCCCGGCGTGGACCTCCGAAAAATCCGCCCTTTCATTCCGAGCGGCGCGAAGGAAGTTCGTGTACGTCATCGTCTCCTTCGGGTAGCCGGAGACGTATATGTTCTCCACGGTGAAAGCGTCGAGGACGTCGGCGAGTCCTCCGGCGTGGTCGGAGTCTCCGCTCGTGGAGACCATGCCGTCGAGTTCGTCCACGCCTCGGGAGCGGAGGAAATCCACGACGTTCGGGCCTTCTTCGGGATCCCCGGCGTCGATGAGATAGTTTTCGCCCCCCGCCTGAATGAGGATCGAATCCCCTTGCCCCACGTCTATAAAACTCACCGCGAGCGCGTCCGGAGGCGGCGAATACGCCCCGGAAGCCACGCCGCCGAAAACCCCGCACGCCGAAAGAAAGACGACGGCGAGCAAAGCAAAAAGCGGAGTGTGAAAACGGCGGCTCTTCAAAAACGGACTTCGGCCCACGACGCGGACTCCGGGATTTTGTAATAAACGTCTCCATGTCAGTTTGCCGCATCGGGAGTCATGTGGCAAGAGTGGAAAAGCCGCGAATCGCGGATCGAGCATCGCAAATAGAAAGTCGCGAGTCGTGTTTTCTCGATCCGCGGCTTTTAATTTATTCGCTGTTCTCGGGCGTGAGCTTGTCTATCCACTTGTCGGCTTCCTGGCGGGTGAGGTCGGAGAGGGGCTTTCCGAGATGGTTCTCCATTTTCTGGACGCCGTCGTCGCCCCTCGCCTCGACGAGGAGGGTTTTGAGGAGATTCACCTGACTTTTCCCGGCTTTCTTCGCCCGCGGAGAGCCTTCGCCGGACGCCTCCGGGTTCCCGTCCCGACCGTTCGAGGCCGGGCTTTCCTCGACGGCGCGGGGTCTCGTTTGCCTCGCCTCCTGACTCACTTCGCGGACGGGAGCCGGGCGGCTTCTCCCACCGCCATCCCCCGATGCCCCCCCGTCTCCGTCGCCGTCGGAGAGTTCTTCGAGGGCGGTCGCGCCGACGTTCACGGCGTCGCGGAGCGCTCTCGCTTTCGCTCTCGTTTCGGCCATGCGGATGACGTGCGGCGCGATGGCCTTCCCGACGTTGCCGGGACTCGCGTCGCCGATGCCGGAGAAGATGCGTCCGTCCTCCATCTCGACGGTCGCCTTTATCACCGCCATATTCCCATTCGAATCGTCGGGGGATTGAAGAAGCTCCGTGTCAATGCCCTTCAGTCCGCGAGTGTGGGCCTCGTCCAAAAGTCCCGCAAAAAGTACATATTGCTTTCCGTGCCTCGTAATTAAAAACTCGTCTCTCATGCCCTTTGCTTCGCCTCCATCTCGCGGTAGTCGTCGCCTTCAAGTGAGATCCAGTCGCACATCTCGATAATCCGGCTCGCCGTCCTCTCCCCTAATTGCGCCGCCAAATCCTTCGGCCCGACGTTGGATGTGAATAAAGTCGGGAGCTCCTCTCGGTACCGATGGTTGACGATGACGAAGATCCTCTCCCGCACCCACTCGCTCGCCCGCTCGGCTCCGAGGTCGTCGAGAAGGAGGAACTCCGCGTTTCTCACCGCGTCCATCCACTCGTCAATGTTCCGGCCCGGCACATTGTACGTCTCGCGGATATTGTCGAGAAGCTCCGGGACGGTCACGAAGAGGGACGGCACGCGCTTCCTGTGGATAAGCTCGTGCATCACCGCGACGGCGAGATGCGTTTTGCCGGTTCCGACATCTCCGCAGAAATACATCCCACGCCCCGAGTCGCGGTTCTCCTCCCAGTTTTTGAGGTACGCCTCGACCTTCTCCATCGCCTTCGCCGCCGACGGCCCCGTGTACGGCTTGAAACTCCCGAGGGTGTGGTTCTTCATCCGCTTCGAGAGGCCGCTCCGGTCTTTCAAAGTAGCGACGCGGGCTTCGCGGCGCATCCTCTCCCACTCGCGCTGTTCGTTCTTCTTCTCGCATTCGGGGGTGCATGGGAGATAGTCCCACTCGCCTTGCTTTTCGTATTTTCGCTGCAAAGCGGGGGGGAACTCGACCCACTCGGCTTCGAGGTCGGCTCCGCAATGCGGGCAAACCTGATCGTCGAGGCGGAGGGCTTTCGCCGAAGACCGTCTTTTATTCGCCGAAGAGCCACTCATAGCCTTCCCGGCGTCTGGCAGCAGACCGTCTATACGCTCCATCATCCCCACCTCCTTCGGCTAGTTTCAATGCTCCGCCCTTCACCGCGCCGCTTTGCTGGACGAGGCGAAGGCTCCGATCCTTCTCAAAAAGCTCCACGTCGGCGACCGTCTTCACGCCGCGCTCGACCCACTTTTCGAGGATCGCCCGCACGTACCCGACTTGCCTCGCGTCGCGCTCGCTCGCGATGCGGAGGGCTTCGCGGACCACGTCCGGCTCGACACCGTCGCGGCCACAGTATTCGTTCAAAAACTCGATGATGTGGGGAGCCGGGAGCGTTCCCATGAAATTGAAATAGTCGTCGGCGGAAATCCCCTCCGGCTCGGCTTTGACCACCTCGATCTCCCGCACCGGAGCCGGAGGAGCCGGGGTCGAAGCCTCCGACGGCGGAACTTCCGACGCCGGAATCTCCGCCGCCTCGATGGCCTCCGGCCCGGCTCGAACCTCCGGAGCCTCGATTTCCGCACTTCGCCCCGCCATTGAAGGCGGATGTTCGGCGACCTCGAGCCAGCCGTCACGTTCGTATACGAAACCCGCACGGAGCAAAACTTCGAAGGACTTCTCCACGCTCTCCGGTGTGGATCGGAGGAGTTCGGAAAGCTCGGCGGCGTCCACTTCATCGTGTCCGATGTCGGGGAGGATACGGAGGAGTTCGTAAAGGGAGACGGCTTCGGCCCCGATGTGGGGCATCCATCGAATAAAAAGGCGGGCGCGTTCGCCGCGCGTGCCTCTCTCCCCCGGAGGTGTCAGTTTCAGCCTCTTCATATTCCGTCAGTATAGTAGCCGAGCCGCCCGCTCTCCACGGTGGATGTCCGAAAAAGAAAAACCCCGGCATGAACACAGCCGGGGTATCGAGTCGGTTCGATTTATTGGCTTTGCTGTTCGGCTTCCTGCAAAAGTTGCTGGAATTGAGGATCGTTTATGATCGCCGCCCCCACGAAAATGGTGATGAGTATGCCGATCACTATCGCCACTATGCTCAAAATTATCGCGGCGATCCCGAATCCTCGCGACCCTTTCACGAGCGCGGCAATGCCGAGGATCAAACCGGGGACGGCGAGTATGAGGTTCAAAAACGCGAATATGGAACCGAGCAGCGCGAGGATGCTCACGATGAGCGCGGCTATCCCCCACCCGCGCCCCCGGTTCGGATTTTCGACTCCGCCATGCCCGGTACCCGCCCGGTCGCGATCCACGTTCTCGCGATCCGAGCCGTAAGCCATACGGTCGCCCCCCGCATCTCCGCGATCCGGGTCGCGATCCATGCCCCCACCGGCTCCTCCGCCCTCGCTTCCGGGGTCCCTCCCGAGCCTGTCGCGGTCGTTCGGGTCTCCGCTGTCGGTCATGCGGCCTCGCTTTCGTCGTTCGCCCTTGTCATTGTGCGTGTGTACCACGAGAAAAGCCATGCGACACGCTCATTCGCGCGGCGTGAAAGCCTCCATGCCGGGGACGAGTCCCTGACTCACCGCCAGCCCGAAGAACATGGCGAGGGCGCACAAAACTATCGCCGCCACCCCGAACCTCCTCGCGCCGAGGGCGTATCCCGCGATCCCCAAAACCAGCCCGAAAGCACCGGGCGCGATGGAGGCTCCATTGCCGATGAACGGAAACACGAACCCGACGACGGCGAGAAAAATTCCGAGTACGGCGGCGATGGAACCACCCATGAGCTTTCCGCGCCCGGCTTCCGAAGACCCGCGATTCGAGTCAGACAAAAGACCACCTCACAAAAGATAGACTGCTTTCGGGGAGTCATACCCGATCCACGCCCCGGCACACGAACTGCGCATTCGATGGCGGCCGCCCGGACGACCGCCCGAGACGAAGCGAAGACTCGACGCTCGCGGGGAATACTTCGCGGACGAGGCCGCTCAGAAGAGATTTTGGCTCGCGGAAAGCCCGACGAAAAGCGCGGCTATGCAGAAAACCACCGCCGCCCCGCCCCATCCCCGCGACCCGAGCAAATACCCGGCGACCCCGAGGGAAACCCCGAGCATTCCGGAGGCGATGCTCACTCCGCCGACGGAGAACGCCGTCGCCGCTCCGACGGCGGCGAGTACGCATCCCGCGCCTCCGAGCATCCTCCCGGCGTCCCGGCGACCATTCGATTCCTTGTTTCTCATACGCGCGTCCATCATTTAATGACAGATTAACATGACCATGCGATTCCCCGCCATATCCGCCGCCGCTCGCGGGAAACGCCACGCGCCATCGTCGGTATAATGCCCTTCTTGTGAGGTTCGAGAGAAATTCAAAAGGAACGAGCGAGGTATTCCTCCCCGACGACTCCCCGCGTCCGGTGTACGCCCCCATCCTCGCCGAGATGGAGAGGATCGGCCCGGAAGGGTGGCTCGCGAAAAAGGAGGAAGCCCACAAAACGCTCCTCGACGAGCAATATTCCTTCGGCGTGAAGTCCGGCGACAAAACCCACCCCACCGACTGGATGCCCCGCCTCGTCCCCGCCTCCGAATGGAACCGCCTCACCCTCGCCCTCACGCAACGCCTCCGGGCGATAAACCAATTCCTCATCCACCTCGAAGCGGACAAAGAAGAGGTCGTCCCGAAATCCGTCGTCGAGTCGAGCATTCTCTATGACGTGAAAACCTCGAACCGCTTCGGCCCCGTACCCGTCCGCCAAGTCGCCTTCGACGTCGTCGCCGTGGAAAGCGAAAAGTCCGGGCAAACCGGAGGGTGGGAATACCTCGTCCTCGAAGAGAACGCGAAGATGCCCGTCGGACTCGCCGCGATGACGCGGAGACGCCGGATGTCCCGCGAAGTTTTCCTCCCCGAATCGTACGAAAGCCTCCCCGTCCGTTCCCTCGACGGGTGGCTTCCGCGCCTCGGAGACTCGCTCCGGGCCGCCTCGCCGAAGGGAAATGAAGCGACGCTCGCGGTCGTGTCGAGCGGGCCGGACGACCAGTTTTATCTCGACCACCATATATACGCCCATGAGATGGGGGCCATCCTCGCCGAGACGAAGGAGCTTTCCATAGGCGGCGACGGATACCTCGTCCACGAACCGACCGGGCGGCGCATTGACGTGATTTACGAGAGGGTGGACGAGGATGCTCTTTACGCCGAGGTTCCGGGGCTTCTCGAATGCCACGTCGAGGGAAAAGTCCACATCCTCTTCGCGCCGAACTCGGAGATAGTGGACGACAAGGGCGTGTATGCGTTCATACCGGAGATGGTGCGGCATTATCTCGGGGAGGAGACGCTCATCGAGAACGCCCGGACATGGTCGCTCGCCGTCGAGGAAGACTATGAATATGTGATGGATAATTTCGAGGATCTCGTGGTGAAAAGCCGGGGCGGGTATGGCGGGAAAGAGGTCATGATCGGGCCGGAGTCGAGCAAAGAGAAGATCTCGGATTTCCGGAGGATGGTCGAGGCGAACCCGGTCGAGTACATCGCGCAGCCGACGATTGATTTCTCGACGCACATCGTGTGCGAGGTCGAGGACGGCGAGTTCGTCCTCAAAGATTCGTATGCGGATTATCGGATGCTCGCGCTTTCGCCGGAGGCGGACGACCCGGATAAAGTCGAGATCGTGCCGGGTTCGCTCACTCGCGTGGCGGCGCCGGGGAGCCATCTCGTGAACATATCGAGCGGTGGGAAGATGAAAGACACGTGGGTTTTGTCGGAGTGATGCCCGTTCCGTTCGACTTCCGTGGGGTCGTAAAATTGTGGTGAGATGATAGTGAGTCCGAGAAAGCGCGACGACTTCTCGAAGCGTTCTCACGCACGATGACAAAGGAAACGAAGTCTTCACCCGGACTCGATGCGAGCCGGAAGATGGGAGTGGTCGGAATATGGAGGCCGAGCGGCGGGAGTTTTCTTACGGGGCGGTGATCCGGGACACGTTCCGGATTTCATGGCGGAACAAATTCTTGTGGTTCTTCGGCTTCTTCGCGGCGGGCGGAGCGACGAACATCTCCTCGAACTTCACGAACATCCCGACGGATTTCAGCGGCGGACTCCCGCCGTGGGTCGAGAACAATCTCACCGCGATCATCGCCACCGCCATCGTTGTCGCGGTCGTCTTCACGCTCGCCGTCATCTTCCTTTATCTCGTCTCGGTGGGCGGCCTCTCGGAGAGCGTCGCCGCCATTGACCGGGGCGAAGAAAGGCGGTTCGGCTCGACGTTCCGGGCAGGGATGTCGCACCTCTGGCGCGTGCTCGGGCAGATTATTTTGCTCTTTCTCATCGGAGCCGGACTCACGGTCGCCATATTTCTCGTCGCGGGGGTTCCGATACTCCTCACGTTTCTTCTCACGGCGGATACGACGGCGAGGATCGCGGTCGGGATTTTGTTCGGTTTGCTCGGGGGTTTGCTTCTCATTTTGGTTTTCATCCCGTTCGCGATCATCGGTCAATACGCTCTCCGCGCGCTCGTGGTTGACGGCTCGGGGATGTCCGGGGGCATCCGGGAAGGATACGGCCTCTTCCGGCGGAACATCGGGAAGAGCCTCCTTTTGTGGCTCATAAACATCGGGCTTTCCTTCGGGGTCGGGGTCGCGAATTTCCTCATCACGCTTCTCTTCGGCCTCATACTTTTTCTCCCGGCGATATTGCTCGGGTTCTCGGAGGCGATGACGGGGGCGATCGTCGCGGGTGTTTTCGGGGGGATACTCCTCCTTCCCATCCTCATCCTCCTCGGCGCGGCGACGGGAACGTACTTCCACGCATTTTGGACGGTCGCATACATGAGGCTCACCGGAAGAGGCTCCGCGCCGGAGCCGACGACGGAGACGGTCGCCTGACAACGGGAGTCTGGGCGGAGGGATCCCCCGTCAAACCGGGCGAGCGCGGACAACGAGCGAGTTTTTCGGAGCATCTCCGCCGATGAAAGAGAAACGCCCGGCGGAGCGAATACCTCCGCCGGGCGTTCTTTCTGAAGCCTACGAAACCACCAAATTCACGAGCCGCCCCGGAACGTATATCGTCTTCCGAATTTCTTTGCCGTCCATTTGCGCCCGGACATTTTCGCTCGCGAGGGCGAGTTCCTTCGCGGCGTCTTCTTCGATGTCGGCGGGGGCTTCGATGCGGTCGCGGACTTTGCCGTTCACTTGGACGATCAATGTGATCGTCTCGGTGGCGATGGCCGCCTCATCCCACTCCGGCCAATCTTGGAGATGGACGGATTCCCTCTCCCCCATCTCCGACCATATCTCTTCGGCGTGGTGCGGCGCGAAGGGCGCGAGGACGAGCGCGTATTTGTGGAGAGCATCTTTCCACTCGCCCTCCCCCACCTTGCCTTTTATGGCGAGGAGGAAGTTCGTGTGCTCCATGAGGGCGGCGATGGACGTGTTGAAACGGAACGCTTCGATGTCCCCGGTGAGCTTCTTTATGAGTCGGTTCGTGCGGCGGTCGAGTTCCGAGGGGTCGGCTTCGGCGTTCGTGGCTTCACCGGAGACGAGGGACATCGCCCTTCTCAGCCACCTCGCGACGCCTTCGATGCCACCGCCGTCCCACGGGCCGCCCTCGTTCCACGGGCCGATGAACATGAGGTATGAGCGGAGGACGTCCGAGCCGTATTTGTCAACGAAGTTTTGCGGGTTCACGACGTTCCCGCGGCTTTTGGACATGCGGTTGCCGTCCGGGCCGAGGATGATGCCTTGATTGAAAAGGCGGTCCATCGGCTCGTCGAAATCAACGAGTCCGAGGTCGCGCATGACCTTCGTGAAGAAGCGCGTGTAAAGAAGGTGCATCACCGCGTGCTCGACGCCGCCCGTGTATTGATCCACGGGGAGCCACTTTTCTCCTTCCTCCGGGTCGAAGGGTGCGTCGTCGTAATGCGGCGAGAGATACCGATATTGGTACCACGACGAGTCCATGAACGTGTCCATCGTGTCCGTGTCGCGCTCGGCGGGGCCGCCGCACTCCGGACACGTCGTGTTCCGGAAATCCGGGTCGAGCTTGAGCGGCGACTCGCCCGTCGGCATGAACTCCGCCTCGTCCGGGAGAAGGACGGGAAGGTCTTTCTCGGGAACGGCGACCGGGCCGCAATCCGGACAATGGATTATCGGGATCGGCGTCCCCCAATAACGCTGGCGGGAAATGAGCCAGTCCCGGAGACGATACGTCACGGCGGCGTGGCCTTTTCCTTCCCGCTCGAGATGGGCGGTCATGCGCTCTTTCGCCTCTTCGACATCGAGGCCGTCGAGGAATACGCTGTTCATCGCCGGGCCTTCCCCGGTATACGCCTTCCCGTCGAAGTCATCGGGCGGTTTGACGGTTCGGATTATGGGGAGGTCGTATTTTTCGGCGAACTCCCAGTCTCGCTCGTCTTGTCCGGGAACGGCCATGATCGCCCCGGTCCCGTATCCCATGAGAACGTAGTCGGCGATGTATACGGGGATGTTTTCCCCGTTCGCCGGGTTCGTCGCGTATGCCCCGGTGAACACGCCGGACTTTTCGCGGGTGATGTCGGTCCGGTCGATCTCGGACATCCGGGAGGCTCGTTCGACGTAGTTTTCGACCTCGGATCTCTGCCGGTCGGTCGTAATTTCCGCGACGGCGGGATGCTCGGGCGACATGACGAAGAACGTGGCTCCGAAGAGCGTGTCCGGCCTGGTAGTGAAAACTTCGATGTCGCCATAGTTTTCGACCGCGAATTTTATTTCGGCGCCTTCGGAGCGCCCGATCCAGTTTTTCTGGAGCGTCTCGACGCGCTCGGGCCATTCAAGGTTCGTGAAATCGAGAAGCTCTTCGGCATAGTCGGTGATGCGGAACAGCCACTGAGGAAGGTTCTTTTTTATGACGGGTGTCCCGCACCGCTCGCACACTCGGTTCGGCCCGACGACTTGCTCGCGGGCGAGGGTCGTATTGTCCTTCGGACACCAATCCACCGGGGCTTCCTTCCGGTACGCGAGTCCCTTCTCGAAGAACTTCACGAAGAACCACTGGTTCCATCGGTAGTATTCCGGGTCGCACGAGACGACCTCGGCGTCGAAGTCGAACATCGTCCCCATCTGGCGAAGCTGGCCGCGCATGTTCTCGATGTTCGAGTACGTCCAGTCGCGGGGGTGGATGCCGCGTTTTATGGCCGCGTTCTCCGCCGGAAGTCCGAAGGCATCGAAGCCTATGGGGAAGAACACCCGGTATCCGCGCATCCTCATATACCTCGCCCGCGTGTCCGACGGGGTCATCGCGTACCAGTGTCCGACGTGGAGGTCGCCGGACGGGTACGGGAGCATGGTGAGGGCGTAATGCTTCCGCTTGCCCGGGTCTTCGTCGGTTTCATAGAGGCCGCTCTCGACCCATTTCGACTGCCAGCGGGCTTCGAGTTCGCTCGGCTTGTATGCCTTCGTTTTCTTCTTTTTCTCGATGGAAGTATCGCTCACGCCCGGTCTCCCTCTAAAAATTTATGGCTTGGATGGGTCGGAAAAATCAGGTGGAGGCGCGGAGGTTTATAGTCGTTCGTTTCCGTTCGCGCTCATGCGCGTATCATAGCATCCCGGCTGCGCCGGGGAGGTCGCTTCGGGAGCGGGGAGCCGCCGACCGCCGATCACGGCCTTCGGGAAGTGATTGTCCGGATTCCGCACGAGGAGATTCGGCGCGCCAAGAATATTTCGGAGACAGTCCGAATCACAAAATAAGAAGCGCGAGTACGGCGGCGGCGAGCGTGCATATGACATTCGTCGCCTCGTTGCCGACCTTCGGGATTCTCGCTCCCACAAAGCTGTCCGCGACGGTTCCGAGGAAGGCGGCGAGAGCCACGACGAGCGCCGCGCCGAAGCCGTCCACGAGGCCGAGGGAAAGTCCGGCGAGCGCGATGAGGGTGGCGGCGGCGAGCCCCGCGGCGGTGCCGGGGAGGGACACCGCGCCATCGGTTCCGGGCGGGACTTTCCGAAGGTTCGTGACGAGTCGGGGCATCCTTCCGTATATTTGCCCGACCTCCGATTCGGCGGTGTCGGCGAAGGCGGCTCCGAGGGCGGCGACGAAGGCGGCGGCGAACGGCTCGTGGTTCGTGAGCGAATATAAAATGGCGCATGCGGCGGCGGCGGAGCAGTTCGCGAAGGCGTTCTTCGCGCTTCGGCGGCCGCCTTCGGTTTGGGCGGTTCCGGTGTTCTTCTTTCTCTCGTAGCCGAGGCGGGTGAGGGCGGAGCCTCCGATGACGAAGAGGGCGAGGACGATGAACCCCGGCGGGCCGAGGCAAAGGAAGATCGCCGCTCCGATGATGAATCCGCCGATGGCTCCGCTCTTCCCGACCATGCCGAAAGTGTGGGCGAGGACGGCGAACGCGGCGGTGGTCAATATGGCGGCGAGGATGTCGCTCGTCATCGCGGGGTCGCTTCACTTCGATCGCTCGCTTCGGTCGCCCCGGTTTTCGGTTTTTGCCAATAACCCGTAACCAATAACCAACGACGGCGGCAAAGCCGCCCTTCTCCGAAGCTCCTCATTCCTCGGCGGGGAGTCGTTCGAGGAGTTTCCGGGCGTATGATTCACACTCGTCGGGGGTGCCGCGGAGGAGTGCGGGTTCGACGCGCGCGGCTCTCACGCCTTTGCTTTTCAGCCTTTCGACTCCTTGATAAAGAAGCGGCCCGGCGAGGGGACTCGGGATGTCGGGGACGGCGACGACGAGGCCGAAAACCTTCGAGTCGCCGGGGGGGGCTTCGATCTCGTCTATGATGTCCGGCCTTTCCTGCCCGACGACGAAGATGGCGATTTCCTGCGACCTCGCCGCGGAAGGCGACTGGGAAAGAGCGAGCGAGATGACATCCTTCGAGTCGAGCCTCTCCCAGAAAGTGGCGATCTTCGCGCTCCCCGAATCGAGGGCCGCCCTCGATAGCCCGGACCACACGCCCTCGGCGACGCTCCGGGCAAGCTCACTTCCATAGTCAACGAATATTGCGACTTTCGCATCGGCCACATCCGCGATGGTACCGGATTACGGGCGGGATTTTACGGAAGCCCCCGCCGAAGCACCGAACCCGCGAACGCGAATCCGCCGCGCCCGGCGAAGGTGATCCGAAATCCGGCAAAAAGTAATCCCGAACCCGGCACCTCGAATGGTCGTGGAGACGCAACGATGGCTCCGGGAGCGCGGGCATCTTTCCCGCATGAAGGGACGGTCGTATCGCGGGCGGGATGTCCGCTCCCCCACAGAGCCGTCCGAGCCGCCTCCCGAAAACGGAAAGCGTCCACCCGGATTCCTTATGAAACACACTTTCGGCTCGTTTCGGAATCGCCCGGAACATTTCCGGCTCGGATCCCACGGACTCGCCTCGGCTCGACCGGAAACCGCGTATCTTCGAGCGACCGATATGGCGAGGTCGGGCTTGGGAAGACGCGTCTTTCGCGGGAGGTGAGGCAATTCCCTCCCCCACTCCGTCGTTATCCGCCCCGCTTTTCGAGGCGCTTCATGAATACGTTGATTTCTTTGGCGGTTTGGAGGTCGCCGTTTTCTTGCGCGACTTCCCTCCCCCGCTCGAAAACGGAGCGCGCCTCATCGTACTCGCCGAGTTCGAAGTGGGTTCGTCCGAGGGTTCGGAAGGCGACGGAATAATCCGGCTTGTTTTCGACGGCTTTGGCGAGATGGCCCCTCGCTTCTTCGTATTTCTCTTCTTTGAAAAGTTCGTTTCCGAGGGAGAAGAGGATCATGGGGTTTTCGGGGTCTTTGTCTATGAGCTTACGGAACATTTCGGATCGGGGGTCTTCCACGGTCACCCTCCCACGGTATATGGGCCGACGGTTTCGTCTCCGGCGAGGCGGCGGTATCCTTCGGCGACGGCGAGGACTTTGCGGACGTACCAGTCGGCGTGATTGTATGAATAAAGGGCGGCGTACCAGTCGTTCGGGGCGCCTCCGGTTTGGAGGTATTTCGCCGCCGCCGGTATCGCGTCTTCGGGGTCCATTATGTTTGCGACTCCGTCCCCGTTTCCGTCCACGCCGGAGGTTTCCCACGTGGAGGGGAGGAATTGCATCGGCCCCATCGCCCCGGCGGTGGACGGCCCCATGTTTTGTCCGTGGTTCGACTCGACTTTGCCGACGGCGGCGAGGATGTGCCAGTCGGCCGCGAAGCCGTACTTTCGGGCGGACTCTTTGTAAAGTTCTTCGTATCGGCGGTATGGGATCGGCGCGACTTCCTCGGCGACTATTTTTTGGCGGGCGAGGCGGACTTCGTATCCTTTCTGACCCGGCGCGCCTCCGGTGGCGGGGGCGGTTTCGAGGATTCGCGCCCGCTCGGCGTCTTGGATTTCTCGTAATTGGGTGGCGGAGGCGTCCCTTTCGATCCGGATTTCTTCGACGGCGGCTTCGAGGGTGGCCTCTCTTTGGCGGAGTTCTTCGGCTCTCGCGGCCTCGTCTTCGACGGCTCGGTCGTATGCGTTGTTTTTCTCGGAAATTTGGCGCATGGTGTCTTCGAGTGCTTGCTCGGCCTCGCGGTATTCGAGGAGTGCGTCGCGGCCACCGAAGAGGATCCGGGCAATTGCGGGGTCGGAGGCCGCTCCCGCTCCACCGGAGCCGAGAAGGCTTTCGAGGACGAGATCGACGCCTTCGAGACCGCCGTTTTTGTACGCTTCCCGAACGCTCTCCTCATAACTCGCCTTCGCCCGCTCGTTCGCGGCCCGCCGCTGCGCGAGGTTTTGGCGAAGCTCCTCGGATTCCTCCCGGAGTTCCACCGTCCGTCCGTTCGCCCCGTCCACGAGGGATTGCGACTCTTCGAGATCCCCGCCGACCGCCGAGACCTCGTCTATCCGCCGCTCGAGTTCCGCATTTTGCTCCTCGAACCGCCCTTCGGCCTCCGCAACGGCATCATTCTCACCGCCATATTGATCGGCGACCGCCCCTTCCTGCGCGTCGGCGACACCGAACACGAATAAAAAAAGGGTGAACACGCTTAAAATCGCCGAAAGCCTCATCACACCGCCCGAAACCACTTGAAGGTTCTTCCTCCCAACAAACGGAAGATTACAACATCGCAAACCATTGCGGAAGAGGGAGTTCCGCAATGGTTTTGATACTTTTATTACTTTGAAGTGAGGAGGGAGACGAGGGCTTCGAGTTGTTCGCGGTGTCGGAAGCGAATTTCTATTTTACCGCCGCGCCGGGATTGCTTCACTTTGACGGGGAGTTCGATGGCGTCTGTGATCATTTGCGAGGCCGCCTCATATTCGTTGTATTCGTCGGCACCGCTCATTTCGTTGGCGGTACTTTCTTCGGGCTGTGTCGCCGAGGCGGCTTTTTCGGTCATTTGTTCATCGGCGAGAATTTCCCGGACGAGTTCCTCGGTTCTTCTCACGGAGAGTTTTTCTCGCTGAATTCTTCCGACGAGATAGTCCATTTGCTCTTCGTTTTTGAGGCTGAGGATGGCTCGCGCATGTCCTTCGGAGAGCTTTCCATCTTGAATGAGAGTCCGAACTGCCTCCGGAAGCTGGAGTATGCGGAGCGTATTCGTGACGGCAGTCCGGCTCTTTCCGAGCCTTTCGGCGAGTTGTTCTTTCGTGAACCCGAAGCTGTCCATGAGCGCCTGATACGCGGCGGCGGTTTCGAGCGGGTTGAGATCCTCGCGTTGAAGATTCTCGACGAGCGCAAGCTCCATTGACTCGTTCTCCGCAGCCTGCCGTATGAGAACCGGAACCCTCTCGAGTCCGGCTTCTTTCGCGGCTCTCAATCTCCGCTCCCCCGCGATAAGCTCGAAACCGGTCTCCGTCGTCCTCACGACGAGCGGCTGCAAAATCCCCACTTCTCGTATGGACGCGGCGAGTTCGCTGATGCTCGAAGCCGGGAAACTCCGTCGCGGCTGGAGCGCATTCGAGCGTATGGCGGAGGTCGGAAGCTCCTCGAATTTAAGCCCGCCGACGCTCTCCCCGGTCGCTATGAGAGCCGAAAGCCCGCGTCCGAGGCCGCGCCTACCCACGGGCGAGAACCTCGTCGGCGACGGATTCGTATGCCTCGGCGCCCGTGCTCCTCGGCGCGTAAAGCGCGACGGGCATGCCGTAGCTCGGAGCCTCGCTCAATCGCACATTCCGGGGGATTATGGTTTTGAAAACGTTTTCGCCAAAGAAGGATTTCACTTCTTCGGCGACTTGGCGGGCGAGGTTTGTCCGAGGGTCGAACATCGTCAAAAGCACGCCTCCGATTTCGAGGCTCGGGTTGAGTTCTTCTCGCACCATGCGGATGCTCCTCGTAAGTTGCGTCAAACCTTCGAGGGCATAGTATTCGCATTGAACGGGGATCAAAACCTCGGTGGCCGCCGCGAGCGCATTGAGCGTGAGAAGGTCGAGAGACGGGGGACAGTCGAGCAAAACCCGGTCGTATTTGCCTTCCGGAAGCTTTACGATGGCTTTTTGGAGCTTGAATTCCCTTGCGAGGCTGGAAACCATTTCGACCTCCGCACCGACTAAATTTATTGTCGCGGGAGCGACATCGAGGCCGTCCACGCTGGTACTCATGGCGACTTCTTGAAGCGGTTTGCCTTCGAGAAGAACATCATACATGCAGCCATTTGAGCCGACGGAAACCCCGAGTCCGCTTGTGGCGTTTGCCTGGGGATCCATATCAACGACGAGTATTTTTTCGCCTTTGCTGGCGAGATATGCCGCCAGGTTGATAGCGGTGGTGCTTTTCCCAACTCCGCCCTTTTGGTTCACAATGGCGATCACGGTGGTCATCCCGAGCATGTTATCACGGCGCGTTTACCGCTTCCCGATCTCACCGAGGGGTTTTTTGGCGGGCAACCCCGTCCGGCGCGGATATTTATCGGGTGTTCGCGCAACTTTCTTGAAGACAATGAGGCTCCTTTGTTTTGGCTCGTATATGGGAAGTCGCTCGACGGGGATCACATCCACTATCTTCCCTCCCAAATGTTTGGCAGCGGTTCGGCCATCATCCAATTCATTCTTTTCGACGCGCGCTTTCATCGCAATGACATGTCCTCCGAGCCGGACAAGAGGCAGACTATACTCCGCGATCACGTCGAGCGAAGCGAGCGCGCGAGCCATGGCTATATCAAACCGACCGCGAAACTCCTTTGATCCCCCAGCGTCTTCGGCTCGCGCGTTCACGATCCGAACGTTCGACACTCCGAGATATTCCACAACCTCGTCCAGAAACTTTGTCTTCTTGGAAGTGGATTCAACGAGCGATACGTTAAGCCCTTCCATAGCTATAGCCAGCGGCAAACCGGGCAGCCCGCCACCCGATCCAACATCCACGAGTTCCCTCGCTTCCTTCAATCCGCCGAACAGCATGCAGCTCATCGAATCGAGTATATGTTCCTCGACGATATCTTCGAGATGCCGTGTCCCGATGACATTCGACTCTTTATACGAAGCGAGACAAACAGCATATTCCACCAAGCGCGACGCGCACTTTGGAGTCATGTCGAATCCCCATGCCGCTGCCTGACTGACAATCTTCTCAATTTCTCCATTGTGCCGTTTCACGTGAAACACCCAAACTTTGCATTCGATTCGACCGGAATCGTCAACCTAGAAAACTGTCCTCGACAACTTCCCGTGCCCCCCTCACACATACTCGCCACCGCCTAGCACGCTCACTCATCAAGCTTCGCACAGCTCGCGGAAAACCCAATCCGAAAACCCCGTCGAGTCTCCGTAGCCCGAACCAAAAAACCACAAATGAAGCGAGGACGTTTGTTTGACTTAACAAACAAATGTCCTCGCAACTGCTTCGAGAGTGGCTTTCGGTCGGTTTCACGTGAAACAATGCTGGCGAAAAGGAGCGGATCAGTCGTGGTTGGGGGAGACGGTTACTCTTCGGTCACTTCCCGAGCCTTCGCTGAAAGTGGATACGTCGGGGTTCTCTTTGAGGTAAACGTGAACAACTCTCCGTTCGGAGGCGCTCATTGGCGGCATTTCGATGTCGCGCTGCTCGCGGATGGATTTTCTGGCGGTTCTGTGGGCCATACCTTGAATCGCTCCGATTCTGCGTTGGCGGTATCCTTCGGAGTCGAGGACGACTCGCTTCACGAACTCTCGATCCTTGTAGATGGCTGAGTTCGCCAGATATTGCAACGAGTCTATAGTTTCGCCTTTCTGGCCGATGATCAAAGCTGTGTGATCGGAAACGATGTCAACCGCGATGTACTCGTCCGTATCGTAGACATCGAGTCGTGATTCCAACCCCATAGCGTCCATGACGGAGGAGACATAACTTCTCACTTCTTCGATGAGATCCTCGGGCGCATCCACCGTGATTCTCTCTTCTCTGTCTGCTTCAGAATCCAGATCTTCTCCGGATTCACCCGTGACAATGAATTCTGTCTGAGATGAAGGCTCGGCGACCACGGGAGAGTAGTCGTCGCCTTCCGAAAACGACGGCGGTGGCGGCGCGTCGTCGGAGTCTGAATTTTCACAGTCATCAGATTCCGTCGTTTCGGGCGAAGGAACAGAAACTTTGATCCGAGCGTCTCTCGCTCCGATGCCGAGAAAACCGTCACTGCCTGTGTCCACTATCTCGTAGGAAAGGCTGTCAGCGGGGACACCTAATTTCTCCGAGGCTTTCGCTGCGGCCTTCTCCACCGAGGATGCGTTGAATTCCTTTGAGTCGCTCACTTTTTCTTCTTTCTCCGCTTCCTTTTCGCCACTTTGGCCGCGTGCGCCGAGGGATCCGCCGATCCATTGGTCGAAGGTTTCTCCGAGCCGTTCCCGCCACTTTGGCTTCCGCTCTCTTGCTTCGACGGTTCAGTCGTGGCCGTTTTCTTGCCCGGCCCGTAATTATAGATAGCGTAGTTTTGGACGAACGTAACGACGTTCGAGGTGATCCAATAAACGAACAAACCCGCCGGGAAGCTCCAAAGGAAAAAGGTGATTCCTATGGGGAGGATACGCATGATCCAGCGTTGCTGGGGTTCGAGGTTCTTGGCCGTTATTTCGGTCGCGGCAAGCATGGTGAGGGCGGAAACAATGGGAAGTATCAGGAATGGATCCATCTCCGAAAGGTTTGTGAACCACAGAATGCCGCCATCTTGGAACGTCGGCTTCGTCCCCTCGATGTCGCCGTAGCCGCCGAATTGCCGGATCACATAGAAAATGCCGATAAAGATAGGCATTTGGACGAGGATCGGGAGGCATCCGCCGAGCGGGTTTATGCTCCGCTCCTGATACAGCTTCATCATTTCTTCCTGCTGGCGTTGGCGGTTGTTGCTGTATTGGCCTCGGATCTTGTCAAGCTCCGGGCGGAGTTCCTGCATCGCCCGCATGCTCCTAACCTGCTTGATGGTGAGGGGGAAGAGGATCATCCGCACCACGATGGTCAGAGCGGCGATGCTCAGCCACCATTCCAGCCCGAGGCCGTGGAAGAACTCGAGCACATACCCGAGGATGCTCACTACGGGGCTGAAGATACTCTCGAAGAAATTCGCTATGTCATTAATCATAAGTTACTCGCCATTCTAACCGCTCCGGGGTCAAACACGACCTTCGAGCTTTTTCAACGCCACCGAAAACTCCCGCTCCAGATCCCGAAACGACGCATCCGAGGAGGCCGGACGGGCGGAAACCACGAAATCCAAACCCGAACCCATCCCCTCCAACTCGCCTGTCCGAGCATGGAAAATCTCCTTCATACGCCGCCGAACCTTGTTCCGGACGACCGCTTTGCCGACCTTCTTCGAAACGGAAAGCCCGAGGCGCGGACTCCCATGCTCCTTCGCGAAAGCGTGGACCGAAAACAGCTTCCCCCGATACGCCGCACCCTGACGATAAACCCGGTCGAACTCGGGGGAGTCGGTGATCCTCGATCCGGCGCGGCTAGCCAAAGCTCAGACAGCGAGCCGCTTGCGGCCACGCCTGCGACGATCCGCCACAACCCTGCGACCGCCGACCGTGCTCATCCGCTTGCGGAACCCGTGCGTCTTTGCCCGCTTGCGACGGTTCGGCTGATAAGTCCTCTTCATTTCCGCTCCTCTGGAATAATCTCGAATCTACAAACAGCCAGAGAGTATATCCAAGCAACCCCCAATCATCCAGTCGAAGATGCGGAAACCCAGAGAAACCCATACATGGAAACCTCCCGACCTTTATCCAGAAAAGCCCCGCAAAACAAGGTTCTTTTTGGACGATCCAGCTTGCGATTCGTCGTCCACGGAAGGCGTATTTGGGTCGGGGAGACGATTTCGAGCGGGGATGGCGTGGGACTTATCCACAGCTTGTGGATAAATTTGTGGATAAAAATCTCTATGTGCTGCAAAGCGGCGTTTTTTCGGCTGGGGATCTAGCGTCTTCGGCGGGTGTGAGTTAGATTTGTCTGGGGATGATGCGCGAACAGCACACACGACGGGACACCGACCGGGCGGAGATAAACGTCCGCGTCGTCGTCTACCCGGAGGGCGAAGAACCGGAGATCACCGAAGTCTCCGCCGGAAGCCCCGGAGCCGCGACCGCCAAACTCACGAGGCTCGTCGGCCGGAAGGTGGAGGAACTCGACGGCGGCCTCCCCGAAAGGGCGATCCGCGAAATCCTCGAAAACCTCATCCACGCCGGATACGAAGGCGTGGTCATCTCGTTATTCGACAATGGGAGAACCGTCCGAGTCTCGGACAGGGGATCGGGCATAAACAACAAATCCCAGGCCGCGGAGTTCGGATTCTCCGGCGCGGCGGCGGATGCCATGCCCCACATCCGCGGCGTCGGCGCCGGACTCGGCATCGCCCGCTCGGAGGTGGGGAAGGCTGGCGGGAGGCTCTCAATCGAGGACAACCTCGGGGGAGGCTCCGTCATCACCGTCTCCGTCGCCGGGGAGGCGGACTCCGAGAAAGATGAATCGAAGCCGGCGGAGGCGAAAACCGAGGCTCCGAAATCGGCGGCGTCTCCGAAGCGGAGGTACCCGGACGAGGTGCCGCGCATAAGTATTTCGGAGCGTCAGCAAAACGTGCTCATGACCGTCCTCGAGTGCGGGGAGGTCGGACCGTCCACGATCGCGGACACGGTGGATATAAGCGTGAGCACGGCGTACCGCGACCTCTCGACTCTCGAAGACCACGGCCTCGTCGCCGGGGACGAATCGGGGAAGCGAGTGATATCCCCCCTCGGCAAGGATTACGTCGAGGCGATAATAAGCACATGGGTCAAGTAGCCCATGGAAAGACGAGTCGAAGATGTCTGGAATGAAGTCCTCGACAGCGTTTCGGAGCACATAAACGCCCCCTCCCTGAAAGTGTGGTTCGAAGGCACGCGCCCGCTCAATCTCTACGACGACTCCCTCGAAATCTCAGTCCCGAACAGCTTCGCGAAGGAGTACATCGAGAGCCGGTTCCGCCCGCTCCTCGAAGAAGCCCTCGACGATGTGATGGGAAAAGACGAGACGTCCCTCATCGTGACCGTGGGAGAAGGGGCGCCCCAAACCCCGAGAAACGGCTCCGACGCCGAGGGCGCGGAGTCCGTCCGAAACGCGAAGCCGTCTCGCTCGGTGCGGGTGAAATACACCTTCGACTCGTTCGTCACGGGGGCGGGGAACCGGTTCGCTCATGCGGCCGCTCTCGCAGTCTCCGAGAGTCCCGGCACGCAATATAATCCGCTGTTCATATATGGCGGGGTCGGGCTTGGGAAGACGCATCTTTTGCGGGCGGTGGGGCAGTACGTCGAGGATCAAGACCCGAGCAGCCGCGTCCGGTACGTTACGTGCGAGCAGTTCACAAACGATTTCATAAACTCGATGCGCGACAATGCTCCATTGCAATTCCAGAAACGGTACCGTGAGAACGACGTGCTTCTCATAGACGACATCCAGTTTTTGGAGAACAAGATCGAGACACAGGAAGCGTTCTTCCACACGTTCAATTCGCTCTATGACGAGGAGAAGCAAGTCGTCATAGCCTCCGACAGGCACCCGAAATACATACAAACCCTCGAGAACCGCCTCGTCAGCCGCTTCGAGTGGGGCCTCATCACCGACATAACGCCGCCCGACCTCGAGACCCGGATCGCCATCCTCCGCAAAAAGGCGATGATGGACAAACTGGAAGTGGACGACGAAGTCCTCACCTTCATAGCCTCGAAGGTCGAGACGAACATCCGCGAACTCGAAGGCGCGCTCATCCGAATCCTCGCATACGCCTCGCTGTACGGACGGCAAGTCAGCGTCGCGCTCGCCGAGGAAGTCCTCCGGGACATATTGCCGGACTCGGAGTACCGGGAGATCCCCATCGAGCTAATTCAGCACGAGGCGTGCCGCTACTTCGGGATCGCGAAACAAGACCTCGTCGGGACGAGCCGCTCGCGGGCATTCGCCTATCCGCGGCAGGTCGCCATGTACCTCTCGCGCGAACTCACCGACGAATCCCTCCCGAAGATCGGCAAAGCGTTCGGGGGCCGCGACCATTCGACCGTCATGCACGCGACGGCGAAAATATCGAAGCTCATAAACTCGGACCGCGACACTTTCAACCAGATCCACGAAATAACCCACCACGTGAAAAGCAAACGCTGAGAAACGCGAAGCTCGCTTCGCGTGGTTTTTGGTTATTGGCAAAAGCACCTTCGATTCGCTCGCTCCGAAAGCTGCATTTGTTTCCCCGACCTCTGAATAATGAAAGCGTCGGAGTGACGCGGAATCCGCATAAATAGTTCCGTACTCGGCGGCGGGTTCGGGAGTCGGGAGCCGCTCTCCGGCGCTCGCTTCGAGGGTGTGGAGCCGCCGACCGACGAATACGACTTCCACGAAGTGCTTCGGAATCGCTCGGAATATCCAGGCTCGAATCCCATTGACTCGCCTCGATCCAACCTGAAACCGCGTATCTCCGAGCATCGGCGAAGCGCTTTATCCGATATCGACGAACCACCGACCACCCCCAAACCATCGAAAACCGAAACCGATTCAAAGCGCCAAAAACATCGAATATCGAGCCGTGCATCGAGAGACATGACATCGGAGTTCACGAAGGTGGATCCACACCTTCGGCAAAGTTTCACTCGCTATTCACCCTCTGTCCGCGACAGTATTTCCTGACGCCCGAGACCTGAAATCCGAAGCCCGGTTTGCGAGAAGATCCACCCTTTCTCAAGCCGCCGCGAACCCCACGCCCCGACCCCAATATTCGGCTCGCCGAAACCGGAATTCCTCGCCGAAACTTGCCATGAAGCGACGCTTTCGCGAGCCTCGGAACAATATCGCAAGCAAGTCATTTCAAAGCATCGAGTCCTTGAAACCCCTCCCCCTATGGGGAACTACTTTGTAACAAATTCGAGGCATACAAATCGAATGTTATCCACACCCTGTACACAGGTTGAGGGTTTGCCTGTGGATAAGTGTGATTTGTTATCCACAGAAGTTTCCGGTTATCCACAGAAATTGTGGATAAGTCCCGGTTTCTGTGGATAAGTCCGTCTTAATATATTACAGAAAAGCATACAAGGCTAATTTACCTGTGGATAAACCTGTGGATAAGAGGGGGTGAAGCCTGTGGATAAAGTTGTGGACAAAATTGTGGATAACTCCGGCCTGTGGATAAGTGGGGTAGTTATCCACAATCTATCCACAGGGTTTTGCTACTTATCCACAATTCTGTCCACAGGCTGGAGGGGTAGTTTTCAGCGTAGATAAAGGGTATCGTTTGAGTTATCCACTTATCCACAGCCCTTATTATTATTATTATTCTAATAAGTATATGGTTAGTTAATAATAACAAGGCCAGAAAGGAGGCGGCATGAGGGTAGTTTGCAACACTGATATCTTCAGCAGAAAGCTCGCTCAGGCGTCGAGGGGAGTCTCGAATCGGTCCACGATCCAGCTCCTCGGGGGCATCCTCGTCGAGGCCGGGAGCGAGGCCGTGAAATTGTCCGCGACGGACATGGAGATCTCCGTCCGCACATCATCCCCAGCCGAGGTCGAGGAGGACGGGAAGGTCGTCATCCCAGCCCGCATCTTCAACGACATCGTTCGCTCGCTGCCGAGCGGGCAACTCACTTTGGAATACGATGGCTCGACGGGGACCGTCCGGCTGGCGGCGGGGGAGAACAAGTACCGCATCCGGGCGTACGCCGCCGAGGACTTTCCGCAGCTTCCAGAGTTCGGCGAGGATCGGGCCTTCAAAATGACGGGCGAGGCTCTCGTGGACACCGTTGAGAAAGTCTCGCGGTCGTATTCGCGGGACGAGACTCGTCCGGTGCTGACCGGCATCCTCATAAGTTTCGAGGACAATCGGGTTCGGATGGTGACGACGGACTCGTATCGGCTGAGCATCAAAGAGACGGAGCTTGCGACGACCTTCGACGGGAACCGGGAGGCGATCATCCCGGCGAGAGCCATGCAGGAAGTGGGGCGCATCTTCGCCGCTTCCGACGACGAGCAGATCGAAGTGGACCTCTCAGAAAACCAAGCCCTCTTCCGGATCGGGGACGTTTTGTTCGGCACTCGCCTCATCGACGGCAATTTCCCGGAGTACCGCCGCCTCCTTCCGACATCGTTCGAGCGGCGCATTTCCGTTGACCGGGAGAATTTGATCGAAACCCTCCGCCGCGTGAACCTCTTCGCCCAAAGACAGACTCCCCCGGTTCCGGTCAGCCTCTCGTTCTCCGAGGGTGCGGTGGAGGTCATAGTCCGCAGCCAGGAAATCGGGGAGGCGCACGAGAAGCTCCCTTCGTCGAGCGAGGACGATTTCCTGATCTCGTTCAACCCCGGATACCTCCTCGACGGCGTCTCCGCGCTCGACTCGGAGAAGGTCGTCTTCAAATGCAACGAGCCGCTCAAACCGTGCATCATCGTCCCGAACGACGGCGAGGAGAACGGCGGCGGTGGGGACGACGACACCGAACCGGATTTCCTTTACCTCATCATGCCGATGCGCGACCCGTCGCAAAGTTAGGCTCGTTTTGGAAGTCCCATCCGTCAATTCCGGCATGACGCTCGGACAGACGTTGAAAGCCTCCGGTGTAGCCGGGACGGGCGGCGAGGCGAAAGTCCTCGTCCAGTTCGGCGAGGTCACGGTGAACGGCGAGGTCGAGACGAGGCGCGGGCGGAAGCTCGAGTCCGGCGACATCATCGAGGTGGGGGACGAGCGGGTGGAGGTTTCGTGAGGCTCGCTGCGCTCGCCGTTATTGGTTGTTGGTTGTTGGTTGTTGGCAAAAACAAAAAACCAATAACCAATAACCAACAACCGGAGCGAAGCCGAGGGCGGAGCGACCCATGACCCCGCATGTCCGCGCCCTCCGCATGGTCAATTTCCGCGGTTACGCTGACGAGACCGCGCTCTTCGCCCCCGGACTGAACATCGCCGTCGGGGAGAACGCGCAGGGAAAGACGAACCTCCTCGAAGCAATCTCCTTCGCCCTCACCGGCTCGTCGCCCCGGACCTCCACCGACGCGGAGACCGTCCGGTGGGACGAGGATTTCACCCGCGTCGAAGGCCGCATCGCCCTCGGGAGCGACGACGGCGAACGCTCCGTCGCCGTCGGATACGCGCCGGGACAGAAGAAGCGTCTCACCGTGGACGGGGCCTCCGCGAAATCGCTCGCCGACTATGCCGCCGGAGGAGCCGGGGCTCGCGTCGTGACCTTCTTCCCGGACGATATTCGCATCGTGAAGGGGGCGCCCTCGGATCGGCGGGAGTTCCTCGACACGCTTCTTTCGTCGCTCCGCCCGTCGTATGCGAGGGCGGTCGGGGAGTACGCGAAGGCCGTCCAGCAAAGGAACCAGCTTCTCCGCCGGATACGGGATGGATTCTCGTCCGGGAAGACCCTCGAAACGTGGGATCGGAAGGTCGTCGAACTCGGGACGAGGCTCCTCGAAGGCCGGGCGGGCGCGATTCCGCCCCTCGACGAGAACTTCAAGCGCTCCATGAGGGCGTTGTACGGCCCTGAGAAGGCTGCGGTGGGCTATTCGTATAGTGCGACCCCGGAAGACTATTCCGAAGCCCTTAAAAACGCTCACAGCGCCGATGTCGAGCGCGGCACGACCTCCGTCGGACCTCATAGGGACGACTTCGAAGTTTCTTTGGATGGCGTGGATCTGAATATTTATGGCTCGCAGGGGCAGCAAAGACTGGCGACGCTCGCCCTCAAATTCGCGGCTCGGGATCATGTCCGGAGCGAGACGGGGGAGGATCCGATCCTCCTCATGGACGACGTTATGAGCGAACTCGATGAACGCCGTCGGGACTATCTCGCGGAGTATTTCCTCGAGAGCGCGCAGGCGATAGTTTCGACGACGAACCTCGAATATTTCGAGGAGGGGGTGATTGGGCGGGCACGGGTGATACGCATATATGGTGGTACAATATCCGACACTACAAGCGGTGGTGCGGGGGAGTCGGGGGTCGGCTGAAAAAGGCTTATTTAAGCCGCAAACGCCGAAACTTGGGGGTTGGGAAAGACTACAAGATGTGTTACAATCTTCAAGTGCGAAACTTCGTTTACGAAATTATCGAAAACATAGGCGAGAACGGTTTCGGCGATTTCACCCATGAGATGAGGAGGGTCCCTTTCTTTGGCGACTAATTCCGCTGCAAAGCAAGCCGACAATACGTATGGCGCAGATTCAATCCAGGTTCTCGAAGGACTCGAGGCCGTAAAAAGGCGACCGGGGATGTACATCGGCTCGACCGGGCCGAGGGGCCTCCACCACCTTGTGTGGGAGATCGTGGACAACTCCATTGACGAGGCGCTCGCCGGACACTGCGACGAAATCCTCATAACCGTCCATCCCGACAACTCCGTCTCCGTCACCGACGACGGACGCGGAATGCCCGTCGGAAACATGGCGAAGTATGACAAGTCGGCGGCGGAGGTCATCATGACGACGCTCCACGCCGGAGGGAAGTTCGACGGACAGGGATACAAAGTTTCCGGCGGACTCCACGGCGTCGGCGCTTCGGTCGTGAACGCGCTTTCCGAGTGGCTTGAGATGGAGATCCGGCGCGAGGGCCATTTATGGACGCAACGCTTCGAGCGCGGCTTTCCGAAAGGGAATATGGAGAAAGGCCGGAAGCTCAAAAAAGATGAAGGAACCGGCACGACGATCCGGTTCATGCCCGATCCGGAGGTTTTCACCGAGACGCGGGATTTCTCGTTCGACACGATCAGCCGCCGCTTCCGCGAGTCGGCGTTCTTGAACAGGAATTTGAAGATTTCATTCGTTGACGAGCGCGAGGAAGGCCGCGCCGTCACGTACCAGTACGAGGGCGGGATCAAAGACTTCGTCGACCACATCAACGAGTCGAAAGACCCCGTCCACAAAACGGTTTTCTATCTTCAAAGAGAAGACGAAGGCGTCGGCGACGTCGAGGTTGCTTTGCAATGGAACAACGGTTTCCAGGATTCCGTCTTCACCTTCGCCAACAACATAAACACCCACGAAGGCGGGGCGCACCTCTCCGGCTTCCGGGGTGCTTTGACACGGACGATCAACGACTATGCCCGCCAAAAAGGTCTTCTCAAAGAGAAAGAAGAAAACCTCACCGGCGACGACATACGCGAAGGACTCGCGGCGGTCATCTCCGTCAAGCTCTCGGAGCCGCAGTTCGAGGGGCAGACGAAGACGAAGCTCGGGAACACCGAGATGAAGGGACTCGTCGAAAGCAGCGTGAATCGCTTCCTCGCCGAGTTCCTCGAAGAAAAGCCCGCCGAAGGAAAGGCCATCATAAACAAAGCGCTTCAGGCGGCGAGGGCGCGGCAGGCGGCGAGGAAAGTCCGCGACACCATCCGAAAGGGATACCTCGAAAGCTCGACGCTTCCGGGTAAATTGGCGGATTGCTCGTCGAAGGATCCGGAGCGGAGCGAACTTTACATTGTCGAGGGCGATTCGGCGGGGGGATGTTTTTCCGGCGATACGCGGGTTTCCCTCGCGGACGGACGTTCACTCAGCTTCGAGGAGCTTGTCGCCGAGCAGGCGGAAGGAAATGAGCATTTCGCGTACACCATCCGGCGTGACGGGAAAGTCGGCGTCGAGCGGGCGATAGACGCGCGTGTCACGAAGCGCGACGCTTCGGTGGTGCGAGTCGTGCTCGACAACGGTGAGGAGATCACATGCACGCCGGATCATCGGTTCATGCTCCGAGACGGGAGTTATAAAGCGGCTTCGGACCTCGAACCGGACGACTCGCTCATGCCTTTGTATCGAAAGAACTCGGACAAAAACGATCCGGGCATCACGATAGACGGCTATGAGATGGCGTGGGATCCCCGCTCCGAAGCGTGGCTTTTCACGCACATGCTCGCGGATTGGAACGGCGTTTACGGCGCAGCCGACGGCGAGGAAGCAACCGCGGCGGAGCTTGTGGCAAATCACAACCACCGGGTCGTTTCCGTCGAGCCTATCGAAGAGACGATGGACGTATACGACCTCGAAGTTCCCGGCACCCACAACTTCGCACTCGAAAGCGGCGTATTCGTACACAACAGCGCGAAACAAGGAAGAGACCGTAATTTCCAGGCGATCCTTCCCCTTCGCGGAAAAATTCTCAACGTCGAGAAGGCGAACATAAACAAGGTTCTCTCGAACATCGAGATTCAGGCGATGATCTCCGCCATCGGGGCCGGGGTCGGCGACAGTTTCAACATCGAGGACACCCGATACAACAAGGTCGTCATCATGACCGACGCCGACGTTGACGGAAGCCACATCCGGACGCTCATCCTCACGTTCCTTTACCGGAACATGAACGAGTTGATCGAGGCCGGATGCGTGTACATCGCGCAGCCTCCGCTGTACAAAGTCACTCTGAATCGCAAAGACCACTACGTGTACACCGAGGCCCATCTCCAGGAAACCCTCACCCGCCTCGAAGCGAACGGCAACGCGGGCATCGGCCGCTTCAAAGGACTCGGCGAGATGAACCCGAACCAACTCTGGGAGACGACGATGGACCCCCAAAACCGGACGCTTTTGCAAGTCACGGTGGATTCGGCGGCGACGGCGGACGAGCTCTTCACCGCGCTCATGGGCGACAAAGTCGAGCCGCGGAAGCTCTTCATCGAGCAAAACGCCCGCGAAGTCAAGAACCTCGATGCGTAGCGGAGTGAAATTTTCGGGGGAGGAGTATCCGACCATAAAAGACGACATAACAAAAGACACGGGAAACAGAGATGCTTGATTCTTTCGCAGGAAACATACAGCCGCACTCCATAGAAGACGAAATAAAGGACTCGTTCCTCTCGTACGCGATGAGCGTGATCGTCTCCCGCGCACTCCCCGACGTGAGGGATGGATTGAAGCCGGTGCATCGCCGCGTCCTCTATGCGATGAACGACATCGGACTCCAGCCGAACAGGCCGTACCGCAAAAGCGCGACCGTCGTCGGTGAAGTCCTCGGTAAATACCACCCGCACGGCGACGCCTCGGTATACGACACGATGGTCCGCCTCGCGCAGCCGTGGTCAATGCGCTACAAACTCGTTGACGGACAGGGAAACTTCGGTTCCGTGGACGGGGATTCCGCTGCCGCAATGCGATATTGCACGGTGGGCGACACGCTCGTGCGAACCGCGAACGGCACACGCCGCATCTCGGACTTCGCGGACGGCATCGAGCCGGACAGCGAGGCCGACCTCGACACCGAGGTTTTGAACCGCGACGGAGACCCGGTACATGCCTCGAAGCTCTTCCACAGCGGCGACCATCCGACGCTCAAACTCCGCACCCGACAAGGCCACGAACTCACCGGGACGCACAACCACCCGGTTCTTTGCCTTCGGGACGTGGCCGGGGTGCCGATGCTTTTGTGGGCGCTCCTCGAAGAAATCCAGCCCGGCGACCACGTCGTCCTCAGCCGCTCCGCCGGAGAGGATTCTGGCTCCGAAAACATAGAACGCGACCGGAAGCTCGGCGTTCTGGCGGGCGGTTTCGTCTCGGAGGGATGGTCTTCGGAGAACCGGGTCGGATTCAATGATTGCGCCGGAGATTATTTCGAGGAAGTCCTTTCGGCGTACGACGAACTCGTCGGCGGAACCCGCTGTGTTTACGAGCGGGAACTCAAATCCGGCAAGCGCATCCACGTACTCGACATCCATAATATGCGCGAGTTCGAGGACGGCCCGATCTCGGAGCTTGTCGGTTTCCGGAGCGCGAAACGCCGCGTCCCGAACTTCGTGTGGGAAGGTTCTTCGGAACTGAAGCGTGCCTTTTTGCAAAGCCTTTACGAAGGTGATGGATCGGTTTCGCTCGCGGCCCGGAACTCGATCCAAATCGTATATTCGACCCGCAGCGAGGAGCTTGCGAAAGACCTCCAGATTTTGCTCCTCGAGTTCGGTGTCGTGGCGAAGCAGGCGAAGTACGAGAACGGCGAAGTCAAAGTTTGCATCATGAACCGCCGCGACGCTCGCCTGTTTGCCGCGAAGGTCGGCTTCCTCGGCGCGAAACAGGAAAGGCTCGTCGCTCTCCTCGCCGAGGTTCCCGATTCGAGCCGGGCGATGTCCTCGGACTTCATTCCCGTTCTCGCCGCATACGTGCGCTCGGACGGGGCGGTGGACGACTCGAACAGACGGTGGCTCGCTCGGAACAACGTGGATCGCGTCGAGCGTTGGGAACAGCGCGGGACGGCCATCCTCGAAAAGATCGAGTCCGAGGAAGTCAAATCCGTCGTCGAGCCGCTCGTCTCCTCCGGCTATTATTACGCCGAGGTCGAGTCGGTCGAGGATGCCGGGGTTCGTCCGGTGTACTCGATCCGGGTAGATTCCGAAGACCACTCTTTCATCACGAACGGCTTCGTCAGCCACAATACCGAAGCCCGTATGACTCGTATGGCGACGGAGATGCTCCGGGACATAAACGCCGACACGGTGGATTTCGCCCCGAACTTCGACGAGAGCCAAAGGGAGCCGGTCGTGCTTCCGTCGCGGTTCCCGAATTTGCTCGTGAACGGCTCCGACGGCATCGCGGTCGGGATGGCGACGAAGATCCCACCACACAACCTCTCCGAAGTCATTGACGCGACCGTCGCCCTCATTGACGACCCGGACATGGACGACGACGACCTCGCCAAGCACATAAAAGGCCCGGACTTCCCGACGGGCGGAGCCATCGTCGGGCTGTCGGGGATAAAGAGCGCGATCGCCACCGGGCGTGGATCGGTGCGCGTTCAGGCGAAGGCGCATACCGAGCAGATGCGGGGGAACCGGACGCAAATCGTCGTGTCGGAGATCCCGTACCAGGTGAACAAAAGCTATCTCCTCCAGAAAATCGCCGAGCTTGTGAAGCTCCGGAAGCTCGACGGCATCTCCGACCTCCGCGACGAGTCCGACCGGAACGGCATGCGTATCGTCATCGAGCTTAAAAAGGACGCGATCCCGAAGGTCGTCCTCAATAATTTGTACAAGCACACGCAAATGCAGCAAAGTTTCGGCGTGAACATGGTCGCCCTCGTGGACGGCGTCCCGAAAACCCTCTCGTACATGGAGGCGTTGAAATATTACGTCGCCCATCAGTTCGAGGTCGTCACGAGGCGGACGAGGTACGAACTCGAGAGGGCGCAGGCGCGGGCGCACATCCTCGAAGGGCTTCTCATCGCGCTGAATAATCTCGATGAGGTCGTCGAGACTATACGGCGTTCGCAAAATCCGGAGTCGGCGCGGAAGAACCTCATGGAAGGTTTCGAGCTGTCCGAGCGGCAGGCGCAGGCGATACTCGACCTCCGCCTCCAGCGTCTCACGGCGATGGAGCGTGGGAAGGTCGAGCAGGAACACCGCGATCTCATGGAGAAGATCGAGTACCTCGAAAGCGTCCTCGCCGACGACGGGAAGGTATACGGGATCATCAAGGAGGAACTCGCCGAGGTGAAGGCCGCGTACGCCGACGAGCGCCGGACGGTCATCACCGCCGAGGAGGGTGTGGACTTCGAGATCGAAGACCTCATCGCCGAGGAGGAGATGGTCATCTCCATCTCGAACGGCGGGTATTTGAAGAGCGTCCCGGTCAATTCGTTCCGCAAGCAGGGGCGCGGCGGAGTCGGAGTGGCGGGGATGGACTTGAAAGAGGGCGATTATATCGAGCACCTCTTCATAACCACGACGCACCATTTCATGCTCTTCTTCACGAACCGGGGCAAGGTTTATCGGCTGAAGGTGCATCAACTTCCCCGCATGAGCCGGACGGCGAAGGGGCGGCATGTGGCGAACATGCTCCCGCTCGCGCAGAACGAGCGCATCGCCGCCGTCGTCGCCACGAAGGAGTTCGACGAGGCTGCGTATTTGACTTTCGCGACTCGGAAGGGCGTCGTCAAAAAGACGAAGTTCGGGGATTACAATACGCCGCTGAAGAGCGACGGCATCATCGCCATAAACCTCGCCGAGGAGGATGAACTCATTGACGTTCGCCACACCTCCGAGGGCGATGCGGTGGTCATGGTTACGCGCGACGGGAAGAGCATCCGCTTCGACCAGAGCGACGCGAGGTCGCAGGGACGCGCGACTGGCGGTGTCAAAGGCATCACGCTCAAGGACGGCGACGACGTTCTTTCGATGGACGTCATCTCCGAAGAGGCGGCCGACTTGTTCATGCTGACTGAGAAGGGCTTCGGGAAGCGCAGCCCGCTCTCGCAGTTCCGCATTCAGGGTCGCGGCGGACAGGGGATCATCGCCATGAAGACGAACGGGGAGCGCGGCAAACTCGCGGGCGTTCAAGTCGTCAAGCCCGGCACCCACGAACTCGTCATCGTCTCGAACTTCGGGACGACGATCCGGATAGACGCGGAGTCGGTGTCGCAGCAAGGACGCACCGCGCAGGGAGTCCGGGTGATGAACCTCCGCGAGGGCGATGTGGTGAGTGCGCTCGCGAAGGTCGTCTCCTCGCGCGACGCGGCGGTCGGCTCGATGGACGGGGCGACCGACGAACTCACCCTCGACGACATCGTGGGCGAGGACGAGACCGGGCCGACCACCGCCGGGCCGCCCGAGCCGGATGAGCCGGAGCCGGAGGAGTCGGACGACACTGAGGAATACTTCGATCCGAGCGAGAACGGAGGAATCGCCGATGAATGACGACTTCGCCAGTGACGAGCTTTTCTGCGAGGGCGTGGTCGAATGCACCGCCCTCGTCCTCGCCGAGGGATGCACCGAGCTCGACGGGCGGCTCACGCTTTTCGGCATCCTCGACGAGATCCGGCCCGCGAAAGAGGGTGGCACGTCCTTCGTCGCCTATGCGAAGTTCGAGGGGTGCGGCCACGCGACCGACCGCCAGTGGAACGCCCGCATAGTCATCTCCGACGACGGCGGGGAAGTGCTCATGGAATCGCCCGAGTACGATGTGTGGATCGAAGCCGCCGACGAGCCGTTCACCGTCGTCGCATCCTTCGACCTCGACGAAAACTATTTCGACGGCGGGGACCGGATGCTTTGGGTCGAGGCCGTCCTCGACGAGGAGACGCTCTCTCAAACCGCGATCCGCCTCCGCGACCGATACAATGTCTGAAGAACGGTTATTGGTTACGGGTTATTGGTTGTTGGTTTTGCTGTCAACCAACAACCAACAACCAACAACCTGAGCGGAGCGATCCGCGAATCCACTAAAACGTAAGGAAACCTAACCATGCCATCAACCACCGAAGACCTTGCGATCTTCATAGACTGGGAGAACATATACATCTCCACGGTCAGCGAATACAAATCGAAGCCGAATGTCTCGGCCATCCTCGAGAAAGCCCGCGAATACGGGCGAATCGTCTCCGCCACCGCATACGCCGACTGGACGGAGGGCGATTTCCGAAACGCCCCGCCGACGCTTTATTCCAACGGCATCTCACCCCGGTACATCTCGGCGAGATACTTCCCCGGAGGCCGCGCCCAAAAGCGCCGCACGAACTCCATTGACGTGATGCTCGCCGTCGAATGCTCGGACTTTCTCCACAACCACCCGCAAGTTGACACATACGTACTCGTCACCGGCGACGGAGACTTCATTCCGCTCGTGAGTCTCCTTCGGAGCCGGGGGAAGAACGTCGTGGTCATCGGGGTTTCGGAGGCGACTTCGTACCACCTCATTGAATCCGCGGACCACTTTATTTCATATGCGTCGCTCCTCGAAGAAGAGCGGGAGGCGAGGGCGCGCGACAGGGAGCCGAAGAAGCCGAAGGCCGACCCGTTCGCGGAGCTTGTGCGGGCTGTCGAATCGCTCAGAAAGGCTGGGAACACGCGGGTTCTCGGGCAGGTGAAGCAGCAAATGATCGTCCAGATGGGGTCGTTCGACGAGCGGAACGCGGGGTTCAAGAAATTCAAGGATTTCGTCGTCGAGGCCGAGCGTCGGAACCTCGTGAACACCGTGGATCAAGATTTGGAACTCCAAGTTTACCTCCCCGACGAGAAGGTGCCGGACACTCCGGAGGACACCGACCTTGCCTCCGAGGAGCCGAAGGAAGAAGCGAAAGAAGCGCCGAAGGAAGCGAAGAACGGTCGCTCCTCGGGTTCGCCGAAAAAGGAGGAAAAGCCGGAGCGCGCTCCTCAAAACGGGGGCGGCACTTCGGTGTCGGCCTCGGCTTCGTCGGGTCAGTCGGGCGGCTCCGACGGCTTCGATCTTCTCGAAGATTTGACTCCGTATGAGCTTCGGACGATATGCGAGAACATCGGTGGTCTGCGGAACCCGGCTTCGATGGTCGAGATATTTGGCAGTATTCGGGAGCTCGACGACCGGGGGGAACTCGAGCTTTCACGGGATGAGATCGGGGAGGTCATCGGGGCGATGATCGAGGCCGAGTACCTCGGCAAAGTCCGGGCGAAACCATACAAAGAAGCGAAGTCGAACATGACTTTCTACAAACTCGACAAGAACCGCGAGGAAGTGAAGAGCGCCATGGGCGGCGGATAAAGGCGCTCCGTGTTCGAGGGCTTCGAATCGCTCGATATCGCCGCCGCCGGTGCGACCATTCGGACGCGCGTTGGCGGGAGCGGGCCACCGTTGCTTTTGCTTCATGGAAATCCGCAGACGCACGTGATGTGGCATGAGGTGGCTCCCCGTCTCGCCGAGGAATTCACCGTCGTGGCGACGGACCTCCGCGGGTACGGCGACTCGTCGAAGCCGCCGACGACCGCCGACCACGCGCCGTATTCGAAGCGGGAGATGGCTCTCGATCAAATCTCGGTCATGGAAAGTCTCGGGTTCGAGCGTTTCTTCGTGGCGGGGCATGACCGGGGTGGCCGATGCGCGTACCGGATGGCCCTCGATCACCCCGAGCGCGTTCTCAAGCTCGCGACGCTCGACATCATACCGACGTTCGAGGCGTTCCGGCGGGCCGACATGAAGTTCGGGATGGGATACTGGCACTGGTTTTTTCTGGCGCAGCCTTTCGACACCCCCGAACGCCTCATCTCCGCCGATCCGGACTGGTTCCTTCTTCGCGGTCGCCCGGACATCTTCGCGCCGGAAGCGTCCGAGGAATACAAACGTTGTTTGCGGAATCCCGAAACCATCCATGCGATATGCGAGGATTATCGAGCCGGAGCCACGATGGATTTCGCTCACGACGAAGCGGACTTCCGAGAGGGGAAAAAGATCGAGAACCCCATGCTCGCGCTGTGGGGCGGACGTGGCAACCTCGAAGAATGGTACGACGTGCCCGGAATATGGCGCGACTGGGCGAAGGACGTTCGAGGCCGCCCGCTCGACTGCGGCCACTTTCTCGCGGAGGAAGCCCCCGAAGACACCTTCGCCGAACTGCGAGCCTTCTTCACGAACGACTGATGAATCCGCCGCGCCCGGTATGAATGGTGAGCGCGAAGCGCGGGCGGCGAAGCCGAGCCGTTACGATCCGCTAATCGGCGAGCTTGTATACCGTGAGGGTGGCGAGGGCGAGGGCGACGGCGAATTGGAAGGCCGAGACGCCGATGGTCGAGGCGACTTGGACGAAGGAGACGTGGCGGAAGACGACCTCGACGATGACTACGCCGACGAATCCGATGGCGAGCCATATTCCAGCTTTCACTTTGTAGGCTTCGCCCTTCTCGCTCCATATCGCAATTCCGATGAGGGACGGGATGTAGAAAATTAGGATGAGCGGCACGAGCCGCAAAACGGCCACTATTATTTCGAGCAGAGTCTCCATGGAGGAAGTCTATATCCGCGGGTTCGCGTTTGCCGGAAACCGTGTGATCGAGGCTACGTAATTACGGGTGGATTCGCGTTTGGCGCGGTTTCGTTTTATAGTATAGTTATGTCGTTGCTGAAGGCGGTGTAAAGAACATGGGTATAAATCAAAGAGTTTCGCTCAGGAAGTTCATAGACGACATCCAGCGTTGGGTGGAGGAGGGTCGGAGCGACGAATGGATCGCAAGCGCCCTCGGGACGAGTTCGTCGTCGGTTCAGTCGTTCCGTTCGAGGAACGGCATATACCGCCGGAGCCTCGGATCCCCTTTGCAAGACCCGACGGATTATTCGTCTTTCGAGGGGGTCGTCGAGCCGGAGGGGCCGGGGGTGTGGTTCGACCCGGAGATCGGCGAGGACGACCATTGGAAGAGCCAGTGGAGGGCAACGGACAAGGTCGAACTCCACGTCACGCAAAACAAGATATACATCCTCCGCTGCGACGCGTAGTTTTCAGCCGGTGAGCGTCGCGCACGGAAGAGATTTTTCGTCCGACGCATTTCGCCGATAAACGATACTCTCCGCTAAGATCGCCGCCTCATGCCTCGGCTGACGAAGTGGAGCGAGGGGATGAAAAGGCATTTTCGCAACTCGAGTCGCCTTTCGGCGGCTTTTGTTTCGTTTGAAGGGAAGCCGTATAATCCCCGGGGTTCGGGTCGTCCGACCCATCGCTGCGGCGGCGGGATGCGTCCCCCGTCGTAGAGCAAAGTCCGGACTCGCAGCAAAGGCCGCTCGGGTCAACAACCCGAGGGGCGGGGGTCGCAAGCCCTCCGCCACGTCAAGTGCAACAGAGAGCAGACCAGCCGATGGCCGGGGCTTTGGCTCCGGCACAGGTGATGGGTGAAAGGGTGGGGTAAGAGCCCACCGGCGGCACCCCGAGAGGGGCCGGCCAGGTAAACAACCGGTGCGAGCAAGCCAGAATAGTCCGGTCGAAAGGCCGGACAGGTAGGCGCAGTTTCTCCGCGGAGAAACCCGGAGGAAACTCCGGAGATGGATGATGGGATAAAGCAGGATCCGGCTTACGGGACGACCCGGATCTTTTGGGTGAATAGTTTTCTATTCACCACTCACTATTCACTATTTCCTTCGGAAACATTTCACAAAACGGCATGTGCAAATCCTCTATACTGCCGATTGCAAGCGACGTTCGAGAAAGTTCGCTTGGGGAACAGGCACCTAGAAGAGGGAGTTCAGGCATTGTCTAGCGTCGCAGCCGCTTGGAAGAAGTTGCCCTGGTGGGTCGAGCCTTTCACCGTCGCCGGGGTTTTGATCGCATTCGGCATTTATTCGACGGCGGTGATCGTCTTCGCCGGAGGCCAATATGAGCAGTATATTTCGCCTTTCTTCTCGTTCACGGCAACAATGGATACACCGGCATGGGCACCGGCTTTCATAACGGCTCCGATGCTTCTCTTGTGGATACCACTCGGCTTCCGGGCGACTTGCTATTATTACCGCAAGGCGTACTACCGGGCGTTTTTCTGGGATCCCCCCGCGTGCCAGGCGAGCGCACAGACTAAAGAGCCGCGCAGCGCGGAGAACTACCGGGGAGAGCGGGCCCTCTTCGTTCTCAACAACGTCCACCGTTATTTCCTTTACGCTTCTTTCTTCGTCATCGCGTTCCTTTGGTACGAGGCGTTCCGAACCGTCTTCACATACGATGCCGGGGTTCAAATTGCCGTCGGGTCGCTCCTCTGGTTCGCGAACATCATCCTCGTCTCGGCGTACACATTCTCGTGCCACTCCTTCCGCCACCTTATAGGGGGGAACATGAACTGCTATTCGTGCGTTAAGGGCGGGGGAGCGCGCCGGAAGACGTACAATTTCGTCAGCCGGCTGAACGCGAAGCACCCCCAGTGGGCTTGGTACAGTCTTTTCTCGCTTTTGTTTACGGATATATACTTGAGGCTCATCGCCGCGGGTACGATCCAAGATTACGTGTTGATTTCTTTCGGCGGCTAACTCAGGCAGGTGGTTGATTTGGAGACTAACGGAAGCAGAAATCGCGAGAACTTCGAGGTCCGCGAACACGACGTCCTCATCATCGGGGCCGGCGGCGCCGGTATGCGAGCCGCCGTCGAAGCCGCGGGGAAGGGCCTCTCCGTCGGCATCGTCACGAAGTCGCTCCTCGGAAAAGCCCACACCGTCATGGCCGAGGGCGGGATGGCCGCCGCCATTGGGAATGTGGACCCCGAAGATTCGTGGCGACAGCATTTCATCGACACGATGAAGGGCGGCAAGTTCATAAACAACTGGCGCATGGCGGAGATCCACGCCAAAGAATCCCCCGACCGAGCCTACGAACTCGAACAATGGGGCGCCCTTTTCAACCGCACGCCGGAAGGAAAGATCTCCCAAAGACCGTTCGGGGCGCACACATACCGCCGCCTCGCCCACGTCGGAGACCGGACCGGCCTCGAACTTATCCGCACCATGCAGGAGAAAGTCCTCGCCACCGACACGAAAGTGTACATGGAGACGACGGTCACGAAGCTCCTCCAAGACGCGAGCGGCCGCGTCGTCGGCGCATTGGCGTACACCCGCGAGAACGGGAAGTTCATCCACTACAAAGCGAAGGCCGTGGTCATGGCGACGGGTGGATGGGGACGCATTTTCAAAGTCACCTCGAACTCGTGGGAAGGCACCGGGGACGGAGCCATTTTGGCGTACGACATCGGCGCGGAGATGGTGGACATGGAGATGGTTCAGTTCCACCCGACCGGGATGGTGTGGCCCCCCGGTGTCCGCGGCCTCCTCGTCACGGAGGGCGTTCGCGGCGAGGGCGGCGTTCTCAAAAACTCCGAAGGCAAACGGTATATGGGCGACTATGACCCGGAGAGGATGGAGCTTTCTTCGAGGGATGTCGTCGCTCGGGCGAATTTCTCGGAGGTTCAGGCGGGGAGGGGGAGTGAGCATGGCGGGGTTTATCTCGACATCACGCACCTCGGGTATGAGGGGATCATGCAAAAGCTGCCGACTATGCACGAGCAGTTCCTCAAGCTCGCCGACGTGGACATCGCGAAGGAGCCGATGGAGGTTTTCCCGACCATCCACTATACGATGGGCGGCATAAAGGTCGAGCCGGAGCATTGCGCGACGACCGTGCCGGGCCTCTTCGCCGCCGGCGAGTGTTCCGGGGGGCTTCATGGGGCGAATCGGCTCGGGGGGAATTCGCTTTCCGACCTCCTTGTTTTCGGTCGCCGGGCGGGGATCGGGGCTGTCGAGTACGTCGAGCAGAATACGCACGGGACGGACATTCCCGAGGCCGATGTGCAGACGGAGATCCGCCGTGTCCTCGATCCGATGGAGCGTACGAAGAGCGACAAGGACGAGAGTCCGTATCTCCTTCAGTCCGAGCTTCAGGATGTGATGATGGAGCATGCGAATCTGGTTCGCGACGAGGATGCCCTCAAAGAAGGACTCGGGAAGATACTCGCGATCAAGGACCGGGTGCCGAACGTGAAGGTGGGGGGGAACCGGCTCTTCAATCCGGGCTGGCACACCGCGCAGGATATAAAGTATCTCGTTCAAGTTTCGGAGCTTATCGTCCGGTGCGCGATCGAGCGTAAAGAGAAGCGTGGCTCGCAGTGGCGCCTCGACCATGACGAGCTTGTGGACGAGTATGGGAGCATCAATTTCATCACGAAGAAAGGTCCGCAGGGAGAGGTCGAGATCGAGCGCCGGGAAATACCGCCGATGCCCGGCCACCTCTCGGAGCTTCTCGACGAGAGCGCGAAAGGAGCCAAAGTTTGACGGAGAACGGAAACTCAGCGGCAAGGGCGGGAGCCGCCGCCGTCGCCGACGACGGCCCGAAGAAGACCGTGAAACTGAACATCTTCCGCGGCACCGAGGAGGACGGAAAGGAAGTCGAATACGAGGTCGAACTCGCGGAGGGAATGGTCGTCCTCGATGCGGTTCTCAAAATTCAGGCCGAACAGGAAGACGACCTCGCGGTTCGGTGGAATTGCAAGGCGGCTCATTGCGGCTCGTGCAGCGCGGAGATAAACGGCAAACCGAAGCTCCTTTGCAAAAGCCGCGTCGAGGAGTACGAGGGTCAGGAAATACACGTCCAGCCGCTCCACGCGTTCCCGATCATAAAAGACCTCGTCTCCGACGTGTCGTGGAATTATGAGGTTTCGAAGGGCATAAAGCCGTTCACCTCCGACGAGCAGGCGCCGTTCACGATGTACGAGGAGGATGTCGAGCGTCTTTACGAGCCGAAGAAGTGCATCGAGTGCTTCATGTGCCAGGATGTGTGCCACGTTTTGCGTACGCACAACAAGCACGAGGAGTTCGCGGGGCCGAGGTTCTTCGTGCGGAACCAATGGCTCGAGATGCATCCGATGGACAATCAGGATCGCCTCGAAGACGTCAAAGAAAAAGACGGCGTCGGGCTGTGCAACATCACGAAATGCTGCACGGAAGTGTGTCCCGTCGGCATAAAAATAACCGACAACTCGATCATCCCGCTCAAGGAACGAGTCGCGGATGAATACTACGATCCGGCGAAGTGGCTGATGCGGAAGATACGTGGCCGGAAGTCCATGACGAACCGCGAGGCCGAAGCGGCGAAGAACGGGAATTAGAAGGCTCCGGGTTTCAGCAAAAGCTTTTGTGGCGAAACGCCGTCTCGAAAACCGGGGCGGCGTTCGCTCTTTGTGGCAAGCCCGATACCCAAAAACGGAGCGGACGACGGGCTTCGAACCCGCGACCTCCAGCTTGGGAAGCTGGCGCTCTACCGACTGAGCTACGTCCGCGCAGGCAGGGATTTTACCATGACGGCCGCGCTCCTTGCTTTACAATGAACCGCATGAAGGAACCAGTGGGAAAACTATTCGACTGTCGGGAATACTTCGGGGGCATGGTCTTCCGCGAACCTCGAAAGGGGACCACCGAGCGAGGCGGGTATGTCGCCGCATGTCTCGGCATCGGCTTCATCCTCATGTTCTCCGCCGACCTTCTCCCGAAAGACCGGACGAGACTCGCCGGATACCTCCGGACGAGCGCGTTCGCTGTTTGTTTCGTCGCGTTTCTTTTCCTCGTCATGACGTGGATCGCGTAGTTTTTCCTTGAACCCTCCCGAATACAAATTCTGCCCCCGATGCGCCGCACGCTTCGACGAGAAGGTTATAAAGGACGGCGAGCCGGAACGCCTCGTATGTCCGAATTGCGGCTTCGTTTTCTATCAAGGGCCGAAGCTCGTGGCCGGGGCTTTGTTCGAGATGGACGGCGGTATCGTCCTCACGCAGCGGGCCATCGAGCCGGGGTATGGCCTGTGGACGTACCCCGGAGGCTTCGTCGAGCGTGGCGAAAGAGCCGAGACCGCCGCCGAACGAGAGGCTCTCGAAGAGACGGGCGTGGTCGTCGAAGTCACCGGACTCATCGGGATTTATTCGTACGACGGGCAAATTCCGGCCATCGCATCCTTCGCCGCGAACGTCGTCGGCGGGGAACTCGCCCCGCTCGACGAGACGATGGACGTGAAAGTCTTTCCGAAGGACGAGCTTCCGTGGAGCGACATCGCCTTTCCGAGTACGGTGGATGCGCTCAAAGACTATTTGAGAGGGATTTAGCGGCTCGCGCCGAGGGCTTCCTCGACGGCGGCGACTATCTCCCCTTCCTCCACGAGCCGACCGACTCCGGGAAGCTCCTCCGCCGAAGCCATGACCCCCTCCGCCGGGTCGACGAAGCGATGCCCCCAGCTTTTCAAAGTCTCGACGTTCCGCCTCGTCGCCGGGTTCGCCCACATCTCCGGGTTCATGGCGGGCGCCCACAAAACTCGCTTCGCCCCGGCGAGGATGGTCGCGGACACGAGGTCGTCGCCGAGGCCGATGGCCGCCCTCGCCATCGAGTCGGCGGTCGCGGGGGCGATGAGGACGAGGTCTGCCCATCGGGCGAGCGAGACATGCTCGACCCGCCCCGATTCTTTCCACCACGTATCGTCGGTATGGACTTTGCCTCCGGCGGCGATGGAGAGGGTTTCCTCCGGGATGAAGCGGAAGGCGGCGGCGGTCGCGGCGACGCGGACTTCGTGGCTCGCCTCTCGGAGGCGGCGTATTATGCCGGGCGATTTATACGCCGCGACGCCGCCCGTCACGCATACGAGAACTTTCGTTTTCTCGTTTTCGGGCTTCTCCATATGGTCAATATAACCGAGAACGAGAGAGGGAGCCGGGGGTGATCTACCGGCTCCCTTTAAACGGGACGGCGGCTCGAGGGAAAGGAGATCTCGAAGAGATGGGTCGGGGTTTTCGGATCCGTGTCCGTCCGTGGCTTCGTTGTCGGCGCAAAAACCGAACCACTTTAACGCGCATGAAAAAGCCGGGGATCTTTCGATTTCCCGGCTCCGAGACGATGTTTCCCGATTTTTACTTTCGAACCACGAGCGTTCCGGCGGCCATGTCGCCGAGACGTTGATTTTTGCCCGACACGAGAACCATGACGAACGCCACGAGATAGAAAAAGAGGCCGTCAACGATGCGGAGAACGGTTCGAATAGCCGCCTTCCCGAGGCCCGGAGCCTCGCCCGTACCCTCCCGGACCACTTTGATCCCCGCGACCATCTTCCCCCGCAGTTTGCCCCATATACCCTTCCATGAGGATGAAATAAGCGAAGCCGACGACCGTGAGAAGGAGCGTCCCGAGCGTCCCGAGCGAGGCATTCACGCTCCCGCCGCTCGCCGAAGTCTCCCCGAAAAGCATCGAGAGTACGGCGAAGACGACGCCCAGAATTATGCCGTCCACGATGGTCGAGAGAACACGTCTTCCCGTTACGTGAACTTCCATCGTCGCCACCGGGGGTCCCGTGACTTCAGCCATGGTCTTTCCTCCTTTTTCGCTTGTCCACAAAAAGACCGTCTCCAATGATGAACCCGAGGCGAGTTTTCCACATCACTCAAACTACGTATTTTTGCTATTTTATGGGGGATTCACGGGAGGTTTCCGAACCCGACGACGGGAGATCATGGACGATACTTTGATGGGGAAAACGGCCATCGTGACCGGAGCATCGAGCGGCATCGGAGAGGCGGCGGCCCTCGAACTCGCCCGCCGAGGCGCATCCGTCGTCCTCGCCGCCCGGAGCGCGGAGAAAATATCGGCTCTCGAAAACGAGATACTCGCCTCCGGGGGGCGCGCCCTCGCCGTCGAGACGGATGTCTCCGACAAAGCCTCGGTCGAGAGGATGTCCGTGGCCGCGACGCGGGCTTTCGGCTCCGTGGACATCCTCGTGAACAACGCGGGACTCGGGCTTTCGGGGCGCGTCTCCGAGCTTCGCCCCGACGACCTCCGGCACCTTTTCGAGGTGAACGTCATCGGGGCGGTGAACTGCGTTCAAGCGGCGCTCCCGTTCATGGAGCGGGGCGGGCGCATCATAAACGTCTCCTCGGTCGTCGGGCTTCGCGCCATCCCGATGGTCGGCGGGTATTCGTCCTCGAAGTTCGCGCTGAATGCTCTCTCGGACGCGATGCGCGTGGAACTCGCCTCACGCAGAATATCCGTCACCACCGTGTATCCCGGCACGACGCAAACCTCTTTCCGGGACAATTCGCGGCGCACATCGAACGAGAAGCGCGGATGGCGACCCTCCGGCGTGCCGCCCGAGAAGGTCGCCGAAAAGATAGCCCGCGCCGCCGAAAAAGGGGGTCGCGACGTTTTCGTGTCCCTCCACGACCGCGCCTTCGCCGCCGCCGTCGGCCTCTTCCCCGGACTCACCGACCTCGTCCTCCGCTCGTGGGCGAAGGGATGAAAACGGCGGGAAATCGGGGGTCGGGAGTGGGGTGCCGGGATGCTCGCGTCGTTCTCTCCCTCGATGCTTTCGCCTCCCCATCCGCCGGACTCTCGCCGGACTCGGGGACATATTTTGGCGGTGGACGCTCCGCCATCGTGCCTTCTCCGACTTCTCGATCTCGGATTTGCCGGGGAGGAGTGGGGGAGATCACCGCTCGAATCGGAGCGGGGTCGAGACGGCGGCTCGTTTTTGGATGGGGTCTTTTGCTCGGAACGGCGACGATCGCGCCGCATTCCCCGACTCCCGCCCCCCGATTTCTCAGAGCGTCTTTACGGAGAGGGACAGACCGTGGAGCGCGTGTCGAACGCCGATCCCTCCACCCGGCTTCGTGCCTTTCCCGGCTCCCGGCCTCCCCGGAGCGGCCATGAGCTTTGAGAGTGCCGCGCTCACGAGGCTCCGGCGGTATCGGGGCGAGGCGGATGCTTCGCTCGAGAACCTCCGTGAGTCGGAGGAATGCGCCCGTCGGTTCTCCGAGAGGCTCTTCGGCGGACTCGAGTATGTCGCTTCGCTCGGGCGGGAGGCCGGGTTCGAGATCGAGGCGGGAAGGAGCGGGCGTTCGCTCACGCTTCGGGTCGCCGCCGGGGGGAGCGAGGCGGCGGAAGCCTCGTTCGCCCTCGTGTCCGGAGCGGCGGCTGAGAGCGATGAAGATCTCATGCATGAAGAACTCAGCCGATACAGCCTCGACCCGTCCGGGTATTCGGGCCGCATCCTCGGGTGGACGGAGGCGGCGGGGGAGGAGCCGCGCCAGATTTTCTCGGTGTACCGGGACGGCATATGGAAGACGAAGGGGCTTTTCGTGGCGAAAGCTCGGGGCAAAACGGACGACTCCGATGAAATATTGAACGGGTTTTGCCTCCGCATCCTCGGGAGGGTCGTGGATCTCGCCGCTTTGACGGGCGGAGCGGGGAGGAAGTGGGCGGAAGGATCGTACACGCGCCGGGATCTCGAAGAAGGACGCGCCTTCCCGACGAGGCCGCGCTTCCCCCGGTAGCCGGACGCGAAAGGGAATTGATGCCAAGTCCGGGTGAATGCTTCGCGGCTCGTCGAGTCGTCCGCGGGGTCGTGAGATAGTGAGCCGCTTCGCTTCGTGAGGTCGAGATACACCGACCTCATGACTTCACGAATCCGCCGACCGAGTACCGGACTTCCGTCTCGCGTTCGAGTGGCTGTCCACGGCCAAAAGTATAGCGACTCTGTTTACAAAACCGTCCTCACCGTCTCCCCGACCGACGGGGTGTGTATTTTGTGGTTCGGGGCGAGGCGGAATGCGAGATCCGATATCCGCCGCTTCGAGCCGTGGACGAGGATTATTTGCCGCGGTGAGAGTTTTTCGGTGATCCCGACAAGCTCCCCTTGCGTGCAATGAGCCGCGAAGCTCACCCGCTCCACACGCCATTGCCTCTCCTCGCCCGCCGCCGTCGCGCCATACGCCGCCGCCGCGTTCGATGGAAGTATGACCGCGTTCTTTTTGTTTTTTTCGAGGCGTTGGCGATAAAAGCCCGAGGCTCCGCCTTGCATCGTGACCGGGGAGGCGATGATCGCGCACGGACTCGTCAATATCCTCTCCCGCGCCGCGTCGTCGTTTGCGACCGCCCGGATGTTCTCCGAGAAGAAAACCTCCCTCGGGTCGGATTGCTGCAAATACGGCTTCATGTACCCGATCTGCTCCGCATAAAGCCTCTCGGACATCGTTACGACCGAGCCGTCCACGTATATGAATGCGTCTTTGTCGAGCTCCTTCGCGTAGTGTTTGAGGCCGAGGATGATTTCCTGAGCCTGCCCGAGCGCGTACGTCGGGATGAGAACCGTCCCGCCCCGGTTCATCGTCGTGTCGTTGACGACCTCGACCATCGTCTTCACCGACTCGCTGAACGGCTGAGGTGTCTGATCCGCGAGCGTCGCCTCCATTATGAGGAGGTCGATGTCCCGCACATCCGGCAACTTCGCCGACGGTATCGAGAAGTGATCCTCCATGCAAATATCCCCCGTATGGAACACTCTCGCCGACCCGGATTCCAAAAGAACGCTCGCCGCCCCGAGGATATGCCCGCTCTCGGTGAGGGTGGCTTTCACGCCCCCGATCTCGAACGGCTTCCCGAACGGGACGGGTATGAGCCGCTTCTCGACCTCGTGTATCGGAACGCCGCCGGGGATGCTCCCGCCCATCGCCGCGTGGTCGTTGAGCGCGTTCGCAATGAGCCGCGCCGACGGCGGCGTGCAATATATCGGGAGGCCGGGACGCATCCTCATGAGAAGCGGCAACGCCCCGCAATGGTCGAGGTGCGCGTGCGTGATGATCGCCGCGTCGAGACCATCGGCCTTCTCGAAGGCCGGAGCCGCCGGCCCCCTCCCGTCGGGCTTTATGCCCGCGTCAATGAGAACCCTCGCCGACCCGAAATCAAGGAGGTGGCTCGCCCCGCCAACCTCCCCCGCCCCGCCAATCGCCTGGAAAGAAAGCGTCGGCCTCGGCTTCGCCCGCAATTTCTCCTTCGACTCCGCTTTCCTCGGACCTCCGTTCTCCGAGCCGAACTTCTCCGAACCGAATTCCTCGACCGCCTCGACCGTCCCTCGGGCTGTGGAAGGCTCCGAGTCGTCGGGGTCTTCGGTGCGCGACGCCGGGGAGCCGCCCGGCTCCCTCCCGCCCCGGAGGTCGTTGTGGGCGTGGAGAACCTTCCCCATGAAATCGAGGAGGCGGGCCGTCTGCGCCGAAGATTCGAGGGAGTTCGGAAGCGATGAGACCTCGTTTTTCACGGCTCGGACGAGGAGTTCACCGAAGCCTTTGTCGGTGAAGCGGGCGTTTCGGAGGGCGTCTTGAATTCGGTCGCGCTCCTCGCCGACTTCGCCGAGTTCCGCGTGCATTTCGTCCACCCGCTCGGCGGCCTTCGAATATGCGCGCCTCTCGCCTTCGAGGGACCTCGTAAGCTGCGCCTCGCGCTTTTCGAGATCCATGATCCTCGCGTCGAGCCGCTCCCTCTCGCCGACCGCCGACTCGGCCCTCTCGCGCGCCTCCCGAACCTTCGCCGAATCCCCGTCGCGCTCCCCGGTGAGCGTCCGCACCTCCTCCGAAAGAGATTCCGCTTGCTGCCTCGCCGCCCGCGACGCGAACGAAAGTTGCTCGTTCTCGCGCCGGAGACTTTCGACCTCGGCCTCGAGTTCCTTGACGTGGGCGTCCTTCGACGCTCTTTGCTCCGCTTTCAGGCTCGCCTCCGACCACGCCTCGATCAGCGCGTCGAGAGCCTCCTTCCCCAACGTGCCGCCGCCGTTCTCGCCATCCTCGCCGTCGTAGTTATCGTCGTCGTGGGTGATCGCCGCTACGAGGAGGTTCTCAGTCCCATGCGCCTCGGACAATTCTTCGATGTTTTCCACCGACATGCTCTCGACGGCGGCTAAAGTTTCGGGGGGGATCTGGGTTCGCACGGCGGTTCGGAATGCGTCCCACGCCGCCGGATATTGCTTTATGCGGCGCGACACGTCCCGCACCATCCGGCCTCCGCCGCCGGATTTCCTGGTCAGGGCGTCGGCTTGAATGCCTCTCGGGAGGAGGATCTCCTCCAGGCCGGGGATGTTTTTGCAAAGGTCGGCGAGGGCTTTCCTCGTGTCGAGGCGCCCGAGCCGCGCCTGGAGAAGCTCCTCCGGAAGGTTCTCCGGCGGGAGGCTTTGCCAAATTTCATTACTTCGGTCGTCGTCTTCATTGGAACTATGTCCGCCATCTCTGGGTATGGGATCTGACATATCGGCTCCCTCCGCGAATGTGAATGTCATGTCGTACTCTCATTGCATGAATTTTATCACGGGCTAATTTCCCACCCGCCACATCTTCCCCTCGCCCCACACTTCGTATAAACTCGCCCCATGAGCCAATTTGCAGGAAAAACCACGGTGAAAATACACGCCCACTCCCCCGGAGGACGCTCGATCCTCATAGTCGAAACCCCCGACGGAAAGCATCTCTCCCTCCACGCCGAGACCGGATACGACCTCGAAAAAGGAAAGCCCGTGGAGGAAGCGTGGGTCAAAGACAACGCCATCGGACGACACAGCTTCATCGAAGTTTCCCCGCCGGAGGAAGTGGAGGCGTCCGAGCTTCCGGGCTACGCCGGCTGACGGCGACGGTCAACCATCGTCGCCGTCGCCGTTGTCGTCGTCCGAGTCGGAGCCGCCGCCCGAAGTGTTCCCGTCCGTGTTCGAAGGGGATGACGGCGAGGGTGATGACGGGTTCACGCTCGGAGTCTGTCCGGGCGTCGGCGTCGCGTTGTTTTGATTGTTATTTTCGTTGTTATTTTCGTTGTTATTTTCGTTGTTATTTTCGTTGTTATTTCCGTTGCTGTTTTGGTTGTTTTGCGGCGGCTGGGTTGGCGTGACCGGGGTTTCGTCCTCGACCGTCGTCTCCGGCGGCTCCTCCTCCGGCTCGCCGAGGCTGTATGTGACCGCCACCACGGTGTTCGTGTCGAGGGTGGTTCCCGCGCCGGGGTCGGTCGAGATGACGGTTCCCACGTCCTCCGAACTCTGGATGCCGAAGGTCTGGTAGCCGAGTTGGGTGTCGAGCATCGTTTGAGACGCGCTGTTCACATCGCTCCCGACGACATCCGGAACCTCCGTCTGCGGCGGCCCCGAACTGAGCGTGATGTTCACCGAGGAGCCTTCCTCGACCTCCGTGTCGGGGGGCGGGTCTTGCGCCACGACGCCGCCCTCCGCCACGTCCACGCTTTCCGTCGTCGAGACGGAGCCGAGCGCGAGTCCGGCTGAATCGAGTTGCGAAGCCGCCTGGCTTTCGGAGGATCCCACCGGGACATCCGGGACGGCGACCATGTCCGGCCCCGAGCCAACCGATATTGTGACCGTCGAGCCGACATCCTCCGTCGAGCCGCCGGACGGGTTTTGGTCGAGGACTTCTCCGACCTCGTCGTCGTCGCTCTCGACCGTCTCGACCTCGACCTCGAAGCCTTTGTCGGAGAGGGCTTGCCCGGCCTTCTCCTCGGCGCCGCCCCGGACGTTTGGCACCTCGTTTTGACCGCTCGCGACCGTGACTTCGATCTCCGATCCCTCATCCACCTGTCCGCCGCCGGAACTCGGGCTTTGATCGAGTACGATCCCCGCCTCGTCCGTCCCGTCCTCCGTGCCTCCCTCCACGATGTCGAAGCCGGGATACTCGCCCCGCGCCTCCTCGAGCGTCATGCCCGTGAGATCCGGCACGTTGACTTGCGCAACCTCCGGCTCGGAGGCTCCCTGCAAATAGTTGTATCCCGCGAACCCGAGCAACGCGAGAAGAAGCAGCCCGAGGAGAATGAGCGGCACAAGCCCCCGCCGCTTTTTCCTTTCGGTTTGCCGGGGCGGAACGGGCGGCATGACCTGTGTGCCGTCCGTATTTCCAGCGCGGTTCATAACTTGCGTCGTCGCCGCGCCCGCCGGGGATTCGCCGCGCGAGGCGCGTTCGAGATCGTCTATGAATTCTTGATCGCTCGCGTACCGATTCTCCGGGTCTTTCTGGAGGAGCTTCACCACGATCGCGTTCATCCCCGCCGGAACATTCGAATTGACTTCCCGAGGCGGGCGAAGTTGCCCGTTCACGTGCTTCATCGCGATGCCGATGGGGGTGTCCGCGTCATACGGAAGTTTCCCGGTGAGCATTTCATAAAGAAGAACGCCGAGCGAATAAAGGTCGCTCGCCGAGCCGACCGACTCGCCCATCGCCTGCTCGGGCGATATATAGTGGGCCGTCCCCATCACCGCGCCCGTCTTCGTCATCGTGGACGACGAGGCGGCGCGTGCGATCCCGAAGTCGGTCACTTTTATATCCCCGCCCTCGGTGATGAGGATATTGTGCGGCTTTATGTCGCGGTGGACGACATCCCGGTCATGGGCGACTTTGAGGGCTTCCGCGATTTGTCCGGCGACGGCGGCGGCGGTTTTCGCGGGGATCGCGCCGCGTTTCACTATCCGGTCTTTCAAAGTCCCGCCGGAGAGGTATTCCATCGCAATATAGTATGTTCCGTCCTCGGACTCGCCCCGGTCGTATATGGAGACGATGTTCGGGTGGGCGAGAGCCGCCGCCGACTGCGCCTCCCTTCGGAAACGTTCGACGAACTCGTCGTCGGAGGAGTATCTTCCGCTCATGACTTTGAGGGCGACTTTGCGATCCAAAACGTTGTCGTGGGCGAGGAAAACATCGGCCATCCCCCCGCTCCCGAGGGGTTCGATGATTTTGTACCGATTGTCTACGAGCTGTTCCACGACGCTAGATTATAACCGTCCCGATCACTGGTTTTGGTTGAAGAATTCTTGTATCTCCGGCGGCAATCCCTCCGGTATGCTCTCCGGCAAACCTCCCGGCTGGACCTGTGGGAGATCCTCCGGCAATTCCTGCGGAAGCCCCTCCGGCAAATCTTCCGGCAATCCGTCCGGCCCGAGTTCGGGGAAATCCTCGGTCTCGGGTTCTTGCCCGGTTTCGAGGTATGCGTCTATCACGGCCATTGCGACGGGGAGCCCCTGTTCCTCGCCGTCGCCGCCGTTCTCGATCATGGCGGCGACCGCGATCTCCGGCTCGTCAGCCGGAGCCGACGCTATGAACCACGAGTTCGGGTCGTTCGGCGGAACCTCCGCCGTCCCGGTCTTCCCGGCTATTTCCACGCCGGGTCTTTGGGCGACGGTGGCCGTCCCTTCCTCGATGACGCCGACCATCATATCTTGCAAAGTGTTCGCCACTTCCGGCTCGAGAACCTGGTTTCTTTCACTCGGCTGCGAGCGATTTATTATGACCCCGTCGGGGGAGCGGATCTCACGCACGAGGCGCGGCTCCATCATCGCGCCGTCGTTGCCGATGGCCGCCGCGACGAGCGCCATCTCGAAGACGTTCGAGACGTTCGTGTCTTGTCCGAAGGCTATTTGGGCGACGTTCCCCTCCCCGATCCGGCTCGGGTTCACGAGCAATGGAAAGTCCTCGAACTCGTCGCCGTATCCGAAATCCTGCGAGGTCTCGGTGATCGTGCCGGTCTCGATCTCCTCGACGGCGACCTCGGCGAAGATGGTGTTTATGGAGAGCGCGAGAGCCTGCGCGAAGTTGACCGCCCCATAAACCCCGTCGTCGTAGTTTACGACCGTGTATCCGGGTTGCTCGTAAACCCCGCTGTCAACGAACCGGTCCGACGGCTCGACCCCGCTTTTCAATGCCGCCGCCGCCGTCACGACTTTGAAGACGGAGCCGGGCGAATAAAGTCCCTGTGTCGCCCGGTTCAGAAGCGGCTCGTCCGGGTCTTCGAGGAGGCTCGGGAAATTCTCGTCAATGTTGTTCGGGTCGTACGAGGGAACCGAGGCAAGGGCGAGGATTTCTCCGGTTTGGGGATCGAGGGCCATGAGCGAGCCTCGCCCCGTATTGCTGTTTTCGATGGCCTCAGTGGCGATTTGCTGGAGTTCATGGTCGAGCGTGAGGACGATGTTGTTTCCGGGCTGCGGGCCGCCGGACATTTGATTTATGAGCTCGTCCAAAGTCGCCGGGTCGGCGGTCCCGGAGAGGTTCGCGTTCTCGGCGATCTCGATGCCGGTCGCCCCGTACCTCGTGCTCCAGTATCCGACGATCCCCGCATAAAGCGGCCCTTGTGGATATATCCGGCTGTACGTCGGGTTTTGGCCGCCCTCGGCGGGCTGCTCTTCGCTTTGCGCGAGAACCGTCTCACCGTCCCCGGCGAAGATGAAGCCTCGCGGGGCTTCGATGGCTCGCCTCGTTTGGAGGCTGTTTTCGGGGTCGTTGGCGAGGGATTCGCTCGCGTAAACCTGCCAGTATGCGAGAACCCCGACGAGCGCGACGAACCCGAGGGCGAAAAGATAGAAAGTCCTCCGGACGTGGCGGTTCACGCCGTCCCCCTTTCGTAGTCGTACGTCGGCTCGCCCCGCTCCTTTTGCCCGGCTTTCTCGGAGATGACGAGGAGGATGCCCGCGATGATGAAGTTGCCGATGATCGAAGACCCCCCATACGAGACGAACGGGAGCGTGATGCCTGTGAGCGGTATGGCCTTCGTTATCCCCGCGATGATGACGAGCGTTTGAATCGCGAACATCGTCGTGAGTCCGTAAGCGAGGAGCTTCGAGGAGTCGTCGGTCGCCATGAGGGATATTTTAATCCCCCGGTACACGAAGACGAGGAACGCGAGGAGAACCGCCGTCGCTCCGAGGAGTCCGAGTTCGCTGGCTATGGCGGAGAAGATGAAGTCGGTTTGAACCTCGGGGATGGTCTGCGCGAACCCCGCTCCGAGTCCGGTTCCGGTGAGGCCGCCGTCGGCTATGTTGAAGAGGCTTTGGAGGATTTGGAAACCCTCGCCGTCGGGGTCTTGCCACGGGTCGAGCCACGCCCTCACCCGAACTTGGACGTGGGAAAAAAGGAAATACGCGACCGTCGAGCCGACGGCGAACATGATGCTCCCGAGTATGACGTACGCGATCCTCCCCGTCGCCACATAAAGCATGAGGAGCGGAATAGCGAAGAAAAGCAGGCTGCTCCCGAGGTCTTTCTCGAAGACGAGGAGGCCGAGCGAGGCCGCCCACACGAGCGCGACCGGGCCGAAATATTTAAGGTTCGGAAACTGTATCCCCGCGATAGTCCGGCTCGTCGCCGCGAGGAGGTCGCGCTTTTCGGCCAAATATCCGGCGAAGAAGATGATGAGTGCGATGCGGGCGAACTCCGAGGGCTGGAAGTTGATCGGGCCGACTTGAACCCACAGCCTCGCCCCGTTCACCTCGTAGCCGAGCGGCGTGAAGGTGAGGCATATCAGGAATATCGCCGCGAACGCGAAGAGGTATTTGTAGTCGAAGAGGCGATGGTAGTTCCTGAAAAGGAGGACGGTGAAAAGAAGCGCGCCGCTCCCGCCGAAGATCCAGACCGCCTGAGTTATCGCAAGCCCCTCCGCATCCGGCACGTTGTACGTGAGGCGGAAGATCATGACCAGCCCGATGCCCGTGAGCATCGTAACGAGCGGCAATATGAGCACGTCGGAGTTCGGCAGCCACAACCGAACCGCGAGATAAAGCGCGAACAACGTACCCGCATAGTACGCCCCGTAAATAAGCGGCGGACTCGTCGCCTCTTGAACGAAGATGAGCGTCGCAAACCCGAGCGTGCAAATCGCGAGCGCGAGGATCATCGGCATCGTCGCCCGCTGCGCCATTATTTAATTCCCCCGCCCTTCGGGGGAGTTTCCGCCGCCGTCGCGGTTTTCCTGTTCGGCTTCTTCTCGCTGGTTGCGGGCGATGTCGGTCTGCATTTGATCGAGGACTTGTTCGATGCCTTCTTGCTCGTAGTATGTGTTGTCGTTGATCGGGTCTCGATACGTTTGCCCCACGTCTTCGAGGGCGATGCCCGTCCTCCGCCACTCTTCGTTGAATGGCATGTCGCCGACGGTGTACGGGAGGCCGCGGTACGCGACGACCTCGCCACCGTCCGAGTCGAGGAAATACCGGCTCGAGCCCCACAGATAAACCGGGGTGAGAGCCAGCGCGAGAACCGCGAGGACGGCGAGGCCACGCACGAGCCGCCCGAAAATACCCCCGATCACCGCCCGCAGCCCCTTTTTCTTCCCCGCCTTCCGGCCTTTGCCGGAGCTTCCTTTCACATTCCTCGTCGAGGCGAACGCGCTCGGCGCGGCGGTCCCGGTCGCTCCGGAAGCCCCGGTCGCCGGGCGACCCACCGCCCGCATCTCGCGCGTCCCTTGCGAGCGGGAGGGTTCTTTTTCGTCCCGCTCGCGCACGTCAATGACGATGATGGTTATGTTGTCCGAGCCGCCCGCGTCGAGCGCGTCGGAGAGGAGTTGCTTCGCAGCCGTGTCCGGGTCTTTTGCATGCTCTTTGAGAACCTCTTCGATCCTCGCTTCCTTCACCATGTCCGAGAGGCCGTCGGAGCAAAGGAGGAAACGGTCGTTCGCCTCCACGGGAAGCACCGCGTTGTCCGCCTCCACGTTCTCCTCCGCCCCGAGGGCGCGTGTGATGAGGTTCCTTTGAGGATGGTCCGCCGCCTCCGCCCGTGTGAGATCCCCGCTCTTCACAAGCTCGGAGACGAGCGAGTGATCCTCGGTGACGGGCTTGAGTCCCCCGCCCCGAAGAAGATACGCCCGCGAATCCCCGACATGCGCGATCTCGGCCCTCGGCTTTTGCTTCGTCCCGCCGAAGCGTATCGCCACGACGGTCGTTCCCATCCCCGAAAGACTCTCGTCGCCTTGCGACGCGGCGCGTATCCGGCGGTTCGCTTCCTTCACCGAGCCGTCGAACGGGTCGTTCGGCTCCATTTTTTTGAGCGCGTCAATCGCCATGCGGCTCGCGACCTCGCCCGCCTCAAAGCCCCCGATGCCGTCGGCGACCGCGAAGAGCGTCTCGTCCTCCCCGGTCGCGACGAGGAGCGAATCCTCGTTGTTTTCGCGGACTTTGCCCGCGTCGGTGAGGCCGAAATGTTCGAGATAAAACATAGACTACTCCACGAACCTGAAAGTCGTCGAACCCACTTTCACGGTGTCCCCGTCCCGTAGAGGCGTCGCCCCGACCGCCTTTTGCCCGTTCACGAAAGTCCCGTTCGTCGAGCCGAGATCCTCGACATAAAGAAGCCCCCCGTGCCGCGACAACTGCGCGTGGCGGCCGGACGCATAGTCGTCGCTCTTCACCACGATGTCGCTCCCCGACGAGCGGCCGATGCTCACCGAGCCGTTCTCGAGGGCGAACTGCGTACCGGGGGCGAATATGTCCGACCCTTCCACGATGAGTTCGGAGGCGTCGCGGGGTCGGGCAGCCCGGCCTCTTTTTTGCGAGGGCTGGGGGGCGCCGGCCACGAACTCGCCGTCGTCGTCGGGGACGTCGCGGAGGTCGCCTATGCCACGTCTCACGACGGCGTACACGAACGCGAAGAGGAGGAGGAGGAGGAGGGCCTTCGCGGCGAGGAGTGGAACTTGAAGCTCGAGCATTACCCCCTCCCGGTGCGGCGCCCGGCCTCGCCGCCGCTTTCGCGGCCCTCCGGCGAGTCAATGCGCCGGACGAAGCGGGCGACGCTCTGTCCGAAGGTGAGTTCATCGCCGCTTTCTATGCGTTCGCGGTCGATCGGGGCGCCGTCGAGGAGCGTGCCGTTCGTCGAGCCGAGATCCTCGACGACGAACCCGTTTTCTTCCCGGATGAGCTTCGCGTGCCGCCTCGAAACGTTCGGGTCGGAGACGACGATGTCGTTGTCCTGCGAACGCCCGACCGTCCACGGCCCCGCCCCTTCGAGCGGCTGCGCGTCGCCGCCGTCCGTTATGACCTCCACGATCTCCCTCGCAAGCCCGTGCTGCCGAGCCTCGTCTATCGAGATCGCTGCCGTCCCTTGCTCGACCGAACCGCCCGTCGTCTGCTCGGTTTTGAAAATCCGGGTCTGCCCGGAAGTATCCTGCGGCGCGCCTCTTTCCCGAGGGCCGTCGCCGCCCGTGAGCTTCGCAGTCACGCCGAACTCGCCGAATTTGAGCGAGTCCTCGGGCTCGAAGCGGACGTATGGCGGGGTCATGAGGTGGTAGCTTTTCGACTCGGCGTGGGTCGAGGCGTATTGGATGAGTTCCTCTCGGAGCGACTCCTCGTACGCTTTCATGGACTCGGCGTCGTCTTCGGAAAGGTGGATGGTGAAGTCGTTCGGGGCGTATGTGCGGGAGATCGAGACCATCCGTCCCTCGTCCATTTGCTTTGTGAGACCCTTTGCGATCTCGACCGGATGGATGCGCCTTCGGAAGGCGCGACCGAACACGCCCTCGACCAATCCCTCCATCCGTTTTTCGATGCCTTTGAGGAAACCCAAGAAAACCTAACCTCTCGCCCACGACACGAGGTACCTTAGCGCCACGTATATTATAGACGCGAGGCCGAGCGATATCACAGCGTCCGCGAGGTACTCCCCCGTGCCGGAGATCACCGCCGCATATGCGAACAAACCCGCCAACGCGGCGAGCGAGATCCCGACGAACGGCATCTTCGCCCACTCCCCGACCGACACGACGACCGCCATGAGTCCCCACAAAACAGGCAGCGCGAGTACCTCGGGATAAAGAACGACGATCCTCTCCACGTGGGCTATGAGTTCCCCCGGCCCATACGCCTCCGGTATCTCCCGGAACGGCGCCCCGCCATAAAAAGGAAGAACCCCGTCGCCCATCAAAATCGCGCCGAGGAGGAAAACGAAACCCCCGAACATCGCCGAAAGCCCGGCGGCGATGGGGCGCATCACGGCTCCGAGGAGGATGGGAAGCCCGGCGGCGAGGTTAACGGCGGCGAGTGGGACGGCTAAAACCGGAGCTAAAGGGAGCTTTCTCGCCCCGCTCCCGACGGCCCCCGACCCGACGACCCACACCGCCCCGACCGCCGGGGCGAGAAGCCCGAGTCCGAGTCCCACACCGCCTTGCAAAAGCGCGACCGCGAGAGCGACGATGATCCCGAGCGCGGCCAGCCGAGGAAGAAGGTATCCGGCCACTCCGAACCCGGCGGCGATGCCCGCCGACTCCGCGCCCCCCAAAAGAAGAAGCGAACTCCCGAGCAAATATCCGAGATACCCGGCGGCGAGGCCGTTCGCCGCCCGCATCGCACTCGAAGAGAGAGCTGCGGGCATCCGCTCCATCGGTCGTTTTTCGCGCCTTTCGCGGTTTTCGACTTGTCGCGTCTTCTTCGCGGAGGCTCGAGCCGGGGGTTTCGCCGCCGGGGATCTCGGAGCTTTCCTTCCGGTGAGGAGTTTGAGGGCGGCCCACGCGCTTTGCGGGCGGTGCGCCGGGTTCGGCGAAGTCGCCCGGTCTATGAATTCCCGGAGTCGTTCGGACGGTTCTTCGGGCTGGTGCGAGAGGAGCGCTTTCGCCGTCGCCCCGACCGCATATATGTCGGTGAGAGCCGTCGGGTCGGAGCCGTCGAGGATCTCCGGCGCGATGTACCCCGGCGTCCCGACCGCGAACCCGATCCTCGTGAGTCGTGTGTCTCCGGCGCGGTATGCGACTCCGAAGTCGGTGAGCTTCACGGTTCCGCGGCGGTCAACGAGTGCGTTTTGGGGCTTTATGTCGCGGTGGATGATGCCTTGTCCGTGGGCGTACACGAGGGCTTCGAGAACCTGCGCGAGCGAGTCCGCGACCTCGTCCACGCCATAAAAGCGGGCGGCCTCGTCGAGCGGAAGCCCCGCCACGAACTCGGTCACGAGATAAATCTCATGCTCGCCGGGGATGACTTCGAGGGTCTCGACGATGTTCGGGTGCTTCAAATACTCGGCGATCTGGCCTTCCCGGAGTGCGCGCGAGCGTTCGGATTCGTTGTATACGGGGATGACTTTGATGGCGACGTCGTCGGCGCTCCCGAAATAGCCGCCGACAACGGGGCTGGCTCGCCAGACGGTCGCGAAGCCGCCGCGCCCGATCATCTCGGAGAGCGCGTACCGGCTCTGTCCCTCAATGTATCTCGTCTCTGCCACGATACGAGCGTATTGTAAGCCATCGCCCCGATGCGATTCTGAATCCTCGATGAGAAAAGGGGGGGGCGCTTCGCTCCGGTTTTTGGTTGTTGGTTTTTGGTTATTGGTTTCTTGTGTCGGACTCTGTATGAGAAATCGGCGTTCGCCGCGCACTCTGCGGCCACACCTTCGCGGAGACGTTCCGGCGAAGTGTCTCCTCCGCGAGAGACGTTCCCGCCGAGGGACGCGGACAGACGGGCATTTCGCGGCTTGGCGAAGTATCGGAAACTCGCCGAAGCGTCGGTCGAGTCCGTCGGAAACGGCTCGACTCCCGAAACGAGCGCCTCTCGACGAAGCGTCTCCTTCGCGATGCGAATATCGAGTCGTCTCCGCGAATTCGCAGACAGACGGGCGTTTCGCGGCGCGGCGAAGCAGGCGGATGCGGTCGTACTCGGCATTGCCATCAACCAATAACCAAAAACCAACAACCAAAAACCGGGAGCGCAGCCGAAGGCGGAGCGACCTCGCCTTCGCGTCTTCGCGCTGGTAGAATCCACGCAGCTTCAAGCCTGAGAAAGGCTCTGGGAGCGAGGTTTGAAGACGGTGTTTTGTTTCGCGGGCGAGTGGCGGAATTGGTAGACGCGCTAGGTTCAGGGTCTAGTGTCCGAGAGGACGTGGGGGTTCGAGTCCCCCCTCGCCCACGCGGCCAGGCAAGGGGGGTGTCGAGATAGCTGAGCAAGGAAGATCTTCCCGTAAACCCGCCCAGCGCGGGAGAAAACCCGCCGCGAAAAGCGGCGGCGGCGCCGCCAAACGCCCGAAGCAGCGGCGAACCCTCCCGGCGTGGCTGACGATGCTCGGCTCGATCTTCTTCCTCTTCATGGCGTTCGTCTTCATTTTCTTCGTCGTGCGCGGCTGCGTCGCGACGCAGGAATCCACGCAAGTCCGAAAGTACATCACGACCGCCGACAGCATCCTCTCTGACTCCTCGAACACAGGCGCCGAGCAACTTCAAAGCGTCCTCGCGAGCGCCGAGGGCGAGCCGGGAAACCTCGACGCCGAAGCCATCAGCCAGGCCGCGAACCAGTCCGAACTCCTTTACAGCCGCGCCCTCGGCAACGAGGAGATACCCCCCGAATTCAACGACGCGGATCATTATATGGTGAGCGCTTTGGGAGTCCGTGCCGATGCCACCGAACGCCTCGCAACCTCCGCCGCCGACAATCCGGACAACTTCCCGGAGGCGTACGCGCAGGCGGTGGACAGCTATCGGCTCTCCGACGGAATGTTACGCAACCACTATCTTCCGGCGGTCGGAGGCTCTTTGGAGAGCGTCGGCCAGACTCGCGACCAGGATTTCATCGAGGAGCCACCGCCGTTCATGGACTATGAAGAGACGGGTTTCGAGACGGCGACGGATGATCCGGTGGGGGCGAGGGACGACCCGAACGCTTTGCACGGGGTGGAGATCACATCCGTGACCGTCGCGGGCGACCAGCAAATGGTTCCGGGCGGAAACGTCGTCCTCTCGGGCGACGACGAGCCTTCTTTCACCGTCGTCATAACGAACGGGGGAGAGGTTCCGGAGACCGCCGTCCCCGTCGAGGTGATCATAAACACGCAAGCCGAGCGACAATCGCAGTCGGCGACCATCGAGCGCATCGAGGCGAACGGCGGTACGGCGACCATCGAAGTCTCCGGCTTCCGCCCCGGCGAGGTGGACGAGACGGCGGAGGTCACCGTCGAGGCCGACCCCGTCGAATACGAGGAGTTCCTCGACAACAATACGCTCACCGGAACCGTCACGTTCGGAGTATGAGGAGCATGGGAGGCAAACTTTGGTAACGGCGATAGTCCTCGTCACGACCGAAAGCGAGCGCGTCCAGGAAGCCGCGCAGGCGATCATCGAAATAGAAGGCGTGACCGAGGCGTACTCCGTCACCGGCCCGCACGACCTCATCGTCATGGTTCGCATCCCGGACTTCGAGAGCCTGAATGACATCGTGCCGGGGAAGGTCGCGCAGGTTCCCGGCGTCGCCCGGACCGAGACGATGGTCGCGTTCCGCACGTACTCGAACTACGATCTCGACCGGGTATGGAGCATTGGGTTCGAGGAATAATATGGAGTCCGCCGACCGAGTCCCGGTTTTCGGGGGCGGGCGAGACGGGGGAAAGCCGCGAATCGAGGAGAAGCCGCGAATCGGGAAATACGAATCGCGGCTCGACCATTCGCGCCGTCGGACGTATGCGGGGGAGATTGACCGGATTCCGTATGAGAAGGTTTCGGGAAACGGTTTGGCGGTGAACGTGCGTGCGATTCTGGCTCCGTATGACTCGGGACACCGGGGCGTTCGCATGGGCCGTGGCCCGGAGCATCTCGTCCGGGGCGGACTCGCCGATGCTCTTTCGGCGGACGGGCATGACGTGGAAGTTCGTTTTTTAGAATCGGAAAACTCGCTTCCCGCCGAGGTGGCGGTCGCTTTCGAGCTTGATCGTCTCATTTCTCGGGAGGTTCGTGATTGCCGGGAGTCCGGCGACTTTCCGCTCGTATTGTCCGGAAATTGCAACAACTCCGTCGGAACCGTCGCCGGAGTGGGGGGCGAAAATCTCGGTGTCGTGTGGTTCGACGGACACGCCGATTTCCACACTCCGGATACGACGAACACGGGCTTCTCGGACAACATGGGACTCTCCATCGCCGTGGGTCATTGTTGGAAGAACATGGCCGCGAGCGTGCCGAACTTCTCGCCTGCGGCGGAGAAGAACGTGGTTTTGGTCGGCGTCCGTGAAATCGAGCCGGAAGAAAGGAAACGCCTCTCGAACTCCGAAATCTCCGTGTTCGAGGCGGGGGAGGCGAGATCCGAGGCCGGGATGGAGAAAATGAAATCCACGCTCGAAGATTTGGGAAACCGTACCCGATCCGTGTATCTCCATCTCGACCTCGACTTTCTCGACCCGGAAAGCGTGGGAGCCGCCAACGAATTCGCTCCGCCGGACGGTTTGACGGTTGAGGAGGCGGAGCGGATCGTCCATCTCGTGCGTGAACATTGCGAGATCGCCGCCGTCGGGGTCGCCTCGTACGATCCGGCCTTCGACGACGACGGGTCGGTGCTTCGAGCCGGTTTACGGCTCGTCCAGAGTTCGCTTTTTTAGCAAGTGATACAGGATCCGGTTGATCGCTTCCGCACATGGCCGGCGGCGCGAATCGAGGGTCGCCAATGGCGTTTTCTCGATTCGCTATGCAAAGCGATTCACACTCTCGTGGATTATTCGGGTTAGGAAGCCGCTGATTTAATGGCCATCTTCGGTCGCCGGATGTAGCATCGTGGCACCCTCGAAAAGGAGCCTCCCGCATGATGCGCCGCCGCAGCGACCTGCCTCCCACAGACCCCCAACCGTGGTC